>JAHFHU010000007.1 GCA_023246755.1 Candidatus Magasanikiibacteriota bacterium
AGATGGTGACGCGCCGTGACGCATGCTGTAGAACGCGAGCATACAAAAAAGTGACGCGCCAATCGTAAACGCCCCAACGATCGCGATCATGCGGCGATTAAATTTTTGTATGATGATTGCCGTTATTGATGCGATGAAGAGCGGCACGCCGATGAGCGGATGGGTGATGGTGGCAGCGAGCGAAAGAGCGGTGATCGCAGCGCGACCATTTGTCGAACGCAACGCAAGCGGCAGCAGCAACACCCACCACATCGCATACAAAATTGTGAGATTGTGCGGAACCGTGAAGGTGAATTCTGCGGCTGGATACATGAGTAAACACAGCGTCGCGAACATCGCGCGATCGCGTGGAATACGCCAACCGTGTACAAATCCGACGTATCCAAGAATTGGAATCGAAATGCTGGCGAGGATCGGTACGAGTAATCGGTCAACAAGCCACACCGGCGCACTGGTTACGAAATGGAAAAATGGCACGATCGCATATTGCCCAATGTAAAACGGCTGGAGCGGCAGAATTTTTCCGTGGAGCGCAACGTAATTTTCTGCAGCTTGGTGAATCACCGGATCATACGCATAGCCAAATCGAAACGCAAGTAGTGCGATAGAGTAAAATAATCCGACGTGAGTGATCAGTGCACCGAGCGCAAGCAGGGAAAGATTTTTTTTCCACACGCCCGCGGCAAGCAGGGCGGTCACGCACGCGTACATGACAAAAAACCATGGATGCACATGTTCCCATGGCGATTGCATGGCCGCGTCAGATCGTGTGAGCCACACGACAAACGCGAGAATAACGTCGCTTGCAATTACGCTACAGAGCAAAATTTTATTTTCTCGTGCGAGCGGGATCGCGGGCAATTGATTCCTCAACATCGCACACGAAATGACAATGGTCGCTATAGCAAGTGCGATCGAATCACCGCGATTAATGCCAACGGTTACATACAGCGCCGACGCCACGCACACGACGCTGCACCACAAAAATACAGCGGTCAGCGCCCAATGCTTATGGTTTTGGATACACGTCTTTGCAAAGATAGATGGCATCACTTTGTGTTTTCGGTATGTCAGCTTTTGAGACGCCCGCGGTTGTCAAATACTTTGAGAGCGGTTGGCATGCTTTCTTTGCTTTTTGTGCTGCCGCGCAATCGTTTTCGTAGAGATAGAATGCGCTACAAACTGTTTGTGAAATTTTTGCGTTCCACACAGCGGATTTTAAAATCTTCACGCAGGTGACATATTGCTCTTTTGATTCTGCAGGCAGCGGATTGCCGTCAAGTTTTTTCTGAAGTGCGGCTGAACATTTTTTGACAACAAGCGCTTCATTGAAGTTGTATCCGGTTGGGCACGGCGGCAACAATTTTTGCCAATCTGGATTGAATGCGGTGCTTTGTAAATTTGGTTGAGGAAATCGGTCAATGCTCCCAACGCTGTTTGCGGGTTGATATCCCGATCTCGTTGGTTGTTGGTATCCTGCATTTGACGGAGGAACTCCATTGTTATATCCGGCTGCGCCATCCACACCCGACGCTTTCACGACTGCTTTTGCCGAAACGCAATACCACGGCGCGGTGTTGACGGGAACGAGCGTAAACGCCGCGCGGATTGGTTGCGCGGCGTTGAAAGAATCTTGCGCGAGCGAATAGCCGATCGCGCTCGTGCCGGTTGCGAACATGATGAGGGTCGCAATAAAAATACCTGTTGGTTTGTGCATACAATAAAGTGCGTTTGCATAATTATGCACGTGATTTTGTCAAAACACAATAAACATGCTACAACACCTGTGCATAAATATGATTGAAGCGCAGCGTGAACGGGCGAAAAAAATTTTGGCAGAGCTCGAACGGCTGTTTCCGGACGCGGGGATGATGCTGCGATTTTCGAATCATTGGGAATTAGTCGTCGCTGTTTCGTTGTCAGCACAATGCACGGATAAAAAAGTTAATGAGGTGACGGAAAAACTTTTTAAAAAATATCCAACGCTCGACGATTATCTGCGTGCGACGTTGCAAGAATTTGAACGCGACATTTTTCAGACCGGATTTTATCATCAGAAGGCGCGTAACACGTTGGCCGCAGCGCGCGTGCTGAGCGATCGGTTTGGGGGCGTCGTGCCGCGAACGATGGAAGAGTTGATGTCGTTGCCGGGCGTCGGGCGCAAAACTGCAAATGTTGTTTTGGGGAATGCGTTTGGCATCGCCGTTGGAATTGCGGTCGACACGCACGTGCGGCGACTCGCGCGTGTTTTCGAACTGACGAATTTCGATGATCCAGAAAAAATCGAGCAGGATTTAATGAAAATAATTCCGCCGTCGCAGTGGTTTCGCGCGACATATTTATTTATCGAATACGGCCGCCGGTTTTGCACCGCACGGCCGCATGATCACGAAAATTGTCCCGTGACAAAACTATTTTACCATTGATATCCCGCGCTGGTGTCCTGTGTCGCGTCGGCTGAAGGCGCTGGTTTTGGTGGTGGAGTTGGGGTGGGCAGTTTTTGTTTTATTACAGGTTTTTTTGGTGGTGGTACAATCTTTTTCGGAGGAACTATTTTTTTGACCACGGGCTTGGTCACAACTGGTTTTTTTGCGGGAACTACTTTTGCGGGAACTATTTTTTTGACGACCGGTTTTTTCACAGGAGTTGCAGCAAATGCAACCTGTGTTGATAAAAATGATGCGGCGATCGAGAGCGTGACGAATGCGTTTGTTAATTTTTTCATAGAAGTGGTAAAAGTATAACATGGTTGTAAAATTCTGCATATTCCGCTACAATCCTGCAATATGATCGACGCGGGAAAACGGCTTGTCGAGCTGCTCGGGCAAATTCACGAGGCGCGAAAATTACTTGACCACGACCGCAAGGCCGTGGATGTTCGTGCGCTTGAGGTTGAGATGTCAAATTCGGATTTTTGGAAAGATCAAGAGACGGCGGCGCGCGTCTCAAAAAAACATGATGAGCTTGGCCGCGAGTTGGAATTGTGGGCGGCGATCCAAACAGAAGTCGAGGGTCTCATCGCGCTCTGCGAAATGCCGGACGCTGAACACGATCTCGATGTGCGCGCCGAAGTTGAAACACGCGCGACGGAATTGCACGAAAAATATCAGAAGCTCGAGTTTTATTTGTTGTTCAGCGAACGTCACGATGAAAATTCGATTATCATGGCGATTCATGCGGGGACGGGCGGTGTTGAGGCGATGGATTGGGCTGCGATGTTGCAACGTATGTACATTCGATATGCGGAGCGCAAAGGGTGGCGCGTGACGATCGACGATTATTCGCCGGGCGCGGAAGCGGGGCTCAAAAGTGTGGTGATGGAAATCGACGGGCGATTTGCGTATGGACATTTGAAAGGCGAGCACGGAACGCATCGGTTGGTGCGGATGTCGCCGTTTAACGCGGATGGTTTGCGCCAAACATCGTTTGCGCTCGTTGAAATCATGCCGCAGATTGAACAGGATTCGGATTTGGTGATTGATCCGAAAGATGTGCGCATCGACACGATGACGTCGCAAGGTGCGGGTGGGCAATCGGTTAATACAACGTATAGTGCGATTCGTCTCGTGCACATTCCGACCGGAATTATTGTCAGCGTTCAAAATGAGCGCTCGCAATTGCAGAACAAAGAAACGGCGTTTAAAATTTTGAAAGCGCGGTTGCTGGCGATTCAATTGCAAGAGCAGAAAAAAGAACGCGAACAATTGCGCGGTGAACACAAAAGCGCGGAGTGGGGAAATCAAATTCGGTCATACGTGTTGGCGCCGTATCGGATGGTGAAGGATATTCGAACGCGTTTTGAGACGAGCGACACGGGTGGTGTTTTGGATGGCGACCTCGATTCATTTGTCGAGGCATATCTGCGCTGGATAAAAATTAAAGGCAACGAAGCGCGGGCAGCGAGTGATGAACCGGATTATGAAGATGAGTAATCGCGCTGCAGAGCTCGAGAAAAATTTTTCGCGCATGTTTTGGATTCAGGCGCTCATGAGTACGAAAATTTTGAATGTAGTAATTTCGATTTTTTATGTGCATCGTGGGCTGACGTTCAAGGAAATATTTTTGCTCGGTGTTGTGTTTGCGGTAACAAATTTGGTCTGTGAAATTCCGTCGAGCTACATGGCTGACAAGTGGGGGCGCAAAAAAACAGTGGCACTTGCGGTTGTTTTTCTTGCTATCAGCAGCATATTTGATTTTTTTAGTCACAATTTTTTTCTATTTATTATCGATATTGTTTTTTTGGGTGCCTCGTATGCGTTCATGACCGGAACGGACGATGCAGTCATTTATGACACGGCGCGAGAATTGGGTCGAGACAAAGACTCTCTGAAAAAACTCGGCAATTATTATGCCGCGCAGCGCGTGGTAAAAATTGTGACACCACTAATTGCGGTGCTCATTGCGAAAGATTTGTTGGACTGGCAGTTTAGGGCGATTGTTAGTCTTGAATTTATAACAACGATATTTGCGTTGCCGCTCGTGTGGAAGCTTATCGAGCCAGCTCATAAAGTGGATGTTGAAAAGATTGAGGCAGGAATTTTGCTTGACGCGGGCAATTTAATCAAGCGTAATCCGGAGCTCATTAGAATGATTCTAAATCGCACGATAGTTTTTGTTGGAGCTTTTATCGTGTGGCGAGTACATCAGCAATATTTTTTGGAAAATAATATTTCATTATTTGCGATCGGTGCAATGTGGACATTAGTTAATTTATTTGGATATCTTGCAATTAATCGTATCGGCAGTATTTTTCCGCAACTTAGCGCTGCAGCGAAAATTAATTGGCTTAATTTTTTGATGATTTTGAGTTTGATAGTATTCACGAGTAGTTCATACTTCAATCTTCCGTACACGCTACTGATTTCTTTTGGGTTACTCTGCATGTTCGAGAATATTCGATGGCCGATTTTTTCTGATGTTATGAATAAACACAGCAAGTCGTTTAATCGAGCGACTACTTTATCGCTATCAAATCTTATTAAAAGCGTGGTCGATATTCCGCTCATGTTTATTGCGGCAATTATGGTAACGCATGATTTGCAATACGTATTTATATTTGGAACTGTACTTGCGATAACGGGGAGCGCACTATTTTATATGCGTACACGTGAGCGCTTGATGTAAACGGAATTATCTGGTATGTTTTAGGTACTATGAACGTAACATATCGAGCAATAATTGAGCCAGACGAAAAGGGATTCCATGGGTATGTACCTGCCTTGAAAGGGTGTCACACGTGGGGGCGCTCGCTTGCGGGAACTCGTAAAAATTTACAGGAGGCGATTCAGCTTTATTTGTCAGTTCTCGTTGAAGATGGCGGTTGTTACGGCTCATACAGGTGATTTGAAAATTGATACGCTCAAAGGAATTTTGGAAGATGCAAAAATTACGGATGAGCAGTTGAGAAAAATGTTGTGAAAAGAGCAGAAGAGCTTGATTTTTGCGTGTTGAAATGGTAGGGTGAGGGTACGTATGAGTTCAAAACAAACACTTTCAATCGCTGCGCTTCGTCGTGCCGTGCGTCCGATATTGAAGAAATATCCGGTGCGCCGGACTTTTGTGTTTGGTTCGATGAGCCGCGGGGACGCGAACGCGAAAAGCGACGTTGATTTGCTGGTAGAATTTTCAAAAACAGTTTCATTGTTGACGCTCGTTGGTCTGCAAGATCAGCTGTGTCAAAAGTTACATCGACCGGTTGATGTGGTGAGTCACCGAGGACTGCGGCCACGATTTAAAAAATATATTGCAGATGATTTGAAGTTGGTTTATGAAAGTTGATGATCGTGCACACCTCGATGATATTTTAACAAGCATTGAGGCGATTGAAACATACACGCGAGGTAAAAGTTTCGTACAATTTTCAAAAGATCAAAAAGATCAGGACGCAGTTTTACGGCGATTTGGAATTATTGGCGAGGCAGCACATCGATTGTCGCGCGCACGGATGGCACAGATGACGGAAATTCGATGGAAAGAAATTGTGGGGATGCGTAATAAAATTATTCATGATTATGGTGACGTTGATTTAAAAATGGTTTGGAAAACTATTCGCGAGGATTTGAAAGAGCTTAAAAAAGCGATTGAGCAGTCGTTAGTTAAAGATTGTGAAAAATAAAGTTTTCGTCTATCCAACCGAAACGTCATACGCGATCGGCTGCGACGCACGCGATGCGGCTGCGGTTGCGCGAGTTTTTAAAATTAAGGGGCGCGATGCGAAAAAAACCGTGACGCTCATTGCGGCGAATAAAAAAATGGTGGAAAAATTTGTTGATGCCCGCACAGCACGAAGTCGAGAAGTCGCACGCGTGATGGCGGGGCTGTGGCCCGGGCCGCTTACGCTCGTGTTGCCGGCGAATGCACACGCGCGAAAAAAATTAGTGCCGCAAATTATTGCGCGAAACGGCACAATCGCAATTCGCGTTTCTGAAAATAAAATTGCGCGCGAGATGAGTGAGCATCTGGGCGCGCCGATTGTTGCAACGTCGGCAAACAAATCCGGCGAGCCCGCATGTTATTCGGCAGCAGCTGTGCGGCGCATGTTTAAAAATAGCACAGAAAAACCGGACATCGTCATCGACGAGGGCGCACTTCCAAAACGCGCCGCATCAACAATTGCAGAATTTAAAAAAGGGAAGTGGATAATTCATCGGGTCGGACCGATCACGATATGATCAACAAATCATGGGTACAGGAAAAAATTAAAGCGCTCAAACTCGCGCCATCGCGTGGCAACGGTCAAAATTTTTTGATCAGCCCCGATCCGATCATCGCAATCATCAAAGCGGGTGAAATAACGGCGGGCGATCGCGTGCTCGAAATTGGACCCGGACTTGGCGCGCTCACCGAAGCGTTACTCGCGACGGGTGCAGACGTCACCGCAATCGAATTCGATAAAAAACTCGCCGAGTATCTCGAAAAAAATCTATCAAAAAAACTGCCGCACAAAATCATCCACGGTGATGTGCTTGAAATCGCAACCGAAAATTTTCTTGCTGACCTGCACCCATACAAACTCATCGCAAATATTCCGTATCATCTCACGAGTGATATCATCCGGCGCTTTACCGAAACAAAATTTAAACCGCAAACAATTTGTCTACTCGTACAAAAAGAAGTTGCGGAGCGCATCACCGCTGAGCCGCCGCGCACCAACCAACTCGCACTCTTCACGCAATGGTTCGCGCGCGTCGAATACATCACAACAATTCCGCGCACACTTTTTTCTCCAGCGCCCGAAGTCGATTCCGCAATTATTCGGATCGTGCCGCGCACACCCGATGAACAAGCGCGTGGCCTCTCGCCAAACGAACAAAAACAACTTTTTTCATTCATCAAACGCGGTTACGCACATCCACGCAAACAGCTTGCGAATAATCTCGGCGTAAAAATAACGGACGCACCGCTCAATTTAACACGCCGTGCCGAAACACTTTCGCACGAAGAGTGGATAACATTGTTCAAAGCCTTGTCGTAACAAGTCGACAACCTGTATAATACATCTCGATCATTATATTTGTGATTGTGATGGAACAACCGGAGCTCCACCCACACAGCAAACTCGACACGGGCCAACGAATCGGAGTTGCCCTGCTTATTTGTATAACGGCTCTCGTGATTCTGGTGACATTCCTTCAATTCAAATCGCACCTGTTTTCCTATGGCGTTCGGGGGAAATCTGATCCGCTTGCCGCGCTTGATCCAAGCGCAAAAGCAGAGAAACAGGAAGATGCGCTCAAGCACGTTGATACGGATGGCGACGGACTCACCGATTACGATGAGCTGTTTGTATATCACAGCAGTCCCTATTTGCGTGACACGGATTCAGACGGCGTCGCAGATGGTGACGAAGTGCGGCGCGGTTCAAGCCCGACCTGTCCTGAAGGAAAAGACTGTCTGTTCAATCCGATCGTTGCGCAAGCAAATGCATCGTCAACGCCCGCAACCCTCACCACAAAGCCGACAAATTCAGGATCAAAACCATCGATGGACCTGAGCAAACTTTCACCGGAAGATCTGCGGACGGCACTCATCGAGAGCGGCGTGCCGGAAGCGCAGTTGGTAGGTGTCAGCAACGAGGATTTGATAAAAATAATTTTGCAGGCGCAGCAAGAGCAGCAAGTTCCGGCGGCGGCGACATCGCCAAATCCAGCGCAACCCGCATCTCCCACTCCTTAACGTAACGTATGCATAAGTTCGTTCAACAATTCAGTCGCCAGATTGTCGCGGGCACGCTGATTTTTTCGTTGATCGTTCCAAATATCGCCAGTGCACAGTTGGCCGTGACCGCGCCGATCCTCGAAGGACAAACAATTCTCGATTATATTCAGCGCGCGCTCAAAGTTGTTTTTCGTAATGTTGTCGTGGTCGGCGCCGTGCAGGTGAGTCAGAAAGTTGCCAAAGAAGCAGCAGAAGGCGTTGCGAATTGGGTATGGGAAGGCGGAAGTGGGAAAAGCCCGCTTGCGTTTCTCGCAAACACGGGCGATTACGTCAAAGCGCAATCAGAAAAAGCACTCGGCGACACGCTCGACCAGATGTCAGAAGATTTTAAAAATGCGGACCTTCTTTGTATCGCAGATCCCGCGGCAGCGCTCGGTGTGCTCGGTGGTTTGTATGGAGCGCTTAATAAAGTTGCGAACACCCCGCCGTTTAAAAATGGAAGTTCCGCATACAAAAATGGTCAGAACGGTGAATTTTTGGCAACGGGCTCGCTCGGAAAATGTGATGCGGGTTCTGTTATCGTTAATTACAAAAATTTAACCAACGATTTGTCGCCGGATCAATTGCTCAAGCGATTTAGTACAGCGGCAACGAGCGGTGGCTCCGAAATTGATCAAATTGTTGCGTCGCAAATGCAGGCGATGTCAGCGCTCGTGCGTGAACAAAAAGCCGCGGAGCTCGAACGACTCGCATCAAAATCATATAAAAATCAGACCGCGCCGATTTCGGGCGCTGTCACACAACCGAGCGAAGCAGTTGCTGAAGACGCAAAACTGAACACCGCGAAATT
Source organism: Candidatus Magasanikiibacteriota bacterium (assembly GCA_023246755.1). Taxonomy (GTDB): domain Bacteria; phylum Patescibacteriota; class Patescibacteriia; order Magasanikbacterales; family 2-02-FULL-50-9b; genus 2-02-FULL-50-9b. Next base: position 9,008 of record JAHFHU010000007.1, read on the forward strand.
TCAAGCCGAACAAGAGCAGCGCCAGCTTTCTGGAATTTTAGCGTCCGGTGCCGAGGCAATTCCGGCGATTTTTGCAACGACGTTTGCAAATGCGTTGTCGAAAAAACTGATTGATAAGTTGAAGCGCGGGCAAGGAACGTTGCCATCAAACAAAACGGGTAATGGAAGCGGCGTTAACCTCGCAAATGTGTTTGGCGCGGGTAAAACCAATGGCAATTCAGCGGCGACATCATTATACTCAGACGTGAAAACCGTAACAATTTCCGAGGGTGGGCTTGATTTGCTCACCAGTTTTGTTGCATGCCCCGACAAATTTGCGGCGCCGGACAATTGTGTGATGGATGAGGCGTTTGCGTCTGCGGTTCGGGCGGCTGACTCGGGCAAAGGAATGACGGTCAAAGAGGCGATTGAACAGGGGAAATTGGATCCAAAAAAAGAAATGGTTCCGCCGTCGCAAACTGCAAAAAATGAAGACCGTCTTTGCGCAAAAACCGCATATTGCACCAGCAATTTGAGTAAATTGCGCAAAGCGCGCGTGATTCCCATTGGATGGGAAATTGCAGCGGCGAGCGCAGACGGAACGGGAAAAACAACGCTCGGCGACGTGGTCAAGGGGTTTAATGATTGTAAGTACAATGAAAAGACAGGAGTTGCCGAACGCGACGCGACGCATCCCTTTTGCCACTTGATCGATCCAAATTGGGTTTTGAAAATGCCACAACATATTTGTAAGGCAAAAGTTTTCGGCCCACAATTACAAAGCGAGCTCGGGCCAAATCGTCAAGAAGTTTGTTCGGATCAGGTGTCTTGTTTGCAAGAAGACGCGAATGGACAATGCACCGGCGCGTTCGGGTATTGCTTGCGTGAGAAAAATACGTTTCGTTTTGACGCAGAGGAATGCCCCGCGCAATTTGCCGGTTGCCGAAATTATCAAAACACAACGTACGGCGCGATCAGTTTAGTTGACGCGACGATTGATGCAGGAACGTGCACCGACAAAAACACCGGCTGTCGAGGATATTTCGTCGATTTTCTTCCGACCGGAGTTTTTGACACAAGTGCAAACGCGCAAAAAGTTTATCTTAACGCAAAAGCCGCAAGTTGTTCGGCGCAAAACATCGGATGTACGCAAGTGCAAGATCTTGCGGGTCAATCGAAATTTTTACGTTTGCCGCCTGCGGGGCTTGGGTGTAAAGGTCTTGATTCCGACCCGACTGCGTGTAATCAATATGCGAAAGCGTGTGGCGTTGAAGAAGTTGGCTGCGATTTATATCAACCGATCGGCAGCAGCGATGACGCGGTTCCGGGCGTTGCGACCATGGCAACACGCGATGTAAACGGTGCGGTTGTTGCGTGGAATGACGAGTGTGCGAAAGAATGCGTTGGGTATACCTCGTTTTATCAGGCCCCGACCCAAACCGAACCGATCGCAGCCGCGGCAGCAGCGTTTATTCCGGCATCTGCAAAATCGTGTACGCAAGAAGTTGTTGGATGTGAGGCATATCAAAATATTGATTCTGCGGCAAAGGGCGGCGGCACGGTTGGTTATTTTGCGAACGTACAAAAATGTAGCGACCCCGCGGTTGAAAAAAACCACGCGGTGTTTTATTCGTGGGAAGGGTCGGATCAGTCCGGCTATCAATTACATCAACACGATTTGGTTACGACGGCAAATGACGGCGCGCCAAAATATGATATCGCAAATCCGGCATTGCTCGCGGTTGCGATCGCCGAATGTACGCCGGAAAAATACAAAGCACGCATCGTCAACGGCAAACCGGATCCGTTTTTTAACGTTGACTGTCGCGAGCTGTTTGATCAAAGTGGTAAGCCGTTTTATCGTTTGATTTCGAAAACAATTGTTTCGACGCCGGCGTGTGTCGCGTTTCGAAAAGATTCGTCTGACGCCGCGAATTGCGCGGGCAGCAATGGGAAATTCGATGCAACAAATGGTTCGTGTGAGTATGGATTTTTGCCATCGGGCTCAACGCAATGTAAACCGCAAGAAGTTGGTTGTCGCGCGTACAACGGATCCGCGGCGTTAAGTCCAAAAATTATTTTGAACGAATCGTTTGATGCGCTTGGGACGTGGGCGGGCGGACAAATTTCAAAAGAAGGTATCACGGTCGGCGACACGGTTTTGAAATTAACGGACGCGACCGCCGATCATCAGATCAGCCTCGTGCAAAATAAAACGTACAACGTTGTGTTTTGGGCAAAAGGGCAGGGGACGTTTAATTTGAAATTCGCGAGCGCGACATACGTGCCGTCAGAACTCATGCTCAACAAAGATCCGCTCGTCGCGGGTCCGGAATGGCGTCGATATGAAGTTTCGTCGCCGCCAACGCCGTGGGCCGACACCGCGGCAAAATTAGTGTTCCAAAAAGTGGCAAGCGCGGGGCTGTATATCGAAAATATCAAAGTTAAGGAGCAAGTTGCGGTCGTGACGGTTCTGCGCAATTCATGGACGACGCCGTTATCGTGTGATCCGGTTTTGGGAGATGGAATCGCGGGGCCGGCGCTCAATTGTCAGGCGTATAAACCAAAAAATAACAGCGCACTTCCCGCCGCATACCTTACCGGCTTTACCAGCTTGTGTCGCGCGCCAGCAGCCGGATGTCAGAAATTTGTAAACACGCAAAACACGCCGGAAATTACGGAAAAAGAATTTAAATTTGGCACGGCGACGCGAACAGTTCCGGGTGACGAGTTTACGTATGTCATCGCAAATGCAGGCGCATCGTGTCCGGCGGATGCGCAAGGGTGCAGCGCGCTCGGTCTTGTCGTGTCGGCAGGCAAAACCGAGACAGTGACGAAAATTAATAATCCGGGCAATTATCAAGCGACGGCATGCGAAGTGAAAGATGAGTGGTGCTCGACGTTTCCGGGTTCCGGCGGCACACAGCGCTATTTCAAATATCCGGATGCGTCAAAACAGTGCGAATATCGCGAAAATGTTGAGGTCAAAGGCGCGCCGCGCTCGGGCTGGTTCAAGTCGGGCAGCGACGAGCCGTGCTACGACAGTTTTGTTGCGGGCGGAAATTTTTACGGCATCTACAAAAACAAGGACAAAAATTTTACGGGCATGGCCGGCATGTGCGAGCCAGAATTTGGCCAATGCACCGAATTTATCGACCATGCAGACGTTTCGTTCGATCATCCGGCCGGCCGTTCGTACTTTTTCATGGACGACACACACGTCGATGCGTCTTCGTGTAACGGAAAAGTTAGTTTGAAGGAAGGGTGTGTTGCGCTCGATAACACGACACTCGGAAATAAAACAATCGCGACGCTCGCGACGTATTGCAAATCGGATGCGACGACGAATAGTTTATGTGCAGCGATTTTATCGGCGCAATATGCGAATGTTTCTGCGGGCGACCAGCAAAAAGATGGTGCGCTTGTTACACCGGCCGTTGGCCCAACAAGTTTAACGCAAAATCCAGACACAATAAAAATGTGTAGTCGGGCGAACACAAACGGATTATTTGTTGCAACGGATTGTGACGCGCAATTGACGAAACTCAAGGATGCTTTGGGTGCTGATCCAGCAGCGCAAGCGGCTGCCGCTTCGTTGAAATGTGATGTGCAAATAAATCAACAGCTGGTTGCGGCATTTGTGGCGTTGGCACACGCAGGTTGCGGAATTTTGCCCGACGCGAACACGATCGTAAAAGTTCGTCGCGATCGAACATGTGGCGAGTGGCTTGCCTGTCAGGGTGCGGTTTCGGTTTACGACAAAGCGACGCAGAAGTTTAAACAGGTTTGTACGGATTTGGGCGTGTGCAACAAGCTGTCGAGCGATTCGGGCGCGGTCGGGCAGTGCGCGAATTGGGTGACGCCGCAACAATTATCGAGCGAAGAAAATCTCCAGCGCTCGCTTCCGCTCACAACCGCGCGCTACGTTTCCCGCAACGTCGGCTGGTACGGACGCGAATTCAGCGGCTATTCATTGTGGCACAAATTTCAACCAGACACGATCGGGCGATTCAGCGAAACGCCAAATGGAGAGCTGAAGATTGGGGTTGGGTTTGCAAATAAAAATGAATGTGTAAAAAATGGTCAAAACGTGATCGGTGACAAATGTACGGCTGCTGTATTTTTACCAGACGCTGTTCAAAAGTCAATCACAGCAGAATTCGACGATGTCAGCTTCGAAGGAAAATGTTTTGAGCAAAAATGTTGGTATCCGATTGAGGGATTTGTACCAAAGAAAAATGCCAACGCGTTTGCGTACACGGAATCGTCGTGTCGCGGTTATCCGGAGCAGGATGCGCCATTTCCACAGAGCGTTGTGCAAGACGCAAACATGTTTGGTGTGGTCACGGACAAAGTGAGCGGGTTTGACAACGCGAATGTGTGCGAGCGATTTCGTCTTGAAAAGCCGACGCGTTCGGCGGAGTCATGGAGCAGCTTTGAAGTTTACAAGGGCATCAAAGGGGGCGACGCACCATCCGTCTTCGTGATCAAGAATAGTTCGTGTGATTGCTCGTATAAAAAAGTTGAGTATGGTTCGATGAACGAAAAACACTACTTTGGATTGGGCGAGTATGCGGGCACAAACCCGGTTGGAAAATCAGTTCTGGCGTTATTTAACGTCAAAGGTGGTGGATTTCGTTGGTACGATGCAACTGTTACTGGTTTTCATGACGGTGTCTACGATGTTAAATATGGTTCTGATAATGACAATAAAATAGACAATGGCGTCTCACCGCAGTATGTAGTCTTCAAGGATCAAACAGACGCCGCGCCACTTCAAATTGGAGACAAGGTGATTGCTGATTTTGAAGCATACAATGCAAATGCAGGTGATAAAAAGTGGTACTACGAAGGAGCGGTGACGGGAACGGGTGACAGCTATTCGGTCATGTTTGATGCGGCATTTCCGTTTCAGGTTAATGGCGCGCCCGCAGGGATACCGAAGAAACATTTTTTAAAGTTTCAAAAAGATCAATTATTCGCAAAAAAGACGCTCACGAGCGCAGTGACGGCGGGCGTTCCAAAGGGTTTATGTGGTGGCGGTTGGTTTGTGATCGGCTCTAAACTTCCATTCAACGGAGAAGCAGTTGTTGAATCAAAGAAAGGGTTGAGTTGCTCGACTGATTTTGATTGTATCGATGAACGTGTAGTGAAACTTAAAAATCCAATATCAATCAGTCAAGACGGAATTGATGGAAAAAAAGATATCGAAGGATACTCATATCAATATTCAAGCGACGACGGCAAATGTGAGTTTAAGAAAAAAGAAACCACCGTTTATGGTTGGAAAGGATATTGTCTTGAAAAAGATTTTAGCGCCCACCTCAACAACACGCTCGACGACTATCCTTGTTTGACATGGCTCCCCATCGACGTTGCAGGACTTGATGTGTACAACCAATTTTTTAGCGCGGGTTACTCGGTTGATCCGAGTGGTGCGGGGCAATTCTATTGCGTGCAAGCGCAAGGACGAGCGCATGACGACAATGTGATTGGCAAAATGTCGTATGCGTACTATGCGAACGAACCTGACGGCACAGGGCTAAATTATTTAAATGTATCTGCAAGTGACTATGCAAACAGCAAAATCACAAAATCTCAAGCGGCTGGATGGGCGTACGCGGGCGGTGCAACAGCCGGAACGAATGGGGTTGGAGACAACGATCAACTAACAAATGATTGGGCGGGATTTAAAGATTATAAACAGGCTGGCTTGGGAGATTTTAATTCTAAAGAAATCGACTATATTGATGTTATTGCAAAAGAAGGAAATAAATTTTTTCCCAAGGACTACGCGATGAAAATAACTAACGACGGTAAGGTTCGTGTCTACTACAATGCAGGATTAACATCGGCAGATGGTGTGGGCTCCGAAGGAATCAAATGTCCGGCGCGTGCCCCGATGGCAGGGAGCAAGATGGGCTTGTATAATTTCTTGGATCCAAATGTGTTGAATCAGAAGTTTGTGCTTTCAACGTTAAGTCAACAAGTTCGTTGTGGCTCAAACGCTGGTGGCTCGGAGACGTGCGATCACTATTCGGGATCAGGCAGTGTTGATCCCTACTTCGTGTGTTCTGCTGGAGAAACATCGGTTAAATCTGAAATACAGCCTTTTAACACTGATGATCAGGCAATTGCAATTACCGGTGTCGCTCGAACAGGTTCAATAAATGGAACGGAATATTCTGAACAGCTTGCGAATGGTTCACTTTCTCAAATTTGGTTTGTACGTGTTGACAACCAGGCGCACTATCCAGCAAGTGGCAACTCAGGAGGTAAAGATACGACATACTACGGAGAGTTTGGGGACGAATTTAAACTACACGATATTGTTCGTGGTTATAACAAGGTTGGTCCAGCGAAATCACATACGGACAGTATCGGATATAATGCCTGTCCTAGTTTGGAAGATTATGTAGATGCGGGCGATAACGATTATCGAATTTTTGAGTCAAACACACAAAAAGCGTATCAAGTTGGTTACGAGTTGCGGTTTGTATTTGGAGATAATGGAAAGTTTTTAGGAATTGATGCAGCCCATTGTACAAACGCAGGGAAACATACGATCGAAGCGGATTGGATTGTCAAAGTCCACATGCGCAACGCGTGTTTGAAAGTCGCACAAACGACGCAGGGCTTACAAAACGCTGCGGCAACGAATCGGTTATGGAGTACATATCCGGCCGGATTTAAAAAAGCGACCGATGATCTGACAATCACGGACAAAGGTGCGCTTAAAGTTGGTGCGTCCGGCGTCGTTGCTCCAGGCCAGCGGTTCGGTTCGCTCGCGCTAAATGAAACAGGACTTGACCAGCATGCCCTTGTGTATTCCTACCTTGAGATGACGGATGGAACAAGTGATGGATTTAAGACGGCGTTCAGCACGGGCGCGCAGGCATACAGCTGCGAAAACGGTTCGTGTTTGGGCAAGGCAGACGGCAAGGCTTTCAAGCCGAGTTTATTCGACGGTGTTACGGCGCTGCAAAACTTGTTTGGACGAATTTACAATGTATACAAAACTAACGTTGGATATCTTGCGAAGTATGCGGTGGGTACAGAGTCTGACTTGGGACCGGGAAATAAACTTGATGTGACGGCGAAGGGTGCTCAGCAGTGGCCCGTCGTATTCGCGTTCGACCCGACGACCTGCACGGGCGCGCGCGGCGGCTCATGCACGCTCGCGCGCAAGTACGGGATGACGATCAATGGCGCGTTTGCGGACGGTGCGGTTGTGTTTGGTAAGGGATCGGTCGCGGCGACGATGCAGTTTTATGGGTATGCGGACCAGAATCAGATGCCGCTCAAACGCGTTAAAGTTGAATGGGGTGATGGCTCAAATGTCAAAAAAGAAGGTACGTATCGTAACCATAAACCCGTGTGTTCAGATCAGAAGGCGCCGGTTGCCGTTTGTAAATTTGGAGATGCGGTCGACTACAACCATGTGTGCGTGTCCAACAAAGATTGTGTCGATGCAAAAGGTGTTGTTGCGGGAACGTGCGAGACGGATCCGGGTGGTTTGAAATGGTCGTTCGGTTCGTGGGGCGGGAATGGAAGCACGGACGAAGGCGCGTGTGAGCCAAACTTCTTCCAGTTCACGCACGCATACGTGTTCACCCCAAACTGTGCGTTGAACGTAGGCGATTCGGGTAAAGCCGTTGTCGCTGATGCTGCATCAATCACGCAATACAAACTCGAAGGCAAGGTTGGTATCGGCGAGCGATTCTGTGTGTTCAAGCCGCGGGTGCAGTTGCTCGATAATTGGGGGGCGTGTAATGGTGTCGTGAGCAAGACGGATAGCGCGGCGACAGGGTATGGTGGTGTTTCAAAGAATTATGATTTTTGTGATTTGACTAGTGATCCATTTGATCACACCTTGTTCACCCCATACCAAGGCTACATCATCGTTAAGGAATAAAAAAACCGGACAGTGTTAATGTCGCGGCCTCTTGCAGGTTGGTTTCCCATGATTCTTCAACTACCTGTGTGAGTGAAGTGGGTGCGTTTGACTACAAATCAAGCTTGTACTTATCTCCCTTGCCGCCTGATCCCTTGTACATGAGTACAACGGTGACCTCTTTAGTTTTGACAGTGTAGGTCACCTTGAATTGGAACATCTCGGCGTCAATGACGTCTTCGAATTGACAGACGCCGTTTGCGCACTCTTTGAATGCGACTTCAGCGGCACTATCCGGTTTTGAAGAATCCGGAAACTTTATCACCAAGTACATTTTAACCTTGAACGGGACGGTTTGTTCGCCCCAGAACTTCGGCTTGTACCATGGTCCGTATGGCAGCGCAACGGGGAAACAATAATCCGAGTCGTGGATCGTGTCGCATCCGCCCTCGCCCTTACTGTCGAGAGGCGCGGCCGGCATCATGTTCGCTTTCGGATGGCCGTAGCCACCCGGATCGAACTTCGCGGCCAGGAAATCCTTGGCCATCTGAACCTCATCACCTTTTTTCAGGCACGCGGGGCCGTCGGTCAACGTGACCAACTCCTCGTCGCTCGCGCACGTCGGAGCGGCGTCAACTTTTGCCGTCTCCGCGCTCGAGCTATCGGCAGCGTCACCCTGCGCCTCGGCCGATTGGTCCGCCGAGCCTGTGTCGGCGCCATCTTTCCCCGACAGCGATCCGGAATCGTCCGCGCCGGACTGGGCGTCAACTGCGCTGGAACTGTTGGTGTTACCAGCGTCCGCCGCGCAGCCGCCGAGAATCGCCAACGTGGCGATCAAAAACAACTTTTCCATTTCGATCCTCCTCGCGGAAACCCGCGATTTATCTGGTTGTAATGGCATTTTTCGGCTCACTCGAGACGATGCGCCACTAAAACAACCATAGCAGAAAAATCACGACTTGTCAACCCCCTGTACAGCGACCGGCCTTGTGGGTAAGAGAGAAAAACACGTTAATGACCCGTGAGATTGCGATAGTTTATGCACCGGTTATTAACAGGTTGACAGATTCTATTCATGCGTGTTACTAATTAAAGTATAAATTATTTAATTCAAGGAAATCTATGGGGGGTAAAATTTTTACGCCAGAGGAAACGACGGAAATTTTGACGCACATCGCGCACAACATGATCACGAGGGACGATTTGGTTGGATTTGCGACCAAGCAAGACTTGGAACGATTCGCAACCAAAGAGGATCTTAATGAAATCAAAATGGAAATGGGTACCATGCGAGAAGATCTGAATACGATGAGAGCTGACGTGAACACCGTGCGAGAAGATATGAAGGGTTTCGCCACCAAAGAAGACATGGCGAAGATGAAATATGATATTTTGGATCATGTGGATCGAAAAAATCATGAATATCGGGGTGATATTGTGCTGATGATTCAAAATCTTGGCCGAAAGATTGACGCGCTTATCGAAATTTTAGTTGAAAAAAGAGTGATCAGTGTTCGGTCGGGAACAATGCTTGGCGCGATCGGGAGAGGGCTCTAAGGTCAGATTTTTTTCAGCGCATCGCGGTATAGTGCGATTTGTCCTCGGGCGCGCGCGAGATTTGCGGCGCGGCGTGTTGGATATTTTTTGGTATTCCAGCCAAAATAATTATCCTCGAAATAGTCGCGCAAAAAACGCGATGCCAAATTGAGCACGATCAGTTTTACGGCGCGGGGCAATATTTTTTTTTCGCGTGCGCTCAAAAACTTCGGCGCAGCATCAATGTAACCGGCGACTGCCGCGCGATAGAGTGCTGCGTTAAATTTGTTGCGTGGGTCGTCTTCCGCACGCCCGCACCACGACCGAAGCGCATCGCCTAGTTCGAGTAACACCGAAAATCGCGCGCAGGTGTCCATATCAATAATCCCACGCACATCGCGGCCCCGCTCGTCAAAAACAAAATTCGTGATTTTCAAATCGCCGTGAACAACGCGCGCGGGCAATCCGTCGGGCAGTAATAATTTTGGAAGCTCGGCCAACAAAAAATCAACGTCGCCCCGCACGGGAGCCATCAACGGATCATCCTTAAATTTTTTCGTGGTCGCCACAAACGCACGATAAAATTTTGACACGTCATACGGATGAATGGGTAAGTGCGCGGCAAATCGATATTTTGAATCCGCGAGCGCTGCGTGAAATTTTGCAACGGCGGCCCCACACCCGCGCGCCTGCGACGCACGCGACAGTGTTTCGTGAACCACGCCCGGAATAAACGTCAGCAACCGCCAGACACGATCCGGAAATTCGTCATCAGCAACGGTAAGTTTACCACGCGTGTCGCGCACAACTTTCTGCGCGAGAATTTCGTGCGCCGCTAATTCCCGACACACCGCAGCATAATCCGCAGTGAACGCGGCGCCTGACATGAGCGGATGCAACCGTTGCAACACGAATTCCGCGCCATCCGCGGCGTCAATTTTGAATGTTGCGTGCATGAGGCCAATCGAAATTGGTTTCACACGGCGCGGCGCACGGATTCCGTAGTGGATAAGTACCTGTTTTGGTGTCATAGATGTACATACGATCGCATAAATTGTGTTATACTGTCAACGTAATTGTTCGCTTTCACATGCGAGGATTCTTGAATAAATTTAAAACGGTACATTTCGATGCAAAAAGTCGCGTGGCAACTCTGATTGCTCGGTGGCGTTTTTTGTTTTATTCCGCGCCGGTGCTCGCGTTGTTTTTTCCGAACATCGCGCATGCGGGTATCGGTGCTACGGCTGGAAAATTTGCGGGCAAGGCCGGCAGCGCTATCACGGGTGCTGTTGGTAACATCATCGGAACCGGTGTGGAAACCGCGGGTTCACTCATGGTTTGGCTGTTTGTCGTCTATCAGCTCTCAAAAATTTTCGCTGATTTATTTAGTGGAATCTTTTTATTTCTCATCAATTTTCTCATCGGCGTCAGTCAATACAACAGTTTTCTTGGCTCTCAAATTGTTACGATCGGCTGGACGGTAACGCGCGACATCGCAAACATGTTTTTGGTTGTCGCTCTTCTTGTCATCGCATTCGCCACCATTCTTAACATCAACAGCTATCAGGCAAGCGCGCTTCTCAAAGATTTTTTCTTTGCGGCAATTCTGGTGAACTTTAGCAAAATGATTTGCGGCGTGTTGATTGACGCGGCGCAAGTGGTGATGATGACGTTTGTGAGCGGGTATTCCGAAACGGCTGCGGGAAATTTTGTTAAACTTTTTAAAATTGATCAGTGGTTGCAGCTGGCGCTTGGAACTGCGAGCTCACAGTTGGCAGGGGCGGGAATTCAAACGGAGACTGCGGGGGCAGGTGCGATTAAGCTCGCAGCAGGGGCTGCGGCTGCAATCGGATCGTCCGCGGCGAATTTTTTTTCAGGCATCGCAACGAATATTTTTACCTCGATAATTGGATTCATCGGAATACTTGCCGTATTGTCACTCGACATCATTCTCGTTGTTCGTATCGTGACACTCTGGTTTTTGATCGTCGCGTCGCCGATCGCGTTCGTTGCAAAAGTTTTGCCGGTTACAAAAGGTTTTTCAAGTCAGTGGTGGAGCGCGTTCAACAAACAGTTAATCGCAGGTCCACTCGTCGCGTTTATCGTTTGGATTTCACTCGCGAGCATTGCAGTGAGCGACAACGCGTTTGATCTGACGAAAGAGGCGCAGCAAGGAAACAAGCTTTTTGCGGAAAGTAATGCGGCAACGCAAGAACAGGGTCAGGTTGCGGCAACAAAAATTTCACAATGGGAAAATCTCGCGCTCTACTTTATTCCAATTGTGATTTTTATCATGGGTGCCAAGTGGGCGGTTGGCGTTGCGGGAGGTGCGGCAAAATCGATCACCGGATTTGCAAGTGGAAAATTAAGCGGGCTAGCGCGCAGCGGCTTGTCTACGCTCAAAAATCAAGCTGTCGGTAAAGGCCAGTTCTCGGTGTTGACACAAGCAAAAAAGGGATTTAGCGGTCAAGGCGGATTCACTTCGGGGCTTTTGGGTGGAACAGTTGGTGCGCTTGGAACGGCAGGTATGGCGAATCTTGGAAATAGATTTGGCGCTCTTAAAGAAGGAACGAAATTGGGCGATGGAATTCGGACAGCGGGTAGTGCGCTGATCGGCGGAGCCGAGAGTCGCGCGCGTACGCGTGAGTTGCAGAAAGATGTTAAAAATGCGGCTTCTCATCTTGGAGTTGGTGAGTTGGGTAAAAAACGCGTAGACGTTGTGAATGCAGGTGCTGAAGCGGATATGTATCGTAAGCGAGCGTCAAAAGAGCGGGCAGCTGATATGGCTGCTGCGAGGAGTATTGCTGATCCAGCAACGCGTGAGAAAGCTGAAAACGAGGCACAATCAAATTATGCAACTTTGCAAAAGAAAGCTGATGAAGCGATTCATCACGCAGAAGAAGCACAGAAAGACATATTTAAGGCCGATGGCCGGATTGATGATGGTGTGCTGTTGGCGGACATGAAGAAGAAGGTTGAAAACGGAACGGTCAATGAGGTAGAGCTTGCAGCGGCGAAAAAGATGATTGGTGAATCAGTTGATAAGAAGGTTACCGATGAAATTGCAAAGAAGCGTCAGGCGTGGGCGAAAGATCGCAAGGCGCATGTTGATGCGGGCGGTGATCCAGAAGATTTTCGCAAGTTTGATGAGGCTGCGGTACGGGGTGAAGCAGAAAATGAGTTTGGCATCAAGAAAAAGAACGAAGGCGATCCAACAAATCCAGGCATCGAAGATTTATATAAAAGTTACAAACAGGCTCCACCGCGTAATATTACGGATGATAAAAGCAAAACTCCGACCAAGGTTGCGGCTGAAGCGGCAAAAACTGCGACAACTGCCGCGGGTAGTATTTTGGCAGCCGCAAATGTTTCGGTTGCGAATGGATATGCTCGCGACATGGCAACGCCGGGTAATGCGGATGTTGCCCGAAATAACTTGGCCGCAAGCACGGGCGCAGCGCTGCAAGCCGCAAAAACAGGTGGTGCTTCGGACGCTGATCTGAAAGCTGCAGTTGGTCGGGCGATTAACATGGTTCCGTCTGCGGGCCGCGCTGCGTTCACGAATGATCTTACATCTGCTGCAGGCAGTTCGGCGGTTGGCGCAATTGTTGCCGCTGTACGCAGCGAATTGAGTTCAATCAGTCCAGCGACTGCGACCAATGAAATTTTGGATCGGTTGGGCAAGCGCGTTGAAGGTAAGCCGAGTGAAACAACGCAAATTACACTTAAAGATTTGGGGTCACGAACAAGTTCAGATGGTCGACAAACACTTTCACCTGATGCAGTTGGTAAGTTGGCAGCGGCAATTGCTGCGGATCCGAAGTTTGTCGCGCGGTTGAGTCCGCAAGCGCTCATGCATCCGGACATACAGCGCACAGTTGGACACAGTGTTCAGTCATCGGGCGATGCGCTTGATATCATGATGGAGATTGGAAGTACGCTTGAGAAGAGTGTTGGAAAAACGCTCGCACGAAATCTTGCTACGGCGATCAAGAATTATCATCCAGACCCCGTGATGAAAGCGCAGGCAGACTCATTGCCTGGGCTGATTTAATCTATGAATACGGCTTTGAAATTTTCTTCAATTCTCGATCTACCACGACTGCTGGTTGATTATTTATTGAGCAATCCGCTTGTTGCATTTAACAGTGGTCTGCTCGTGAATTATGGATTTGATGCGGACAAACGCGAGACGATTGTACGTATGCAGGGCGAGTTGGTTTTTCGTACGTTGCAGGTTGAGGATTTGCCGACCGCGATTCGTGAGCGGCTTGGTGTTGCGGATGATCAAAAAATTCACAACATGGCACAGGATATTTTTAATGAATTTTGTGGGCCGATTCGATGGTATTTTCCGCAGTTGCGTGAGCGACTCGAAAAAATGGGTTTTGTGTTGAATGCGACGGATTTGTTTCCGATCCTGCAACCAAAAACGTCGCTTGCAGAAGCGATTGCGGCGGTGATGACGAAAATGGGTGATTTGCCGCGGTCGATAAAAGATCGGGTCGCTTCACTTGTCGAATTGACGTTACGTGCACAGGTGTACGATGAGGGTGGGTTGCGTGCGCAACTTTCGAAGTCAATGAGCGACGGTGGTTTTGGATTGGGTGAAACAAATGTGCGCACGTTTATTTCGCAAATCAAGGAATATGTGACGTTGTATGCATTCAGCGATATACCGGATGTAAACAGCGATGCGGCCGCGCCAGTTTTTTCAGAAGTAAAATTGACATCGTCGCCGCCGCCATCGACGATTGATCCGGCGACAATTCCACGTGACATGCTCGCGGCGCATGAAGCTTCTGAGGTGGATGATGCGGCTGCTGCGGCGCAAACGGTTGCATCATCAACGCCCTCGTCGCAACATCAGTCACTCGTTGAAGCGGTTCTCGCGGTTGATGCGCTGCATGATCGTTCCGAAGAAATTCAAAAACGGTGGCGCACGATTGTTGAGATGCGCGTTGGGGGCGCGCGCGATGCGACGAAGACGCGCGCGATGCTTGAAACACCGGAGGCGAACGGAGGTTTGGGTTTGAGCGCGGCAGAAGCGACGCGACTTGCAACGATGCTTGAACAAACAGCCGGAGGTTTTGAAAAGCGCGGCGAAGAGTTTTCAGTCATGGAAAAAATTGCGAGCGTGCAACAAGCGGCTGCGGGAATTATGGCAGGTCCAGAAGCGACAGCACGCGAAACTCAGAAAAAATTGAACGAACGATTTATTTCGATGTTTGGTAAGGGCGCGGTTGAAGAGATGCGCCGCGAGACGCATCGAGAATTGCAAACTGCTGAAGCCGCACATCCGGGCGAAGAAGCGCGATCTCACATGGCACCGATCGCGATGGCTACCGCCGCCGCGACAGTTCAGCCAGCTGCAAAAACCGAGCTCCCGCCGCCGCCACCGTCGGCAGCACCACTGCAAGAGCCGAAATACATTCCACGCGTTCCGGAAAAATTGAAACAATTGATCGACACGGAAAGTTCGGCGTATTCTTTGAGCTCATTGAAACAAAAAAGTGGTCCGCCATCAGCGCCACCGCAGAAAAAAACAAGCGATATTCGTCCGAGCACGCGGTTAGTTGGTCCGATGGACGAGCTGCAAACCATGTCACTCGTTGATTTTCGGCGTTTGTCGCCCGACGTGTCCGTGCGCATTCAGAAAATTCGGAGTAAAATTGAAGTAATCGGACAAGATGGTCCACACGAAAAAATTCGTGCGATCGCCGCGTTTGAGCAGAGTGATCCGGTGCGCGTGTATCGTGGGCTGCTCAAACGAAGTTTGATTGAAGGGCGCACGATCGACGAGCTTTCGGGCGAACTCAAAAAATCAGGTGGCGAATATCTTGACGCAGACGAGATCGCGGCGCTCCGACAATTTTTGTCACAAATTCGTTATTCGAGCTTGTAATTATGTCCCAACAATTTGTTGTTCCACAATTCATCGACGCGGAACCAAAATTATTGGGACCGATCACGCCGCGACAATTCGCAATTTTATTTGTGACCATCATGCTCGGCGCTGTTCTTAAGTTGCTCGTGCCCTTTGGTTTTTTTATCGCGGGCTGCATTCCGCTTGCGGGCGTGGGGCTGACGGTCGCATTTGTAAAAATCAACGGACAAGCATTCCACTATTTTTTGTTGAACGTCATTCAAACAATGCGCAAAGCGAAGGTTCGTGTGTGGCAAAAAAAATTGACGGATGATTATCTTCGCCAGTTTGTTCATCGCGAAGAAAAAAAAGTAGAAGTGAAAATTGCGCATAAAGCATTTATCCAATCAAGTCGGCTCAATGAACTTTCGCTCATCGTCAACACCGGCGGCGCATATCGACCCGAAGCCGACGATGATAACGCATAATTTTTATGGCAACTCCACACGTCGAAACCATGCAAAGTAAAAAACTCGCGGGCGCAAAACCAGCGGCATCGACCGAGCAATATTTGGATATCGCTGAAATTCGCGACAACGTCGTGATCATGAAAGATGGAACACTGCGGGGCGTCGTCCTCGTATCATCGATAAATTTTGCGTTGAAATCGGATGATGAACAGACGGGCGTGATTCAGTCGTATGTTTCTTTTTTAAATTCGATTGATTTTCCCGTGCAAGTTGTCATTCAATCACGCAAATTAAATGTTGATGCATATCTTGATCGCCTTAAAGAAGCAGAAAGAACACAGCGCAACGAATTATTGCGCGCGCAGATTGCGGACTATCGACAGTTTATTCGCGAGCTGATTGAGCTCGGGCAAATCATGAGCAAACGTTTTTTTGTTGTCGTTCCGTATAATCCGGGGTCAAACAAAGCGAAGAGTTGGTGGGAACGCGCACAGGAAGTTTTGTCGCCGATCAAATCTGTGCGCGCAAAGGAAGCACAATTTTTGGATCGCAAACGCGCGCTCGATTTACGCATGTCGCTCGTGCTTGGCGGGCTCGGTGGAATGAGTTTGCAGGTGACGCAACTCGACACGCAAGGGTTGGTTGAACTTTATTACACCGTTTACAATCCGGACATCTTCTTAACTGAAAAACTTGCGTCAATTGATCAGATACAAGTTGAGCGCGAATAATTGAGTTTTTTATGGCATTTCAACCAATTTCACCACCAACCGCGCGGCCCATCGGATCGCCGTCATCGTCGTCAAAAAAGCCGAGCAAACAAGATGAGCTCAAGCGCGCCGCCGAAGAAGAGCGACAGGCACTTGAATCAGAACGCATTTATCGCAGCGGTGTCATCAACATCCGCGACATCATCGCGCCGGCCGCATTTAAAGTTGAGTCTGCGTATGTTTTGATTGGCGAAGTTTATGCACGCACATTGTTTGTCGTAACGTATCCGCGCTACATCGGCGTTGGTTGGTTTTCTCCGATCATTAATTTGCCGCTCACGCTCGACATCGCCATGTTTTTTTATCCGGTTCCAAGCGAAATTATTTTGAAGCAACTCAAAGAGCGTGTGGGTTTCATGGAAGCGCAAATTGTTTCTGATGCGGAAAAAGGCGCGCCACGTGATCCGATTTCAGAAACTGCACTCCGCGATATCGAAGCGTTGCGCGATTCACTTTCGCAAGGCACGGAAAAGTTTTTTCAATTTGCGTTGTACGTGACGATTTACACAAAAACAAAAGAAGAGCTCGACAAAACGACGGCGGATATCGAAGGCATGTTTGGGTCAAAATTAATTTACACCAAAAAAGTTTTGTATCAGGCCGAACAAGGTTTTAACTCAACCATTCCACTCGGCAACGATGAACTCATGATCACGGCGAACATGAATTCGTCGCCAATCGCTGCGTCATTTCCATTTATGTCCGCGGAACTCACGAGTGACAATGGAATTTTGTATGGTATCAATCGCCACAACAATAGTTTGATTTTGTTTGATCGATTTTCCATGCAAAACGCGAATTCAGTTGTGTTCGCAACATCGGGTGCGGGAAAATCATACGCGGTCAAACTTGAAATTCTTCGTTTGCTGATGGTGGGTGTGAGTGTGATCGTTATCGATCCGGAGTTTGAATACAAACAATTATCTGACGCGGTTGGCGGAACGTTCATCAATATTTCGCTGGCGTCGGAAGCAAAAGTTAATCCGTTCGATTTGCCGCGTCCCGTTGGTGAACAAATTTCAACGGAAGATATAATTCGGAGTGCGGTGATCACGCTTAAAGGATTGTTTCGCATCATGTTTGGCACGATCTCAAATGAGGAAGATTCGGTTTTGGACCGTGCGCTTCTTGAAACATTTGCGAAAAAAGATATCACACCGGATTCGGATTTGACGAAAGTTGAAACGCCGGTGATGGCTGATTTTCAGTCCGTGCTTGAAGGCATGACGGGTGCGGAAAATATGCTCGTCAAGGTTAAAAAATTTACCGAAGGAACTTTTGCGGGGTTGCTTAACCAACCGACGAATGTTGATATGAATGGGCAGCTTGTCGTGTATTGCGTGCGTGATCTTGAAGATGAGTTGCGTCCAACTGCGATTTATACTATCGTCAATTACATTTGGAATGTCGTTCGTTCGTCGAGAAAAAAACGTGCGTTGATTATTGATGAGGCGTGGTGGCTGATGCAGCACGAAGATTCCGCGCGATTTATTTTTGCGCTCGTTAAGCGCGCACGTAAATATTTTCTTGGTGTGACAACAATTACGCAAGATGTGAATGACTTTTTGGGTTCACAATATGGACAAGCGATTGTGACGAATTCATCGATTCAGTTGCTGCTTAAACAATCGCCGGCATCCGTTAATAATTTGGTTAAGACATTCATGTTGACGGAAGGTGAAAAGTTTTTGCTGCTTGAGAGTGCGGTTGGTGAGGGGATTTTCTTTGCGGGGCAAAAGCATGCGGCAATCAAAATCGTTGCGTCGTATAACGAAGATCAGATTGTAACAACGAACCCGCAACAGCTGCTCAAACTTGAAGAGGAGCGACGAAAAATGCGTGAGGAGCAAGAAAAACTTGATACCGAGCGAAATGAAAAAGATGGTGGAGCACAGGCGGCGCTTGACAGCGTTGTTCCGTTCGAGTTTAATCCAGATACGGAGGCTGATGCGGCTGCTGCCGTCGCTCCGGGAGGATCTGCATAATTTTTATTTCTATGGAAGAACAAACAAAACGCACAACGATTCTGGTTTTGGCTGCGCTCGGAGTAGTGATTGTGATTTTCGTTGGAATTTTTTATTGGCTCAATAAACAAAAATCAGCGAGCTCGGTCGTGGTGACACCCGCGCAACCTGCTGCACAGATTGTTGCTGAGCGCGCAGAAGCGTTGCCCGAGACGACAAAAACCGAAGTTGATCATTCGCGGGACCAGCAGCCACCCGACTCAAAAGATGCGCAACTGCGACGGTTTTGCGGCGATTTTATTGCGCGTTTCGGCACGTATTCAACGGATGGTGGCGGATTAAATTTACAGCAAGTTTTGCCACTCATGACCGGAGATCTTAAAGCGTGGGCCGAAGGGCAGGCGGCGGTCAGCGCGCGCGTCGAGAAATTTTCTGGCGTTGTTACGAAAGCTTTGGCCGTTAAGATAATTTCGCAAACCGCGACCGATGCGATTGTCAAAGTTGGAACACAGCGAATTTATACAGAAGGCGATGGTCTGCACACTAAACTTGAGGACGCGACGATGAAGCTTGTGCATGATGCGACGGGCTGGCGCGTGAGCGGTGTGACGTGGGAAGTTCGGCCGAATTAATTTTTTAACGTATGCAAGGAGGAGGGTCGTTTTTGAATTTTTTATATCCAGCCCGATGCGTTGGCTGCGATTTGTGGTATGACTATGGATCGCGATTGATGTGGTGTTCGGTTTGCGAAGTGCAGAGTTCGTCAAAGTCTGGTCGGATTCGATTGGTCGATGGTGTTAAGATTTTTTCGGCACGCTGTTTTGACGTTCCTGTTGTTGCACGTTTCGTGCATGCGCTTAAATATGAGAGCATCGTCGATGTTGCGCTGATCGGAGCGCGTTGGATGCAATTGAATTTTGAAACGATAACGCAACAAGCGAAATTTAAAAAAATAATTCTGATTCCCGTGCCGCTTCATAAACGCCGTTTGAATCATCGCGGATTTAATCAAGCAGAACTTATTGCGCACGCGTTGTGTGTCGCGCAGTCAGCATCCGAAATTTTTGTTGAGACGGATGTGCTTCTACGCACACGAAACACGGCGCCGCAAGCGGGAGCAACTGAAAAACAACGCACAAAACAGTTGAAAGGCGCGTTTCAAGTGGTGCGGAACGTTGATCCTGATGCAGTGTACGTTATTATCGATGACGTCATCACCACGGGCAGCACCGTGGGCGAATGTGTTCGAGCGATGCGTCAAGCCGGAGCTCGAAATTTATGCGCGCTCACGATTGCGTCGACATCTGAAAACTAAAAACCTAATCCGGAGATCAGGTTTTTAGTTTGGCGAAGAGGGAGGGATTCGCCCGCAGCGCAAAGCGCCTCGCGCTGCGGGCCTGCTCGCGCACTGCGCAACCTGCACACACTCGGTTGTGTGCGCTCGCTTCGAATCCCTGCACCCACCACACCATCAAAACTTTAAACCCCACGAAATGTGGGGTGTAAAGTTTTGGCGAAGAGGGAGGGATTCGAACCCTCGAGGGGTTTCCCCCTGCCACGTTAGCAGTGTGGTGCCTTCGACCACTCGGCCACCTCTTCATGTAATTTTGAATGCACCGATTATATCCAAATGCTGTTTTTCTGTCAATCGTTTTTCGTATAAGTTGCAGGTCTGCGCACATTAAAAAGTTATCCACACATAACCATTTGACACGAATTTTTGATGCATGTATCATTGTTAGCACGCTCGCAGAATAAGTTCGCAGTGAATACACAGACCTTAGGGAATGTGCTCAAGGCGAACGAATGTGAACGGTTAACCATAAGAAGCAGCCAGCTCCGTAAGAAGAGCGTTGCGATGATGAATCGCGAGGACTTGATTGTCTTGGATGCAACAAAGTGGTGTATGTGCGGTGGATGAAACTTGTGGGCTTCGGCTTGCATGGATGAGTTCACGGGAACGAAACTTCAAACAGCTGCTCGAAAGGGTGGTGGAAAATTTCTGGAGAGATTCGACACTCGAATTTAATCAGGATGGTGAGAAGTTTAGGCAAAAATGATTGTTGGTAAGCAAATAAGCCACAATCAAACAGGTCCATCGTCTGGACTTGGCCTACAGGTCTAAAAGAGCTTGGTATAGGGTAACCTATCGGCCGAAAGCGATTAGAGCTGAAAATGTTCAAGAGGTCTCATTGCCATGAGAGACCAAAACACATATGCGGGGCAAACATCATTCAAACGTGGATGTAAGCCAATAAAACCGCTAACGGCATGGATGAAAATCCATGTGACACCTATGCCAAGTATTGCGCGCCAACCAGCGAGCAAAAAAAGCAAACGCAGCTGTACCAAAACAGCAGCGGCAATTAATGGAAGTGATGCGCCTTCGGGAACATCATAACTAAAAGTTGCGGTACACGTTCTTTTTTTTATAAAATTTGGTATACTGCTTCTGCTCTTTATTTTTTATGTCACAGCGCATCACCACCGAATACGGACAAACGATTTATCACATTTGGGACGTCCCGGAATACACAAAATATCCGCATTCGCGCACATGGTACATCGTTGCGGGGGTTTTATTAGTCGCGTGCATCGCATACTCAATTTTTTTTGAGGATAATTATTTATTTGCGTTCATTCTGCTTTTGGTTACCGTGATTTTTGCATTTCACGAAATGCGTGAGCCGAGTATTACCCAATTTGGTATCACTGAGCGGGGAGTGGTTTGGCGCGGTTTTCTGTTCTCATACAAAGAAATGCGAGCATTTTGGATAATTTATGAATCTGATGTAAAAAATCTGTACATCACGTTTAAGAATTCAATGACGCCGCGTTTGACCATTCCGCTTGATAGCATGAATCCGGTTGAGGTGCGCGACACATTGAAAAGATACGTTTTTGAAGATTTGTCGCACGACGAAGAGCCGTTGTCAGACACGTTTGGGCGGGTCTTGAAGTTTTGACGCATGTTTGTTATCATATCTCCACCAGCACGCACTCGTAGCTCAGCTGGATAGAGCATCAGCTTGCGGAGCTGAGGGTCAGAGGTTCAAATCCTCTCGAGTGCAAATTTAAAATCCTCACCCGTGTGGTGGGGATTTTAAATTTATATTTGGAAGGATTTGAAGAGCGAGCGTGCATCCGAGCATGCGTAGGATGCGGTCGCGCGAAGCTCCGGTCCTGAAGCGGCACATGGTTGCCGCCGAAGGCAAATCCGAGTAACATTGTTGTATGCGCGCGGTTTTATCACACGAATTTTTGCGGGAGCCGGTTTTTAAGTTACCTCGTTGCGGGCCAGCAATTGCAGCGCGACTCAAAAAAATTGGCATCGTGACCATCGATGATTTGCTGCATCATTTTCCGTCGCGCTACGAGGATCATTCGGTCGTGAGCGATGTATCAGCCGTGCATGAGGGCGAGTACCCAACCGTGCGTGTGCGGGTTGCGCAGTTGCGTGCGCGACACGCGTTCCGGCGTGGGCGGGTGCATGTGACCGAGGGGCTTGTTGCTGACGAAACGGGCTCGATGCGTGTCGTGTGGTTTCAGCAGCCGTACGTTGCAAAAACACTTGAGGTGGGCGATGAAATTTTTTTGACCGGAAAAATTAAGCGCGATGGATTTGGTTTACAATTTTCAGCGCCATCATTTGAAAAAACGTCGAAGAACGAAACGTTGCACACCGCATGCGTCGTTCCTATTTATGGATTGACCGAAGGTGTTGCGCAAAAACAGTATCGCACACTGGTCAAAGCCGCGATCGATCAGATGCGCGGTGTCGACGATTGGATTTCAACAGAAATTTGTTGTGAGTTTGGTTTGTTGTCGTACGATCGTGCGCTCCATGCAATTCATTTTCCTGAAGATCCAAGCGAAGCCGATGAAGCGCGGCGCCGATTTCAATTTGATCACGCATTTTTGTATCAATTAAATCAGTCTGTTGTAAAAAAATATACCGCGTCGGTGCAGGGGTGTTCCTTGCCACTCGATGTGGCGGTTGTAAAAGATTTCATCAACGCGCTGCCATTTACGCTCACCGAGGATCAAAAAAAAACGGCGTACGCAATTTTAAAAGATATGGAGTCGGCACACCCGATGAATCGATTGGTTCAAGGAGATGTAGGATCCGGGAAAACGGTGGTTGCCGCGATTGCGATGCGCCACGCGGCTGCGCATGGGTGCACCTCAATCTTGCTCGCGCCCACGCAGATTTTGGCCGAACAGCACGCCAGAACACTTGAAAAAGTTTTGGCGCACGCAGAAATTCCTGTTGTGCTGATGACCGCGACAACTAAAACAAAATTACCGAAAGGCCCGTGCGTTGTTGTTGGAACCCACGCACTTTTGTATACACCCATTAAATTTCCGCAACTCGGACTTGTCGTCGTGGACGAGCAGCATCGATTTGGCGTTGCACAACGCAAAGCAATTAAAGAAAAAAACAAAGCAGGTTACACACCGCATTTTTTGTCCATGAGCGCAACGCCGATACCACGCTCGCTCGCACTTATTGTTTTTGGGTCGCTCGCGGTTTCTTCCATCAAGCAGATGCCGATTGGACGCAAACCAATTATCACTCGTGTCGTCGAGGCGAAACATCGTGAGCGCGCGGCGCAATTTGTGCGTGAACACGTTGCGCGCGGCGAGCAAGTTTTTGTGGTGACGTCGCTCATCGATCCGTCGGACATGCTGGGCGTCGAATCAGCGACGGAAATTTTTGAACAGATGAAAAATGACACATTCAAAAATCTTCGTGTCGCACTCGTGCATGGTCGGCTTAAGCCAAAAGAGCGCGCGGCGGTGATGGACGCGATGCGGCGAGGCGAAATCGATGTGCTCGTTGCGACCGCGGTGATTGAAGTTGGTGTTGATATTCCAAATGCGACGGTGATGTGGATTGAAGGCGCGGAACGATTTGGACTTGCGCAACTGCATCAATTCCGTGGGCGTGTTGGGCGTGGTGTGACGCAATCATTCTGTTTTTTATTTTCAAATGCGCACGGCGAAAATGCAAAAAAGCGGCTACAACTCATGACGCAAACAACGGACGGGTTTGTTCTCGCGGAAAAAGATTTGGAAATGCGTGGGGGCGGCGAGATGTGGGGGAGGGTGCAGTCAGGTTTTTCCGATCTCGAATTTTTGCGTGAGATCTCGCTCGATGTTTGGGAGATGGCGAAAAAATCCGCGGAAAAAATAATGTCCGCGCCGCCTGATCCCGCAATCAAATTACAGCTCGACCGATTTGAGCAAGAGTTGCATCGGGAATAATTATTTTTCAATTTTCTCAAGCACGGATTTAATATCTGAAATCGCAACGACTTTCAAATTTTTCATCGCGGGTGCGTTTTTGACCGCAGGCACCAGCGCGAATTTAAAACCTTGCCGCTCCGCTTCTTTTAAGCGTTTGTCGGAATTTTTTACGCGCCGAATTTCGCCACTCAACCCAACTTCGCCAAAGGCAAGAACTGTTTGTGGAATTGTTTTTTCAGCGATCGACGATGCAATCGCCATGCAGATTGCGAGATCAGCCGCGGGTTCGTTAGCCGAAATACCGCCAACCACATTTACAAACACGTCGTATTGATCAACGGGTAAACCCATGCGCCGACCCAAAACAGCGAGTAAAATTTGCAGCCGCGCGTTGTCGACACCTTGTGCGCGGCGCTGAGGGAAACCGAACGTTGTTTTGGTGGTGAGCGCTTGAATTTCAACGAGCAACGGACGGTTGCCATCCATCAAACAAGTCACGACCGTTCCGGGAACAGGGAGTGAGCGTTCCTCGAGTAACAAACCGGATGGATCCGCAACCGGCTGTAAACCATTTTCGAGCATTTCTAAAACCGCAACTTCGTCGGTCGGGCCGAATCGATTTTTGAAACAACGCAAAAACCGCAAACGATCCGTGCGTTCACCTTCAAGCGACAACACCACGTCGACCAAATGTTCCAAAGTTTTCGGCCCCGCAACGGATCCGTCTTTGGTTACATGGCCGATTAAAATCACGGGCACGCCCGTTTGATTGGCGAGTTCCATCAATGCATTTGCAATCGCACGCACCTGCGCAACGCCGCCCGGTTCGCCCGCGACGTCGGGGTGGCGCATTGTTTGCACCGAGTCAATGATGGCAAGGCTCGGATGCTGCGCGTGAATCGCGTTGTGTACCACTTCATAATCTGTCGTGCCAACAAAAGCAACATTAGATTTTTTTGCGGTATCGAGTCGCTGCAATCGAAGACCGACTTGCTCAGCAGATTCTTCGCCAGAAATGTATAAAACGCCGCGCGCTGCAACTGCGATTTGCATCACGATCGTCGATTTGCCGATGCCCGGCTCGCCGGCGAGGAGGAGCAGCGATCCCGCGACGATGCCGCCACCCAAAATTTCGTTGACGTCGGCCATACCGACATCGAGACGCGGCGCGATTTTTGCACCACCGCCTGAATCAAGTCCGAGAGCATGCAACGCGATGGGTTCTGTTGTTGCTGAATTATTGCCCGTTGCACGCCGCCCCTTTTTTGGTTCGTCGGGTGCCTCAACAAGTGTGCTCCACGCACCACATTTTAAACATCGACCCGACCATTTTTGCGAAGTCGTCTCACACGAACTGCATCGAAACATACATCATTGTTTTTCAATCGTATACACGTTACCCATCTTTGCGTGGGTGATTTCTGTTGCGGGCAATTTTACCATACCATTGGTGCTTCCCACATCAAAAACGTCAAGCATCGATCCGTCAGCGCTGATTCCCGTAAAAATCATGAAGTGCGATTTGTATGTTTTTTCAGATCCGTCTTTTTTGAGTCCGACACAGCTATGGCACGAAAAAATTACGGGTTTTCCCTCTCGGATAATTTTGCTGAGCGAAGCGACGTTATCTCCCGGCAAGCTTTTACACGATATGCCGGGAAATTTTTTTCCAATATTATTACACAAAATTTGTGCATTCGTTCCTGCGCAACTTTCGTGTGCGCCAACACTCGCGCTCGCAATCGCAACCTCTTTTGGAGTCACTTGTACTCCGTTGTACGCGAGAACATTTGCGAGTGCGGTGATGCCGCATCCACTTTTACAAACAGTGTCTGTTGAGAGTGATCCGTCAGGTACATTATGTTTGCTCGTACATTGCATGTCACCGGATTTATTTTGATAGGGTGCGTCGCGCCATTGCGAATCACATTGAACATATTTTGGCAATTGTCCCGGAACAATATTAACCGCAGCGCCCGGAACGGTGATGCCGTCGCTGCCATCCGAATTTCCATCTTCCGGTGCCCAAAACGCTTCTTGTTTCGGTGCGAGAATATGCAACGCTTTAAGTTTGGGGAGATCTGGATTGATTACATATAAAACTGTGTATGCAGAAAAAAGTAGAAACAAACCGAGCGCTGAACTATAAACCGAAGTTTTTGCTGTTTCGATTGCTTTTGTATTTCCAAAGGAGGTCATCCAGCGAATGCCCGCATACATTAAAACAACGATCGCGATTATGACACCAAGACCAATTGCGTATTTGTAAACAGCCTCGATATATGTCGCAAGATAGGGAATAGAGAAGAATTTTGTTCCACCCGGACCATCTTGCGCAGATATTTCTTGAATAAAATTTAGATTGGGGATGTCAATTTGAAGTTTCGGTGCGTATTGTTTATACGTTTGTGCGGCGATTTCGGCTTTTATGTAGTCTGGTTTTTCGGCTGCTTGTGTGAGGCCTGAACTGAGCGCTTCGCCATTTCCAACAAAATTGATGCACACAGCTTTGGTTGGCTGATCAACATATTGAACACAAATGGATTCTTTACCACTCGGATCGCATGCTTTTGTGCCGGGGAGCGCGCAGGGACATGGTTTGCCTCCGGCGCAAATTTCTTTGGGCAATTGGGACATGTCGGTAAAAATTGTTTGTTGCGAAAAGCATTGATTTTTTTTGGTGACAGGATTCGCGAGACAAAATTTTGCACCTGCCTGCGCTTTACAGTCGCTGTCACTTTTACATATTTGAGTTGAGGGTGCGTTAGCCCCACCGACCATGTAAATTGGATCAATACATCGTTTCGCGATTGCGCCGATACTCGTTAGCGTGTTCATGCATACACCTGGCGCACCATTTATCGTGCAGGGTCCGGCAACGGCAGGGCAGGCGTCAGTTGAAACAAGTGCTTTGTTGTAACACACATATGAGCTCAGTCCGCTGGGTTCATATGCATTTTGCACACACGTTTTATCGCTCGAACAATTTCCGTTGGTTCCACAACTTGCGGCGTTTGGGTCAAGGACGCTCGCCGGGAGTTTTTCAACGTCGATGCAGCGTTTTGCCGAGACGAATTCTCCTGTTGTGTTCGCGAGGTCATTTTTAAGCACATCATATCGGGTAACGCGCACGCATTGTCGGGTGCCAGTGCCAACGGTGCAGTCGGCATTTGTTGTACACCCATCGGCTGAACCTGACTTGCTCGGCAAGTCGCTGATGTTTAAACATGCGGGGCCAAATTTTTTTGAATCCGTCAGTGAATTAACGGTGGCGCAATTTTCATTTCCGCCTTTTTTTATCGCGCAATTACCTGCAGATCCACACGGAGAAAAATTGGTATGCGGAAGACATGCTTTTTCAAGTATCGGCGAGCTGCCGATTGCGATACCGAATTTTTGAACCTCTGCACAATGAAGATTATCCACACATTTGTAACTCGTCGGATTTGCATTTCCAATTAAACCAAATGATATGGCATCTGCAGCGCCGCTTAATGAAGAACCGAGTGATCCTCCGACGCCACAATCTTGAAATATGCCCGCGGCGCTCACCGCGGTTGGCGCAGCGAATAAAATTTGGAAAATGATCAAAAAAAATGTAATCATAGTTGTGTTTATGGTTGCACATTGCGCACACGATACCACCATCTGCCGGTTTTGCTTGAGCCGGGCATACCTTTGGTCATGTTTGCTTTGCTAAAATCCATTACCATTGCATTGAGTCCGGGTAAGTAACCATTCTGACCTTTCCAACGACCGGTGGATTGGACAATTTGATTGTGTTTTCCATTTAAATCGCCAACAAATACGAGCACGTGTCCTTGTATTTCTTTGTCACTATCACCCAGCGGTAGATAGATCTTTGAATCGCTTGTTTGCCACCCAAAGATATCACCGGGCTGTAATTTGTATCCATCAACAATTGCGTTTTCATAGTCAATAGGATTAGCGCGTGTATTTTTTAATGGCGATCCAGTTATTTCAGCAGAACCACCAAACGCATTAATTCCTGCGCAACCCATAATATAGGACGCGAGTCCCGAGCAGTCAAAACACATGAATCCCGATGGACATGAGGTGAGAATGTCCTTGTAACTTGGATTTTCAGCGATGAGCGCTTTATTTGCATCACTTCCGATGGAGTATTTAATATTTTGACTCTGAATTTTTCCTCCCCAACGATAGACAACCTTGCCTTGAAGACTGCTGACTATTTTTGATATCGCGTCGCGGCCTCCTGATTTTGGACAATAAACATCCCCTGATGGTTTATAGTCGGCCGGTAGAGCTCCGCCTGCAGCCGGTCCGCCATTTTTTGCTGCGTTTTCATCGTCACCACCAAAATCTTTTTCTATAAAAACTTCTTGTTTTGGAGCCAAGATATTGATTGCTTGTAGTTTTGGCAAATCAGGATTGATGACGTATAAAATGGTGAACACACCAAAAAGCAATGCGAGACCAAATACGGCGTTGCCGATCATATCACGTGCGCCGCCGATTGATTTTGCATTTCCAAACGAGGTCATCCAGCGAAATCCGGCGAACATGATAATGACAACGGCGATGAGCACGCCGAGGCCAAGCGCGTATTTGTAAACCGCTTGGATGTATGTTGCAAGATAGGGAATTGAGAATTTTTTTAATCCATTCGCGCTGTCTTCGGCCGTGATGCTTCCGTCAAACGTAAGCCCCGGAATATCAACTTGCAGTTTTGGCGCGTACGCTTTGTATGTTTGTGCGGCAACATCAGGTTTAATATTTGCGGTTACGGTCGCGCCGCCCGTTCCGAGGTTGGTGTTATTGATGCATACGAGCGTCGTTTTTGTTCCATCTCCGATGTATGTTGTACAGATCGAATTTTCTCCGGCGCAGTTCGGGATCTCTGCGTGCGGGCATTCACACGATTGCGCTCCGGGGACACATTTTTTTGGATCCGTGAGGATCGATTTCATGTCATTAAAAATCGCGGCTTGATTAAAACACTGATTTTTTTTTGTAACTGGACTCAAGATGCAAAAAGGATTTTGTGGATTTTTTATAGCGCAGTCCGCGTCATTTTTGCAGACCTCGACGGACGGTGAAAATTTTCCGCCCGCAATTTTTGTCGTGTCAACACAGCGATAGCCGAATTTAAAATTTTTTGGCCCCTTGTAGCCTTTGATGGCGTACATGCACAAACTATCCGTTCCACTTTCTGAACAGGATATACCAACTTTAACTGAGGCGAGTTCGTTTTTGCCTGCAACGGGACATTTTGCTGACTCACTGATTGCAGAATTTTTGACGCAACTAAACCCGAGTTTTTGCGGTTCATACGAATTCAGAATGCATGTTTCGTCGGCGGTGCAGGCAGCATTTGTTTGGCAGGTGCCGTCTTCGTCAATGACACTCGGAGGGAGCGCGTCTTTGTAGATACACCGTTTACGAGGCCACACATCGGTATTGTTGACGAGCACGAATACGCACTGTTGATAGATTCCACACGTTGAACAATCCATGTCGACCGAGGTTTTTTCTTGTGGAACGAGATTTTTTGACAAACAAGCCATTCCAAAAAGCGATGGATTTTTTACCGAGCTGACCACGACACATTGATCTGTGCCACCAGAATTTTCGCACACACCATCATCAAATTTTGAGCAGTTTGGGTAGGCGAGTCGCGGAAGACACATGTTGTCGGCGGGTGAACTCAAAATTTTGTAGGTCGCGCTTTTGAAATTTTTTATGTCCCAACAGTCAGCTTCGCCGGGACACGCGATCGTGAGCGCACCTGATTTACACGGACCCGTTGGCTGGCCGGGTGCGGGCGCGGCGTGAACAAAAGAGGGTTGTAAAAAAAACAACAAGAGTAGGATGGAAAAAGTTGTGATTTTTTTCTTTTGAAAAAAAGAAAATTTAAACATACTTATTTTTTCGCTTCGATTCGCGCAAGTTCACTACGAATTGTTCCTGCAAATTCATAATAGGGAAGTATACCTTCGATGCGCTGTGTTCCAAAGAAAAAAGTTGGCGTTGCGGTAACGTCGAGCGCGCGCGCTTCCTGTTCGTTTGCCTCGAGAGCTGAAATAATTCCATCGGAACGCATACAATTTTCGATCGTCGCGAGATCGAGTCCTGTTTCGGTAATTATTTTTTCGATCACCGGAAGTTTGACGTGTATTTCTTGAATGTGGGTGAAAGCGACGTGTTCAAAGTCCCAAAAATGTCCGGCAGCCGCCGCACATCGCCCGGCCTTGTGTAACTCAAAGCTGTCAGGAAAAATATTTTTATGCGCGGGAAAATCTTTCCAAACAAATCGAATTTTTCCCGCGAGTTGTGGATCTTTGAGCAGCGCATCAATTTCGGGTGAGGCATTTGCGCAACTATCACAACCAAAGTCAGAAAAATAAATAATGGAAAGTGGTGCGTCGGGTGATCCGCGTTGCGGGTCGGTAATTTTGATCGTCGGTTCGGTTATTTTTTTTTCGCGCGTGATCGGCGCGGGCGCGTTCGATGGAATTTTGATTTTAAGAATCAGCCCGATACAAATGAGCAGTGTGAGCGATCCGATAAATCCGATAATCCACCGTCGCTGATCCAGCATATTACTTAAGTTGCATCTTGATGATTTGTCCGGTCGCGTGTTCTTTCATAAAAAGATTATTTCCATTTTTTGAAATGGAGAGCGAGTCAATCGTGTGTTCGCCGTCTGGTTTTCCAACGAGCGTTTGTAAACCACTGCGGATGTTGATTTTATAGATCGCATCATTCGTGTCAGTTGCAAGTTGTGGGGCAAAACCAATTCCGGGAATCAAACGATCAGGGTCAGGCACCGCGCATAAAACCTCATCATTGTTCATGAACGAGCACTTGCTTGCCCACGTGTTGACGTTGAGAAAATTTTTCGCTGCACCAACCGATGCGTCGTCACCACCATCGACCCACAATGATGGCTCAAGATTCGACGCGCCATTGTGTGCACTATAGAGCACCCGATCGCCTTGCGGAGACCACGTCGGCTGAAAACCAAGACCTTCAACGGTCATCTGGCGAAAATTCTCACCATTTTTTCCGATGAGTAAAACGCCTTGTCGATCTGCGCCGCCGCCGAGCCCCGGCGCTGTGCGAGAAAAGGCAATCACTTGATTATTCGGCGACCAGCTGACGATAACTTTGTTGCCATTTTCGCCGAGCGGCTCAATCGGCACCGCGTTTGTTCCATCGATATTTGACGTGAATAAAAAGCGCAAACTTGGATCAGGACTTTGTGTCATGCCCGCAACCTGTTTTGAGTCGGGAGAAAAATCGATGTCGGTCCAATGCGAAGGAATCGTGTACTGTTTTTTTGCGCTGAAATCATAAATAGCTTTCGTTCCATCCGGAAAATCCATCACGGCAACATCTTTATTCGGTGCCCACTTTACATTTTGTACCGCGGGAAACGCATCAGTTGACATGAGAATTTTGTTGCCATCCTCATCAGCGCGATAAAATTTTCCATCGAGCCTGTCGTAATATTGGATCGTTCCACCATCGGGAGATAGCGTGAGTGCAGCCGTTGGATTGCTGATGACCGTCGTGACCGCAACATTGATTTGTCCGCCTGCGCTCGGCTGAACTTGGGCCGCTGTTTTGAGCGCGGGAGTTGGAAGTGCATTTTGACGATTTGCATTTGCATCATCTTCTGAACGATCGCGCGCGCCTGACGTCGTGAGTTGGTTTGCGGCAACGGACTGCTCGCTGTTCGTTTGAGCAGTTGAAGTTGTTTCTGAGGGAGCAAAATAAACTTTGTAAACGATGTATCCAAAAAGCGTGGCGCAGAGGAGAATTCCGATTGCCGCGAGCATTTTCTTTTTTTCAAGTTCCATAGAAGGTACAACTAAAACGCGTTTTTATGATTCGATGTCATCGCGAAAAATCCATTGCATAAGTCCGGCTCCCGCACCGATTCCAACGCCAGTTCCGGGTGGTGAAAAAAAACCAATCAGCGTGCTGATGATGCGTTCGCGAACAAAAGTTTTCACACCTCCCGTCGCGCTGTCGTATCCCTGTGCAAAATCAGAAGGGGAATCGTCGGAATCCTGCTCAGGTTCAGGAAAAGATGACGTGGTTGCATAATCATCACCGCTCGGCTGATAAGAACTTTCTGCACTGGCAGCTTCAACTTCAGCCTCGTGTCGCGCGGCTTGCCAATCGAGATTTGGCGGTGGCGACGGTGCGTAATTTCTTTGCGGTAAGGGTTTTCCCACGTCGGTTTCCATAGGTTGGTTCGACGGTGATTATACCATTTTTTATCGCAAGATGATATTCGCGTGTTTCAGTATTTTCCGAAAGATGCGCAACGAGCGGATGTTCAATCTGATTTTCGATGAGATGGCGAACTTTGCGAGCGCCCTGCTTGGCGTCCGCCGCATTTTGAGCAATGGTATGCGCGATATCTTCGCTCCAGTTTAAGAGAATCGATCGTTTGAGTAAGCGACCGGTAAAATCTGCAAGTTGTCGCGTCGTGATGCGAAGCAAGCTTTCGTTTTCAAGTGGACGAAACACGCAAATCGAGTCGATGCGATTTAACAATTCCGGTTTTATGAGATTGAAAAGCGTTGCGCGAACCGCGTCGCTCGTGCGGGCGGGCGCGGCGTTGCTCGAGCCAAATCCAAAATTCGAGCCCGTGATTTCTTCCGGCGCGATTTGGTAGGTGAGGATGATAACCGCTTGTTTAACCGATGCCTCTTTGCCGCTTGCGTCGGTGATGCGGCCATCCTCGAGCATTTGAAGCAAAACGTTCAAAACATCGGGGTGCGCTTTGTCGATTTCATCGAATAACACGACACTCATCGGTTGGCGACGGAGACGATCAACGAGCGTCGTGCTTTCGCGATAGCCAACGTATCCTGCGGGCGCGCCCATAATTTTTGACACACTAAAGCCTTCTGAAAATTCCGTCATGTCCAAACGGATCAGCGATTTTGCGTCGTCATACACACCGAGCGCAATCAATTTTGCGAGTTCGGTTTTGCCAACTCCAGATGGACCCGCGAACAAAAAAGATGCAAGCGGTCGATTTTCTTCGTGCAAACCAAGTTGCGCTTTGGTGATTGCGTGTGTGACCGCACTGATCGTTTCATTTTGTCCGAATACGCGCGATGATAAAAATTCGTGGAGCGAAGCGCGTGGCGCGTTGGTGATCTGCTCGCTAATCGGTCGACGGAGCATGCGTTCGACAACGGCATAGATGTCGCGCGACGAAACAGTCCCGCGCGGTTCGGCAGTTCGTTGCGCGTTTGTAATTGCGGTGAGGCGCGCGCAAATTTTTTGCTCGCCGACTTTGATTCGTCCCGCTTCGTCGTAGTCCTCTTTGAGAACTGCCTTTTGTTTTTTTTGTTCAAGCTCGCGTAGTGTTTGACGCAATTCATTTTGTAATTCCGCAAGTGTTATATCCGCGGACGCA
>JAHFHU010000008.1:0-8925 GCA_023246755.1 Candidatus Magasanikiibacteriota bacterium
TTGACGACAAAATTCACCAGCGTTCGATTGGCCCATATTCGCTCATCACCCAGCAGCCGCTCGGTGGTCGCGCGCAATCCGGTGGTCAGCGTTTTGGTGAAATGGAAGTGTGGGCGCTCGAAGCGTACGGCGCAGCGCACACATTGCAAGAAATTCTTACCATCAAATCGGATGATGTGCCGGGTCGCAGCAAAGCATACGAATCGATTATCAAAGGCGAAGAGATTACGAAGGTTAATGTGCCAGAATCATTTCACGTGTTGATTCGTGAATTGAAGGGCCTCGCGCTTGATGTTGAACTTTTGAAGCACCAAGACAATGGCACGTTGCAGCCGATTCCTGATCTTACGAAACCACAGCGTGACGGCGATCGCCCAAGCCACACTGAACATACTCACGAATAATTCGCACTCATATGATGCCACAACGCGAATACTTAAACGCAACCGACTTTGATGCAATCCGCTTGCGTATCGCATCGCCGGAAATCATCAAATCATGGTCATACGGCGAAATTAGCAAGCCGGAAACCATCAATTATCGAACGCAAAAACCGGAAAAAGGTGGTTTATTTGCGGAAGAAATTTTTGGTCCGACCAAAGATTGGGAATGTTACTGCGGCAAATACAAAAAAATTCGATATCGCGGGTTGATTTGTGACAAGTGTGGGGTTGAAGTCACGCATTCTTTGGTGCGTCGCGAACGCATGGGCCACATCGATCTCTGCACACCTGTCGCACACATCTGGTTTTTGCGCTCAATCCCGTCAAAAATTGGAACGGTGCTCGATATTTCGGTGCAGGCACTTGAAAAAGTTGTTTATTTTGCAAGTTTCGTGATCATTTCAGTTGATCTTGCGCTCAAAACAGAAACACAAGAGCAGCTTCGCAATGAATACAAATCAAAACGCAAGCAGCTTGAGAATGAATTGAAGATGGCCGCGAACGCGGTTGTTGTTGAAGCAAAAATGGCGTCGCTTGAAGAAGAATTCACGCAAGCTGACAAAGAACTCAAAGAAATTACGCCACTTCGTGTGCTTTCGGAGCAACAATATCAGGAATATTCGTTGCGTTACGGTCATTTGTTTGACGCGAGCATTGGTGCGGAAGCGGTTCGCCATTTGCTCGGCTCGATGAATTTGAATAAGACCGTTGAGGTGCTCGACAAAGAAATCGAAACGGCGAGTGGTATGAAGCGCGACCGTTTGATTCGTCGCTCGAAAACGCTCAAAGCGCTCGATCGCAATCACATCAATCCGGAATGGATGATTTTAAAGGCAATCCCCGTAATTCCACCGGATTTGCGTCCGATGGTTCCGCTCGACGGCGGCCGTTTTGCAACGAGTGACTTGAACGATTTGTATCGTCGCGTGATCAATCGCAACAATCGTTTGAAGCGTTTGCTTGAACTCAATGCGCCGGAAGTTATCGTGCGCAACGAAAAGCGCATGTTGCAAGAAGCGGTTGATGCGCTCATTGACAACAACGCGCGTCGCACAAAATCCGCGACCGTTCAGGCGGGCCGTAAGCGCGAATTGCGCTCGCTCGCTGATTTGCTTAAAGGTAAGCAGGGCCGTTTTCGTGCGAACTTGCTCGGTAAGCGTACGGATTATTCAGGCCGCTCAGTTATCGT
The DNA here is from genome assembly GCA_023246755.1 of Candidatus Magasanikiibacteriota bacterium. Taxonomy (GTDB): domain Bacteria; phylum Patescibacteriota; class Patescibacteriia; order Magasanikbacterales; family 2-02-FULL-50-9b; genus 2-02-FULL-50-9b. Next base: position 1,633 of record JAHFHU010000008.1, read on the forward strand.
TGTTGGTCCGAATCTCCGCATTCACGAATGTGGTTTGCCGAAACGCATGGCACTTGAACTTTTCAAACCATTTATCATGGCGAAGGTGATCGCGCGTGGCCACGCACACAATATCCGCTCGGCGGCGCGTTTTATCGAACAGGAACACGACGAAGTGTGGGATATTCTTGAAGAAGTTTCGAGCGATACACGTGTGTTGCTCAATCGTGCGCCAACATTGCACCGCCTCGGTATTCAGGCGTTCAAACCGCGTCTCATCGAAGGAAAAGCGATTCAGTTGCATCCGCTCGTGTGTACCGCGTTCAATGCTGACTTTGATGGTGACCAAATGGCTGTGCATGTTCCGCTCACCGTCGGCGCGCGTCGCGAAGCAGAAGAATTGATGGCGTCAGAGCGTGGGATTATCAAGCCCGCAACTGGTCAGCCGATCGCAACGCCAAAACAAGATGTTGGGCTCGGGCTTTTTTACATGACCAACATGCGCGAACCGGAAGAAGGCAAAACGGTTAAGGCGTATTACTCGCCGCAAGAAGCGACACTCGCATACAAATCGCGGCACATCAAATTGCAAGACAAAATTAAAGTTCGTTTTCCCGCGAATAAGCGCATGGGAACGGACGAATCAACGCTCGTTGACACGTGTATCGGTCGCATCTTTTTCAACGAAATCGTTGACGATGCGTTTCCGTGGTACAACGAAATTATTACCGTGAAAAAACTCGGCGAAATTATTCGCTTCTCACTTGAAATTAAGGGTGAAATTGAAAGTGCGAATTTGCTCGATCGGGTAAAGGATCTTGGTTTTCGTTATGTGACCAAATCCGGTTTTTCACTCGGCATGGACGATTTTCCGAAAGTTCCCAACAAGCAAGAGTTGCTTGATGAAGGTGATCGCCGCGTTGCAGAAATTGAAATGCAATACGCAGAAGGCTTACTCACACAAAATGAACGTCACAACAAAATTCTCGAAGTGTGGACGGAAATTAAGGATCGTATCGTTGCGAACAACCGAAATATTTTGGACAAATTCGGTCCCGTGTTCTCGATGATTGAATCCGGCGCGCGTGGTTCGTGGGGTCAGCTCACACAGGTTATCGGTATGAAGGGTCTCGTGTCGTCGCCATCCGGTGACATTATCGAGTTGCCGGTCAAAGGCTCGTTCAAAGAAGGTTTTGACGTGCTTGAATTCTTTATTTCAAGTCACGGTGTGCGCAAAGGTTTGTCTGATACTGCGCTTCGTACCGCGAATGCAGGTTATTTGACGCGTCGTTTGGTTGATGTTGCACAAGATGTTGTTGTCCTCGAAGAAGATTGTGGCGACGAAGGTGGCGCAGTCATCACCCGCGCAGACTCGGAAGCGATTGGCGAAAAAATTGTTGAGCGCGTGCTTGGTCGCTGCGTGATTTCTGATTTGAAAGATGGTCGAAAGACTGTCGTGAAGGCGGGTGAAATTATTGACGAAGCTGCAGCGCGTACGATTGAAGCGTCGAAACTTGATAGCATTCATGTGCGTTCAGTTTTGAAATGTAAAATGCCGAAAGGTATTTGTATGAAGTGTTATGGCTGGGATTTGGGCCACAACAAAGCGGTGCGTTTGGGGCAAGCGGTTGGTATCATCGCCGCACAATCCATCGGTGAACCGGGTACACAGTTGACCATGCGTACGTTTCACACGGGTGGTGTTGCAGGAACTGATATTACCAAAGGTTTGCCGCGCGTTGAAGAATTGTTTGAAGCGCGCATGCCAAAGAAAAAAGCGATTGTTGCAGATGTTGCGGGTCAGGTTGAAATTGTTTCGGCCGATGGACGCATTATCGAATCGCCAACAGGTCGCCGAATTTTTGAAGGTCGTCGTGGTCAGAAGATCGTGAAAGTTAAGTTTGAGGGCGCGGACGAAGAGCGTTATCGCCTCGAAGAAGGTGATATGCCGAGCATCAAGGACAACAAAAAAGTTAAGCGTGGCGCGAAATTGATGATGCGCGCGAATGGCGAAGTTGTTGAGGCGCAGCACGATGGAATTGTGAAGGTTGATGATGTTGCGGTGCGCGTTGTGTTTGAAGGCGGCAATGAAAAAGAATATATTATTCCGATCGGATACAAAATTATCGTGCGCGATGGCGATTTGGTGACGCCCGGTGATTCGTTGACCGAGGGCCACGTTGAATTGCAGCAGCTCCACGAATTGAAGGGCAAAGAAGCGGTTCAGACGTATGTGTTGAAAGAAATTCAGGATATTTATTCGTCGCAAGGTCAGAAGTTGAACGACAAACACGTTGAAATTATTCTGCGTCAGATGTTCAGCCGTGTGTATGTGACCGAGGCAGGGGACACGGATTTGATTCCGGGTGAAATCGTCGAAAAGGCGCAAGTCGCGGATGCAAATCGTCGCGTAAAGAAGGGTGAGAAGCATGCGACGGGCCGTGAATTGTTTCTTGGTGTGTCGAAAGTTTCGTTGTCAACGCAATCGTTCTTGTCGGCTGCGTCGTTTCAAGACACTGCGCGTGTTTTGATTGGCGCTGCAATTTCGGGCAAGACGGATCCGCTCGAGGGCTTGAAAGAAAATGTGATCATCGGTCGTTTGATTCCTGCGGGAACCGGCTACGATGCGCGCATGCTTGACGGAGGCGCGGATGGAGTTGTGCCTGCGGTCGACGCGGCATAAAATTACGTTAAGAATTAAAAGGCGTGTCGTCGTTATGAGGCACGTTTTTTAATTTTAAAAACGCCCATCTCGCAGTCTGCACAGGGTGGTGTGTGCGGATTCTGCGAGATAGGCGTTGGTCTGCGGACGGGCTGCGGCTGCTGCTGCTTATTTTTTTGGCGGCTCGAACGCCAGCAGCGAGCCGATCGTTTCGGCAAAGAGCATGATGCCGACGAGCGGCAACGCGATCGGAATCGCGAGTAGTCGGCCGAGCTTGATGTCAACGAGCGCGAGACCGAGTGCAACGAGTGCAAGGCGTGTTGCAAGTTTGATGAGCTCGGTTTTGACCGCCTCTTTTTGTGTTCCCGTTGCCGGGGTAAAAACTCCGATGAGGCAGCCGATCATGAACGCGGCCATCATGTGGGCGAAACCCCACGAGATCGTTGGGTTCATCTCGAGCGTGACGTCATGGCGGCCGAGCGCGATGTACCCGAAGAACAGAATGCTGACGATCGTCAGCGCGATAGCGATGTTGCGTCCCATGATTTCCTCCAAAAGAACTGTGCGGCACAAATTGTGTTCGCCTGAACACAAGACGTGCCACGTGGTTAATCCCAGCCTGACACATGAGCTGATTTTTGTCAAGAAGCCGCTTTTAAACTAAACTGGAACGATATGATTGTCGTTGGTTTTGATCCTGGGTATCATCGTGTGGGGTGGGGGGTGGTTGCGAGTGAGGGGCGCGCGAAAATTTCAGCGCTTGATTTTGGATGTATCGAAACAAGCGCGGCCGAGGACTTGCCGGAGCGACTGCTCGCGATTTATTTGGCCGCAAAAAAAATTTTGAAGACACATGCGCCAAAATTTGTCGTGATTGAAAAATTATATTTCGCGCAAAATTCAACGACCGCGCTCAAAGTTTCCGAAGCGCGGGGCGTTTTGTTGCTCGCGACCGCGGAGTTGAAAATTCCGGTGCTCGAGTTAACCAATTCACAGATAAAACAGGGGATGACCGGCTATGGCAGCGCCAAAAAATTTCAGATGCAAGAAATGGTGCGCCTCGTTTTTGGGCTTAAAGAAAAAGTTTCGTCGGATGATGCGGCCGACGCCTTGGCCTGCGCGTACGTGGGGTTGGTGCGGAGTAGGAAAATTTGACACCCGTCGTGGACGCGGCGTAATATGCGCCGCATATGAAGGAGGGGCTGGAGGGCTTCAAACAAATTCGTCGTGAGGCGGAGTTATTCTATCAAACAATTGGCGCCGTGCGGTGTCCGTATTTTGGTGAACTGATTTTGTTTGATCGGATTGGGCTGAATCACCTCATGTACAAAAATAGCTCGCGTCCACGTGATGTGCGCGATCAGGCGCGACGGTTTCATCACCTTGCGCACGCGGTTCACGTATTAAAAACTTCACACACGGTTCAGGAATACATGGTGCGGCAGCAATGGGTGCGTGTCATTGTTAATTCTCGCTGGGAAAATAGATTATGTCCGGTGTATTATTTTGCATTTTGTGCGCTCATAGATTTACAAATTCGGGTGAAGGTTGTTGTGCGACAAGTTGAAGGTGGCGACAAACATTTTTTTAGTGTATTTCCAGAGCGCGAACAAAAATTTCTAGAAATTGATGAAAATTAAAAAGCACCTGTTACAGCTTTTATACACCGCGATACACGGCTTCTTGGCCGAACTGGAGCCGAAACTCCTCAGGTACCTTTGGGGGCAGTGTAAAACATGCTTGTTCTCTTGTCAAATTCCGTCGGTGACGGCGCCACTGTACAAATTTGACACCACAAAAGTTATTTCGTAAGATGCGGCGCATATGGAAAATCAAAAGGAGGGAAACCACTTTCACGAGTGGGGTCTTTTGAAACAAAAATTGGATACATTGCCGCGAAATAAGTTAATTCGTGAAGGCGTTGTTTGGTTTTGTTCAGTTGGAAAAAATATTGGACACGAGGAAGATGGAAAGAACGCTTTTTATGAGCGGCCAGTTTTAATTGTTAGAAAATTTACAGCAGATTATTTTTGGGATGTGCCGCTCATGAGCACGATTCGCACGGGGCCGTACTCCTTGAACATTTATTTTCAAGAAATCATCCGTTGCGCGCTGTTGTTTCGTATGCGATCGTATGATACAAAGCGACTGCAGCGTCATGCGGGCGCTGTTTCTCAAGAGTCACTAAAAAATATTCGACGAGCTCTTGCCAATTTTTTGGTAAATTAAAGACCCCGTTGCCGGGGTCTTTGGGTCAGAACGGCCTGTTTTGGACGCAGGCCTCGGGTACATGCTCACAAGACGTGAGTTGCAAAAGGTGAATTGAGTATAAGATGATATGTGTCCACTCGTCAAATTCCGCGGTTGACGTGTAAAAATAAAACTAATACACTGCACCACATGATGCAAGAAAAAAAATTTGATTTAGCCACAGCAGCATTTCTTTTTGCTGGCGTTTTTATTTTGTATCTTGCCACATGGCACGGTCGTTTTGAGGGATATGAAGGTGAAACAGCTCAAACTGCAGCCGCCTTTTTACTCGGACATTTTGAAGTTAAACGTGCTGGTATCGGCGCCGTTGCGCTCTATCTGCCATTTGTCGGCGCATTGAAAATGTTTGGTTTAGCGCACCACACTGCGCTGCTCAGCGTCGTGCCCATTTTTTATTCTGCGTGTATCAGCGTAATACTATTTTTTATCGCACTAGATTTTGGTACGGTGCGTCGTCATGCACTGTTGTTTGCCGCTGCGGTTGCGTGCGCAAGCTCTGTGTGGCCATACGCAAACATCGGAATGGAGTATCAAATGACGCTGGGTGTCACAATATTATTTTTCGTGTTGCAAAGGATGCACAAAAAAGGTGCAAACGCGTGGTGGGTCGGATTAATTCTCGCGTTCGTAACACTTACAAAGGCGTATGGGATAATTTTTTTAATTCCAGTTGGTGTAAATTTTTTGTGTAGTGATTTTAAAAATAAAAAAACAGGCCTCAAATTTTTTTTACCCGCAATTTTTGTTTTTATTTTACAAGTTGCTACAAATAGATTTTTTCACCAATCTTTTTTTGGTTTTTATAAAGTCGCTAACGAATTTACCATCATTCGATGGTGGGAGGGTTGGTATGGATTATTTTTTTCATTTGGGAAAAGTTTGTTTGTGTATAATCCGCTTTTGACCGTATGTATCATCATGATTCCACAGTTCTGGCGGCGATCACGAAATGCAACTATTTTTATTTTCTCAGCTCTGATTCTTTTGCTTTTGGTGAATGCACCATTCATCTATTGGACGGACGAGACGTGGGGTCCACGAAAGCTAATCCCGCTTGTTCCGTTGCTGCATCTGCCGCTGCTTATGATTGTTGAACGGCGAATATTTTTTTTAAAAAGCGTTACAATCGGAATTTTTATCATTGCGCTGTACGTGCAGTTGTTGGGCAGCTTGTTTTACTATGGAAAATATTTAGAAATTTTAAGAGTCGGTGACCTTGATTCATTGACATCCATGCGATACATTCCGGAACTCTCCCACGTAATTATTTTCCATGATTTGTTGCGCTCACATTTTGGTGGTAATCACTTAATTACGTATCAAGAAGCGAGTTGGTTTCGTTGGACGATTGCAGGCCAGACGGACACTATTTTTCGGACGACAACTATCGATTTGACACCATATCATAAATTTGATTCTCGTTTATTTAGAGTGCATTGACAGCGGTGGCTCAAACCCGTAAAGTGCAGCCACCATGGAACCTAAATCAAATCAAAAACCAGTTGTAATTATCGGCGCTGGCCCGGCGGGCCTCACGGCAGCAAGCGAACTTGTTGACCGCGGCGTGCCTGTTGTGATTCTGGAAAAAACGGATCGCGTGGGCGGGATCGCGCGCACGGACGAGTACAAAGGGTATCGCTTCGACATCGGTGGCCATCGATTTTTCACGCGCGTTTCGTGGGTGATGGAATTTTGGAAGCGCGTGATGGGCGAAGACTTTTTAACGCGCCCGCGCCAAAGCCACATTTACTATCGTCGGCAGTTTTACACGTATCCGATCAAGCCATTCGAAGCGCTGCGCAAATTTGGCGTCAAAGAATCCGTGATCGTCATCGCAAGCTACCTGCGTGCGCAAATTTTCAAGCGCCCCACCGAGGAAAATTTCGAAGATTACATCGTCAATCATTTTGGCGAACGCTTGTTTCACCATTTTTTTAAATCGTACACGGAAAAAGTGTGGGGAATTCCGACGAGCGAAATTCGCGCCGAGTGGGCAGCGCAGCGCATCAAGGGGATGACGATTTGGGGGATGTTGCGGTCAGCGTTACTACCAACGCGCAACAAATTTACGTCGCTCATCGAGCAATTTTACTATCCGCGTCTTGGGCCGGGGCAGATGTGGGAGCGCGTGCGCGATCGCGTGGTTGCAAGCGGTTTGTGCACCATCCACTACGGCGCGGAGCCGAAAATAATTCATCACGAACAGGGCGTTGTCACGCGCGTCAACGACATTCCGTGTCGCGCCGTGATTTCAAGTGCGCCGCTGCGTGAATTGCTCCACTGGTTTTCGCCGGCGCTCGACCCACGCGTGCTCGCGGCCGCGGAAAAATTGCACTACCGCGATTTTTTGACTGTCGCGCTCATCATCAATCGCGCTGAAA
>JAHFHU010000008.1:8935-34519 GCA_023246755.1 Candidatus Magasanikiibacteriota bacterium
GCTGAAATGTTTCCTGACAACTGGATTTACATTCACGATCCGGCTGTCCGCGTTGGCCGCATTCAAAATTTCAAAAATTGGTCGCCCGAACTGGTTCCTGACGCGAGCAAAACGTGTTTGGGGCTCGAATATTTTCTGTTTGACACGGACAAGCTGTGGTCTATGCCGGATCATGAGCTCGTGAATCTTGCGCGGCATGAGCTGGTGCGCATTGGCCTTGCAAAGCACAAAGAAATTTTAGATGGGTGCGTTGTGCGCATGCCCAAAGCATATCCGACGTATGATCCGGATTACGAGGCTGCGATGCCCACGATTCGCGCCGCGCTCGCGCAGTTCAAAAACGTGTATCCGGTCGGTCGCAACGGCATGCACAAATACAACAATCAAGACCACGCGATGATGACCGCGAAACTGTCTGTTGAGAATTTGTGCGACGGCGCGCACCACGATATTTGGGAGGTCAATGTTGATCGGGTGTATCATGAGGAGGTTGAGAAATAATTTTGTTGTTGTGATACAATAAATAAAACTTCTTTCTATGTCCGACCCAATTCCAAACCTTCATCCAGACAAACCCGTGCTCCATGCTGCGCAAGAAAATACCGCAACGCCACGAGCCGAAAGCTCACGCGTCGCCCCAGCTCGCACTCGCGAAGAAATCATTGCTTCCGAAAAACAAGGCACCCTTCGCGAATATCTGCAGCGCAGTATCGAGCAAGCAGCTCGAATTTATGAAGCATCTGGTTTGTTAACATGGGCTGTGGCAGCTCGTCAACTAGAAACCCAGATGGTCCGATTTTCGCCCGCGCAACTTGCATGGATGGAAGATCGTCGTCAGGCAGGTGAGATTATTTTTCCTTTGCCCGGCGCAGGCGTGCAACGCAGAACTATGCACGAAGCTGCGCAAAAATTAAAACCTCAATTCACAAAAAATAATGAGCGACAAACAGCAAACGATCCTTATTTTTGGGATTATTTCGAAAATTTAATGAAAAGTGGAGATTCAACACTCGTTGCGGGTATTCCAAACCAGTCGTACTTTGCGGTTTTGCAGCCATCCGAAAAACCAACGGAAGGATCTACAAATAAAAGTCTATCACAGCAGCTTGCATGGCTTGATCAGCAAAAAAGAACTCGTGCACACAATGATGTTATCATTGATGCATCACTCCCTGCAGAATTTATGGCACTTCAAGCCATGTGGACTGCAAAAGGCGGGGAACCGCTCGATGCAAACACATACACACGATTTATCACTATTCCAAAGTCGCCGGACGACGGCGTCTTGAACGCGGACTGGGACGGCGGCAGGCTTGGGTTCAACTGGGGCAACGTTGTCGCGTATGCGTGCGTTGGCGTGCGCGTGTTGGGGAGGGTTGCTCCGCAAAATTGAAACGTGGTTATTGACCTCCTGCCAATTTTATACTAGGCTACTATTCGGCATCGGCCACAAACGGCTGAAAAGGGTGCTTCAATGAAAAAGTGGGGAATTACTGTTGAAGAGGTGCTGTACGTTGTACGTTTTGCGCTTCAGGTCAAAGATCTCATCTCAGATCGCATTCGGTTCATGCGTACGCGTGCGGGCGAGGCGGACAAGCCAGCTACGCTCATTCTTGGTGGTGGCGACGTGGGTGTTGGGTTTGCACAAGCGATTTTAAACGGTCAGGCGGCACACGGCGAGAAATCCGGTCCGATTGTCATTACGGCCCGTACGAAAGAAAAAGCCGATGCTATCTTTGAGCGCATTTTGGCTGGATACACGGGGAAGGGCGGTGCAGAGTTTTTGCACAAAACGGTGTTTCCGTTAGTGCTTCATCCGTCGAATCAGCTTGACTCTGTCGGGCTTGCGGCAGGCATGAAAGCTGCGGGATTTGCCTTCGGCACTATCGTTTTGTCAGCTGGTCAGGCAAGTCCTGATTCGGAGATTGCTGTCAAAAAGGGCATGAACTACAAGTTCACTTTTGAGATGGTGAATGAGAGGACGAACGTAGTGCCGAAAAAGACGCCGTACCTCGTACTTTACGAAGCAGGATGTTTGACTGGCAGCCGTGTGATCGTGGTGAGTTCGATAGCGGCAGGGTTTGCGGCAGGTGATCCGCGCTTGAAGAATCAGCTCGGATATGCCGCCGCGCAGCGGTCGCTTGAAGAGTTTTTCACGGAAGCGGCAGGCCTAGCATCGCACGACCATAAAATCTCGCTGTTTCGTTGTCCGCTCGTGCGGGGTGCAACAGCTGATCGGTACCAAGCGCTCGGCATCGTGCCGAAGGACATCGATTTGCCGACGGCGTGTGATGCGGCGCGTAAGTTTCTTGAGGAGTAAGGAGGTGAATCATGTATGAACTCCTCGCAATCTCGGGCTGCGCTCTGCTCTGTTTCGTGTCGTACAGGATTTACCTGTTTGCCGCGAGGTCTACTTCGAGCGTGCCGCATGTTTTCGTTGCCAGCATGGGTGGACGGCCCATCTCGTTTGCCCACGTGTTAACAAAAGCAGTGCGGCCAGCGTCTGGGAGCCTTGTTTTTGATGATGCGCAGGGAGTGCTTCGCGCTGAAGGCGATGTTCTGTATAAGGTGAGCCTGTTACTTGGCGTAGTACCGACGAAACACAGGCACCTAATCTTTCGTTTTAAGATCTTTGATTCGGATGATGGTGACGTTGTTGTGCCTGTGCTGATTCTGGTGAGTATGGAGTCTGTGATTTCGTTCGAATCGTTGTTGGCTGGTCGCTGGTATTCAACCGAATCGAAGGAATGGGCGGCGCTTGTTGGTTTAACGCGCACCGTTGAAGCGGCGGACTTTGAAACCACGTTTAAAGCGGAGTGCGCAAAGACTCTCCAAGATCTTGGCGGCGGCGGCGTTGTTGCCATGATAAAACTGTTCAAGAACACCGCCGAGGCAAAGCCCGAGCCTTTGTGCTGGCAATCAGTGCAGGTGGACGGATTTTTTATGAGCGCTGCAGCGGTTCGGGAAGCTCTAACGCGTGTCGGGTCTGCTTACGGGTATCACTGCGTGGGCTGTTCAATGAGTATTTTTTTCGACTAGGCCCAATTAAGAACCCCGTCTCCTTTTCAGTCGTTGGAAAAGTTGAGATGGGGTTATTTTTTTTGGTAAATATGTTATAGTCGTTTTATATGAGCGAACAACAAAAATATGCGTTAGTGACGGGCGGTTCCGAGGGGGTTGGCTTCGCTGTTGCGGAAATGCTGGCGCGGCGTGGGATGCATGTGCTGCTTGTTGCGCGCGACCGCGTGAAGCTCGAAGCGGCGCGTGAGCAGATTGTGGCGGCTGGTGGGCATGCGAGTATGTTTCCGTGCGATGTTTCGGATCGAGCGGCGCTTGTGGGGCTTCGTGCGAGTGTTGATGGCGTGGCGCCACATTTGGCGGTGCTCGTAAATGCTGCGGGCACGTTTCGATGGGATCCATCAGACATTGATTTGCTTGCGGTGAACGCAAAAAGCAAGGAATTTATTTTGGAAATTTTTGATGATATGCTGATCGAGGGTTCGTGGGTCGTGAATATCAGCTCGCAGGCTGCGCTCTTTGCGGTCGATGATCCGCGGCGCGTGGGCGAAGAAGCATACGTCGGATCAATGGCGCGTGTCGATGCATTGAGCGCTGCGTTTGCGGCGCGCCGGCCAGATGTGCGCGTGCATGTTTCGCATCCACCATTAATGAAGGGCCGAATTGCAGAAACGCAATTTCGAGGGCGCGCCGGCTTCGAAGATGTTGATTTCGACGCGTTGCCCGGGCCGGAAATTGTTGCGGACGAGGTTGGGGCAGCGCTTGGGTGTTGATAACTCCTCTTGACAATTCGGTTTATGTTCGGTATACTTTCTTTGTTGTGCTATGAAACCACTACCACTTACCAAAAAACAATCAGAATTGCTGAACGCGGTTGTTAATTTTTTCAAAATGCACGATCGCGTGCCAACCTATCGCGAGTTGGGTGAAGAATTGGGCGTCTCATCGTCCGCAACAATTGCGGAACATGTTGCGGGTTTGATTGAAAAAGGTTTTTTGAAAAAAGTTGGGCAACAGATCGAGTTAACAATTAAAGCGTTTCAGCGGGGAGCTGGAGTTCGGCTGCCACTCATGGGTTTAATCGCGGCGGGTGAGCCGATCGAAGCGTTGCAAACTCGGGAAACCATCGTCGTGCCTGCCCACATGGTCGTTGATGGCATGAATTCATATGTTTTAAAGGTTCGGGGCGATTCGATGATTGAGGAGGGGATTTTTGACGGTGATTTTGTTGTTGTCGAACGGTCAAATCGTCCGCAAGACGGAGACGTCGTTGTGGCATTGCTTGATAACACCTACGCAACACTCAAAAAGTTTTATCGTGAAAAGACGCGTATCCGATTGCAGCCCGCCAATAAACGACTCAAGCCAATTTTCGTTAAAGACTGCATTATTCAAGGAATTGTGCGCGGCGTAATTCGAACATTTCGTACGCAAGGAATGTATTAAAATGCCGCGAGCTGTTGCGAATAAAATCAAATTATCAGAAGATCAGCGCGCGGCGTTCGATCGGTTATATGATTGGGCGTGCAAGCCGGTGGGCGCGTCGATAACACTCGGCGGATATGCGGGAACGGGCAAAACGACGTTGATCAGTATTTTGCGCAAAGAGCTACGGACAAAAAATCCGACGATGCGAGTCGCTTTTGCATCGTTTACGGGCAAAGCGAGTCAGGTTTTGCGAAGTACGTTGCAATCGAATCGTGCGCTCTATCCCGAGGATACGTGTGGAACGATCCATTCGTTGCTTTATAAGGCGCACACAGATAAAGATGGCCGACTATTATATTGGAAGCGCGCAAAAACGATTGAGGCTGAGTTAATTGTGATTGATGAGGCATCGATGGTTACCGGTGAAATTTGGGATGATTTATTGGCCGCTGAGAAGCCGATCATCGCGCTGGGGGATCATGGTCAGTTGCCGCCGATCAGCGGTTCGTTTAATTTGATGGAAAAACCTGACATCGTTTTGGAAAAAATTCATCGACAAGCTGAGCATAATCCAATTATCCAGCTTGCGCATGAGGCGCGGGTGAGTGGTGCGGTGCGGCCGGGGACATACGCAAAAAGCGTTCGAAAATTTTCACACGAAACGCATGAGGCAAGCGAGATCAATAACGTGATTGATCATTTATTCGAAAATTTTCATGATGACATGTTAGTTTTGTGTGGGCGCAACAAAACGCGCGTGCAAATTAACAATGCGATTCGAACGAAAATGGGGCGGGAAGGAAGTGAGCCTGAGGTTGGCGATAAAGTTGTGTGTTTAAAAAATAATTATGATCAAGTTTTTGCGCCGATTTATAATGGTATGACCGGTTACATTGAATCAATCACGCCCTACAAAGAACATTGGTACGAGGCGGTAATAAATTTTCCCGAAGAAGGGCGAATTTTTGACGGACGTATTTTGCGTGCACAATTTGGCGCACCTGCGCTTATCGAGTCGGTCGAAGGGGTGAGTCATAAAGAGTTGGGTGATCGATTTGATTTTGGTTACGCGTTGACCGTGCACAAAGCGCAAGGGTCGCAGGCGCGAACCGTTGTTTTATTCGAGGAGCGGTTTCAAAAATCAGACGATGATCAATGGCGTCGGTGGCTTTACACTGCTGTGACGCGGGCGCGCGAAAATTTGTATATCATCGGTCAATGATTGACATGGTGCCGAAATCAGCCTATTCTGTAAACCATGGAACGAATTTCATCCAAACTTTTTTATCAATATTTCATCTGCCCGAGTTGGGTGTGGTTTGATCGATTTGGTGATCCGGCGCGCAAGGGCGCAACGGGCGAATTGCAGCAAAAATTGATTGAGCAAGGCGTTGCATTTGAAAGTCAGTTCATGCACCAGTTTTTTAAAAATCGTGCGGTGACAACGATCACGGCGAACAATTGGGATGCAGCGGTTGCAGAAACGACGCGCGCGATGAAGGCGGGGGCGGGCGTGATTTACCAAGGACGTCTTCGAACAGCGCATTATGAAGGCATACCAGATTTATTGATGCGACGTCCGGGCAAATCAAAATTTGGTGAGTGGTATTATGAGCCGATTGATATTAAATCCGCTTACGATCTCAAAGACGAACACAAATATCAGCTCATGCTGTATACGTTGATTTTGGCGGATGTGCAGGGGTTTGAACCGCCGAACGCGGGGGTCATAACCGCTTCGGGTCAGCCAATCGAATTTAAAATTGAGGAGTTTCGCGAAAGATTTTTTTCGTGTTTAGAAAAAATTGAATTAATTGTTGGTGGTGAAAAGCCGCCGATGCAGCTGACGAAGGCGTGCACGAATAGTCCGTGGTTTGCCTGCTGTCTCGAGGATGCCGAGAAGGCCGACGATATTGCGCTGCTCTATAAAGTTGACAAGCGCGCGCTTAAAGCGCTGCGTGAATTCGGAATTTGCACGGTCGAGGACGCACGACACATCGACCCAGAATCGTTTGGTGATAAAATTCCGTATCTGAAAAAAAATGGGCTCGAACGAATGAAATTGCAGGCAGAAAGTTTGAAAACAGGAAAAATTTTTCCACGTCACGCGACGCAACTCCCATCCGCGCCGCTTGAAATTTATTTTGATATTGAAGGCGATCCGCTGCATGGAGTTGATTATTTATTTGGTGTTTTGGTGTTTGATCGATCAACGGGATCTGAAGTTTACCAACCATTTTTGGCTGAACATCCGGAAGATGAACCAAAAATGTGGCGTGAATTTGTTGATTGGATTAAATCACTGCCTTCTGATTACGTTGTGTTTCATTATGCACCGTACGAAACAGCGCGCATGAAAATGTTTGCGGCAAGATACGCGGCGGACATGGATGCGCTTGATCGAACTGCGGTTGCGACATTCACCGCACGTTTATTTGACCTCAATGATGTTGTCAAAGAAGATTTTATTTTCCCGATTTATTTTTATGGCCTCAAACAAATTTGTAAATTTTTAGGATTTGATTGGCGCAGCGCAAAAGCGGGGGGAGCTCAAAGTATTTTTTGGTATGAAGAGTGGCTTACATCGGGGAATCGTGAAATTTTGAACACGGTTGTTGATTATAACGAAGACGATGTGCGGGCGACGAAATTTTTGCGTGATTGGATACATAATTTTGCTTCGTGATGGTATACTGAAAATATATGAAACTCGATCTTTTGACGGTTGGTGATGCAACCATCGACACTTTTTTATTTATTCATGATGCGCAAATAATGTGCACGTTGAAAAAAGATGCGTGCCAATTGTGCGTAAATTATGCTGATAAATTACCCGTCGAAAAAATCGTGCGCACGGTTGCGGGTAATGCGGCAAATAATTCAGTTGGTGCGGCGCGACTGGGGTTAAAAACCGCGCTGGTAACGCAACTCGGTGACGACAATTCAGGACAGTGGATTTATAAAAAATTGCGCGAAGAAAAAGTTGGTACCGCATGCGTCGTGATTGATAAAAAATTGGAAACAAATTCATCGACCGTTTTGAGTTTTAAAGGTGAACGGACAATTTTTGTCTATCACGCACCGCGCGTGTATGCGTTGCCGAAAAAAATTCCGCGCGCTCGATTTATTTATTACACATCGGTTGGGCCGAAACATTCAAATTTGAGTGCTGATGTTGTTCGCTATGTGCGATCGACCGGCGCACTACTCGCATTTAATCCGGGGACGCATCAAATACGCGCCGGTTTGTCTACGCTCAAGCCCGTGTTGGGTGTGTGTGAAATTTTATTCGTCAACAAAGAAGAGGCGCTCCGAATTGTTGGTGAAAAAAAATCGATGGTCGAATATCTTTCGGCGCTTCACGCACTCGGTCCGAAAACCGTCGTCATCACAAATGGGTCAGACGGTGCGCACGCGTTCGATGATGGGGCGTTTTATCAGATAGGTGTTCCAAAAATAAAAGTTTTAGAACGAACGGGTGCGGGGGATTCATTTGCAAGTGCGTTTATCGCGGCGCGGGTGTATGGTAAAAGTGTACCCGAGTCATTGTGTTGGGGAACGATGAACGCAACGTCGGTTATCATGCATGTTGGTCCGCAAGAGGGCCTGCTTTCGCACGCGGGTATCGAATCATTTCACAAAAAAATTAAACATGTTTGTGCGCAAAAAATATAATGTATGTTGGTGAATTTTAATAAAATTTTAGCGTCAGCACGACGAGGAAAATACGCAGTTGGTGGGTTCAATATCAATAATTTGGAAACTGCGCAAGGAATAATCGCAGCAGCTGTGCACCTGCGAGCGCCCGTCATTTTGCAAACATCAGAAGGCGCGCTTGAATATGCGGGGCTTGAATATTTAGCGGCAATCGGTCATGTTGCTGCGGAACTTCACGCGCGGTTGCCGGTCGTTTTACATCTCGATCATGGGAAAGATGAGGTGCTTGTTGAGCGCGTCATTAAATCAGGGTGGTATTCAAGCGTTATGATTGATGCGTCGCGCTATGATTTTAAAAAAAATTGCACGGTGACGGCGCGCATTGTTGAATTGGCACATCGACGGGGGATGAGTGTCGAGGCGGAGCTCGGCCCCATTATGGGACAAGAAGACTTGGTTTCTGTTTCAAAAAAAGCAGCTGCGTTTACGGATCCCACACAGGTTAGAAAATTTATTGCTGCGACAAAATGTGATGCACTCGCCATTTCAATTGGCACTGCACACGGCGCGGTCAAATATGCACCGGGAGAAAAACCAGCGCTCGATTTTGCGCGGCTTAAGCAGATCGCGGCAGTGTCGAAAATTCCGCTCGTATTACATGGTGCAAGTTCGCTGCCACATGAATTATTAACCGAACTGCATGCGTCGTGTGCGGTTACAGGCGACTGTCATCGCATTCATAACGCGATCGGTGTACCCGAATCACACATAAAAAAATCAATCGCGCTTGGTATTTGCAAGGTTAATGTTGATACGGATTTACGAATTGCATTTACCGCGGCGGTACGTAACAAATTATTAACAGATGCCGCGTTCATCGATCCTCGGAAACTTTTGACTCCTGCGCGAGACGCGGTTCAGAAAATTGTAGAGAAAAAAATGACATTATTTGGATGCCGACAAAAATAAAGAGCTGATTTATTTCAACAAGATGAGCGCCGCACGCACAACGTCGGCTGCACGTAACCCGTATTTTGTCAGTAGTTCCGCGGGTTCACCTGATTCACCGAACGTGTCGCGAACACCAATCGGCAAAATTGGAACTGGATTTGTGCGTGATAAAAATTCTGCGATAGCACCAAATAATCCACCCGCAATTTGATGTTCCTCGACGGTGATGACGGCTCCGGTTTTTTGAACTGATTTTAAAATAGTTTTTTCATCGAGCGGTTTAATTGTTGGACAATTAATAACTTCGGCTTCGATTCCGCGTTTGCGTAATTGTTCCGCTGCAAGCAATGCTTCATAAACCAACGGACCGCTTGCGATGATGGTCACATCGCTGCCTTCACGAACGACGTACGCCCGACCAATCTCGAATGGCGCATTCGCGCGAGTGATAATCGGAGATTTTTCGCGGTACAGTCGGATGTAAACAGGGCCAACATGGCGCGCTGCTGCGCACACCGCACGCCGCGCTTCATGCGCATCACACGGTGATAAAACAACCATGTTCGGAAGCACGCGCATAATTGCGACATCCTCGAGTGCTTGGTGTGTTGCGCCATCAGGTCCGACCGTGAGGCCCGCATGCGCGCCGACAATTTTTACATTCAAATTGCTGTAACAAATTGAAACACGAATTTGATCCCAATTGCGTCCGGGTGAAAATACCGCGTAGCTTGTGATAAAAGGGATTTTTCCAACGGTTGCCATACCTGCAGCAACGCCCGCCATATTTTGTTCCGCGACGCCCATTTCAAAAAAACGATTTGGAAACGCACGAGCGAATGCAAGAGATCGTGTCGATTCTGAAAGATCGCAACAAAGCACAACCACATTTTCGTTGAGACGTCCGGCGTCAACAACACCATCACCATAACCATTGCGCGTTGGCACGAGCTCGACATTTTTTGAAAATAATTGTGGATTTAAAATTTTATTCATGTTCGCTGGTGATTCGTCCGCCGAGTGTGCGTAATTGTTGGAGTGCGCGGCGCGCTTCTTCTTTGGTTGGTGGTTTGCCATGCCATTCATAATCGTTTTCCATAAAGTCGACGCCTTTGCCCGGTGTTGTGTGCGCGAGAATCAGCGTTGGTTTTTCAATGATCGAACGCGCTTCGTCGCATGCATCGACAATTGATCGAATATTGTGTCCATCTACTTCGATGACGTGCCAATTGAATGCGCGATATTTATCCGATAACGGTTCAAGCGGCATGATTTCTTCTGTGGGGCCGTCGATCTGTATGTTGTTGCGATCCATGATTGCAACGAGATTGTTTAATCGATATTTTCCCGCCGACATCACCGCCTCAAATGTTTGCCCTTCTTCTTGTTCACCATCAGACATTAAGCAAAATACGCGCGAGCGAAATTTGTTCAAACGAAGTGCGAGTGCGGCGCCAACTGCTTGGGACAAGCCTTGTCCGAGTGGACCACCCGTGTTTTCAATGCCGGGAAGTGAACCGAAATGCGGGTGCCCCTGCAATCTCGAATTTAATTTGCGCAATGTTTTAAGCTCTGTTCGAGGGAAAAATCCTGCATGCGCGAGTGTTGCATACCACACCGGACAAATATGGCCATTTGATAAAAAAATTCGATCGCGTTTTTCGTCACGTACATTTTTTGGATTGATATTTGCGACATGAAAATAGAGCGCGGTAAATACATCAGCCATTCCGAGTGGACCTGCGCTGTGTCCGGAACCTGCTGCAAGGAGCATCGCGATAATATCCTCGCGGATTTCATTGGCAATTTTTTCAAGTCGCAAAATTTTTCTCTCTCCAATGAGCATATAAAATAAGTATACCAGATTTTTTGAGCATGCACACGAAAATTCTGGTATAATTAAAACTAATTTTTATGATGAGAGATTTAAATACAGTTACAGATCCGATTCCTCAGATGGAACGGCATGAGTTGATGGTTACATCAGGCTCTTTTACCGAACCGAGACAAGGTGGGGGTGGAAATCAAGACGAAATTTTTGAAGGATTAAGCAGAAACGCATTCGGTGTTTTTGACGGTATGGGTGGGCATGATCAGTCAGAGCTTGCGTCACGGCTCGCGGCGAGGATTATGTACGAAGATGTGCGGAGCTTACCACACGAGGCATCGCCGGAAGCTGTTGCAGATTTTTTGAAAACATCATTGCAGCACGCACGTGAACAAATCGCGCAATATGTTCATGGAACAAAATCAAAAAGCAAAAGACCCGCCGACACAACAGCAACGATTTTTGTGATTACTGATAAAGGAAGGGGTATTGTTGCGCATTGTGGAGATTCGCGACTCTATCTTTTTCGTGGTGGAAAATTTCAACAAATAACGGTTGATGATAATGCGTTGCGGCATCCACTCGTGAAGGCGGAGATGGTGCGCCACGGATTTACTGCAGAAAAGCTTGAAGAAAAATTTGAGCACGCAAGCGATATGACAGAACTAACCAGCGAAGAGCAGTACTTTTTTAATAACTTTCATTTACTTGCACAGTCGGTCATGAATCCAACTCTCGGAATTAATATCTATGACATTGATGTGCAACCCGGCGATCGATATTTGTTGTGTACGGACGGATTGCAAAGTTTGCGTCACGATGAAATAATTGCGGACCTCGAGCAATCAACGAGTCCTGCCTTAGCCGCAAAAACATTGGTTACGCATGCGGGACGCGTTGCGCATCGAAAAGATCGTTTGCTCGCACATCCGGACGATCGAACGGCAATTGTGATCGACGTTGCAAAAAATTAATTTTCAAATCGATTGATATATTCGATCGCAGCAAGCGCGGCGGTGCATCCCATACCCGCAGCAACAACAATTTGTTTGTATGGCGTGTTGGTGACATCTCCGGCTGCGTAAATGCCGGCGATATTCGTTCGACAGAGGGCGTCAACTAAAATTTGTCCGGTCGCATCTTTTTCAACGGGCGCAAAAATTGAATTTGGATTATTGCCGATGTGGATCATCACACCGTGTGATTCGACGGTCCGTGTTGATCCATCCGCGAGCGTCATCGAAACGCCATTCACCGCGCCATCGCCCTCAATTCTCGTCGTTTTTGCATTGTAAATAATTTCAACGTTTGGAACGCGCGATAATTTATCAATCAAAATTTGTTCGCCCTTAAATTTATCATTTTTATTGATGACAAAAACTTGTTTGGCGATCGACGCCATCATGAGCGCTGATTCGAGCGCGCTATTTCCACCACCAATCGTTGTCGTAATTTTATTTTTGAACAACGGGCCATCACAAACCGTGCAATACGTGACCCCGTGATGATAGAGTTCGTTTTCGCCCGGCACACCGAGATGTTTTGGTTTGACGCCCGATGCGATGATAATGGCGCGTGTTTCGTATGCGCGGTTTTCGCCCGAGAGCGACTCCGCTTTGACAATCCATGTTTTTCCATTCGCAATAATTTCGCTCACCAAAAACCCTTCGTCAACAGGCACCTCGTTAAATTTTAGTTGTGCGTCCATCATCTGTGCCATTTCAAAACCGGTTGTGTGATTGATGAGTGGCCAATTTTCAACCTCGCCCGATAACGCAACTTCCCCGCCGATATCGCCGGTTACCAGTTTAAAATTGAGTTTGCGACGTGATGCGTACACGGCTGCGGTTGAGCCGGCGATTGAACCACCGATAATCACGAGGTCTAACATAGAAATGAAAATTGAGATGCGCCCAGTTTAACGCGAATGCGATTCTTGTGCAATACGCTCAAGCGCCGTCCATGCGTCGAGCGGCGAAACTTTCGCGTTAAATAACGATGAATTCACCCGCACACGCGTCGCGCCTGCATCGACGCAGAGCGGTAACGTTTCTCGAGAAATCGCGCCATCAGCACCGATCACTGCGTGCATGTTGTGTGCGGCAAGTTCGGTAATTTTTTTCACAACACCATGTTCAAACGGTCGTCCACTCGCGCCCGGCTTCACGGTCATGCACATCACTTCGTCAACATACGGCAGGATATCATGCACAGCGGCAGCCGGCGTTTCCGGATTGATCGCGACGCCAACATCCCACCCATGAAATCGAATCGCTTCAATAACTTGTTTCGGTTGCTCAGCGGTTTCAAGATGAAAAATTATGCGCTTGAGCGATGGTAATTCAGCCCATGCCGCAAGATGTTCAATCGGATGCGCGACCATGAGATGTAATTCGAAAAGAAGCGGCGTCACGATCGCGCTGATATCACTCGGGTCTGCCCACGTTTCACCCGCAAGCCATGTTCCATCAATCACATCAATCTGTGCCATCGAAGCAAACGCTTCAATGGCGCGAACACGCGTCTCAAATTCTTCCCGTGAATCAACGAGGAGTGCCGGTAATAAATCAACCATAGTTATTTATTTTCAAAATCTGTTAATTGCTTGATGCGGCGCGCATATCGTTCGGCATCAGAAAATTTTGTTGCTAAAAATTTTTTGACGATCGCTTTTGCAAAATCCGGTTGCAAAACGCGACCAGCGATACACAAAATATTTGCATCACTGTCTGTACGCATCGCTTCGGTGGCTTGCAAGTTATATCCGATACCTGCGCGAATACCCCGATGTTTGTTCGCGGCCATGCACACGCCGATGCCGCTACCACAAAACAAAATTCCCCGGGAGGATCTGGTTGGGTCTGCTGCAACTTTTTCCGCAACGGCATGCGTGACGGGAAAATAATCATCGTCGGGGACCATAGTTTTTGGACCCAGGTCTTCGAAGGGCGTATTGATATACCGGAGATATTCTGCGACCGCTTCTTTGAGTTCAAAACCTGCGTGATCTGCACCAAGATAAATCATAAATCTGTTAATATCGGATAGTATAACACGCGGTGGCTTTATTTTGCTCGTGTAAAAATCATGAAGCGGCCGCCGTTTGCGCGGTTGGGTTTTTTGAAGTCGTGATTTGCGTCCATGAGGCGCGCGATGGGGTATCGATATTCACGCCCAAAACGCGTGCCCGGATCATTGGTGATAAATTGGTCTGAATTCTCGTCGTAACCCGTTATGAGCAATACGTGGTATGGATTTCCGATCCCGCCGTAGTGTGGGTTTTTCAGCAGGGGCGAGTATGCAAGAAAAATAACGGGATGCCCCGCGTCGATTTCGGCCTTGATCGCCTCGGCGGTTGGGTTTTCGACAATCGTTCCGACCACGCCCGTTCGTTCGTTTAATAGCCGCGCGGTAAATGTTGAATTTGTGTCGCGATGGAATCCGAAGTTTTTTTGTTCGTAAGCGACAAATTCCAAAATACGCGAGCGAACCACGCTCGGCGTTAACTTTGTTTTATTGTAAAACGCTTCGAGCATGGTTATCGTTGTTTCCTCGCATGCATCGGCAAACGGCTGTGCGCGCCATTGATTTTGTGGTGCTTGGGGCGAAAACGGTACATCTAAAATTGTTGCCGCATCAACACGCGATGGGGCGAAAAAAACGATAAACAAAAAAACAAAGACCAAAAATTTCATGGAGCTAGTATAGCATGGTGACAGCTGGTTGACCGAAATCGGTTTTTTGTGTAGTATGACCAGTGTCACAAAGGAGGTGTTCGATGGTCATACATATGTACCTGTTTGCTGTGCTTCTGCTGAACGGCCCGATGGGTGTGCCGCAGCCATGGCTCGACAAAAAGGCATTTATGGAAGAGGCGTATCAACAGGCGGCAAGCGCTGGTGCGACTCACGAAGAAATTATTCGACTCAAACAAATCGCGTATGGCGAATCACGGGGAAACCCACGTGTGTGCGTCTTGGGCGGTTGCGGTGCATTTCAGCACGAAATTCATACGCTCGTTCCGAGGCGTTTGCGTAAACTGCGTTTTGCGCATCGGGTGGTCAAGTGGCTGCTCACCAACAGCCCACGATATGCAGGAACAACGGCGCTCGACCTGCTTCAGCGGTGCGAGGCGTTGTCGGGTGAGCATTGGCGGTGTTGTTATGGCGGTGCCTATCGACCGTCGTGCCGCGTTAAGTGGGATCAGCGTTTTCGTGAAACATTTGAGAGTGAGTAGGGTCTGTGTTTTTAGGTTGTCCGGCATCCTTCTTGAGAGTTCAGGAAGTGATGTCGGTTTTTTGTTTGCCAATCCGCGCCAATTCGGTTAAGCTACGGGTACTATGCAGTACACCGTCAAAACAACCCCAGAATTCGGCACACAGACAGGCATTATTCCGATTTTTAAAAACGAGAAAAAGCGTCCGTTTGGCGATGTGATTTTAGAGGAACATTTTAAAGGCGATCGGGGTGAAATCGTGTATTCGCTCGCGCCACACGCGGTTTTTGTCGGACTGGGCGAAACCAAATTGGCAACTGCGGTGAGTATCGCAAGCGCGATTGCGAGTGCGGTAAAATATGCACAAGACAAAAAGCGGGCGCACATTGCGGTGTTGCTCGGCCCGGAAATTTTTAAGTGGTGCGGCGACGCGCGGGAATTTGGCGATCTGTGCGCCCGCATGATTGGCCTCACGACGTATCAGTTCACGGAATACATTACGGATGTTACCCGACATGTTCCGGAAATTACGCGGGTTGAATTTTTAGGCGTTTTGTCGGGCGCGACGATGAAAAACTTTGAGAGCGGACTTACGCGTGGTGCGCTGGTTGATGAGGCAGTGCGGGCGATGCGCTCGCTTGGCAACCACCACCCGAGTGCGATGCATCCGGAACAACTGGGTCGCGAAGCCGTGCGTCTTGCGAAGGGTATTGCAAAATTGACGGTGCGCGTCTTGGGCAAAAAAGAGATTGTGGCGGAAAAAATGGGTGGTTTGCTCGGAGTGTCTGCGGGGTCAGTGCGTCCACCCGCATTTATTATTATGGAATATAAAGGAGGCGCTGTTGGCGACGCATCAACGGTTTTGGTTGGAAAAGGAATAACGTTTGATGCGGGCGGTATTTCGATTAAGCCGTCAGACAAAATGGAAGAAATGAAATTTGACATGATGGGTGGTGCGACCGTGATCGGCACGCTCTTAGCGATTGCAAAATTAAAACTGTCGGTGAATGTTGTTGGTCTTGTGCCGGCTGCTGAAAATTTGCCATCCGGTAGCGCGATTGTGCCGAGTGATATTTTGAAAATGCACAGCGGTAAAACCGTTGAGGTTTTGAACACCGATGCAGAAGGGCGTTTAATTTTGGCAGATGCGTTGTCATACGCAGCGCGATTCAAACCAAAACAGGTGATCGATCTTGCGACGCTGACAGGCGCGTGCGTTGTTGCGCTGGGCGAAAATCGTGCGGGATTGTGGAGCACTGACGAAAAATTAGCAGCACGCATCGCGGCAGCTTCGGACAAAACAGGCGAACTCACGTGGCGCATGCCGCTCGGTGACGATTTCACGGCGCAAACAAAATCTGATTTTGCAGATTTAAAAAACACCACGGATCGATGGGGTTCGGCGAATACGGCCGCCGCATTTTTGCAGCAGTTCGCGCCAATTTCAGCGTGGGCGCATCTTGACATTGCGGGTGTTGCGAATTCAAATAAGGTGCAACCGGCGCGACGAGTTGGTGCGAGCGGGTGGGGCGTTGCCTTGCTTGTTGAGCTGCTTCGGCGGTAAAATAGAGTCACTATGAGTGATGATTTAAATATTGAGTCCCCTGTCCCGGCGGCAGAGTTAGATCAAGCTGCGGCCGCTGCCTCCAACACGGAAGAATTAATTCAAAAAATTGATGATGCGGTTGCAGCTATTGAAGTTGCGCAAAAAAGTTCCGTGCCGTTTGATGATGCGTTAAAAGCAGCGCGCAAAGATTTTGAAAATCTTAACGCAGCATCGGCGAAATCAGAAAAAGCAGAAGTAAAGCAGACGTATGCGCAAGCAATAGTGTTGGCGCAGCAGCTTGTTGCGTCAGCGCAAGAGCAAGGCAAAGTCGTTGCAGACTCTGTGATTAAATTGCAAGACGAGCTTGAAATTTTATTAGCAGAGCTGCGCGAAAAGGACCCGGAAAATCCTCTGATAAAAACTTTATAACGAACAAAATCTATGGGGTTTTTTTCTTCGTTGTTTGGAAGTAATAATCATGCGGCGGCTGCGGCTGTTGTTGCAAGTGCGCCACTTACACCGGCCGAGGAAGTGAAGCGACAGATTGAAATGACCGAGGGTGAGCTGCACGACTCGCAAACACAGCTTGAAACGGCGACGGATGCGGGGATTAAAACATCGCTCGAATTATTGGTCGCGCGTAAAACGCAGTCGCTCGCAGATTTACAAGAAAAATTAAAGTCAACATGATCGGATATTTATCGGGACAGATTAAGTCGGTGTCACCGCGCGGTGTTTTGCTCGACGTGCATGGTGTTGGGTACCAAGTTTTTATGAACGCCGGTGATTTGTCGCGCGCATACGTTGGTGCGGGTGCTGAAATTTTTTGTTACACGAATGTGCGCGAAGATGCGCTGCAGCTGTTTGGTTTTTTTTCCGAAGACGCACGAAATTTTTTTGAAATTTTAATTAGTGTGAGCGGCGTCGGTCCAAAAAGCGGTTTATTGATTTTGTCAGTTGGCACCGTTGGTGATGTGCGCGCTGCGATTGAACAAAGTGATGTGAAATTTTTGACGAGTGTGCCTGGCGTTGGAAAAAAAATTGCCGAACGAATTATTTTGGAGTTGCGGGGGAAGTTGCCAACCGCAGCAGAGAGTGTGATGGGTTCCGAGCAAGGGGTTGCGGTCGATGCGCTCGTAAATTTAGGATATCGAAAAGAAGATGTTGTGGCAGTTTTGCGGGGTGTCGGTGGTTCGCCAGAAGAATTAATTCGATTGGGGCTGAAAAAATTACATGGCTAGAATTTTTGAGGGAACTGATGCGGCGTGGGATGGGATGATTTTAGCGTACCGACATTCGGGTGTGTTTTTGCAGTCGTCTGCATGGGCGCGTGTGCAGGTTGCGCGCGGCAATGTGTGTGTGCGAATTGTTGATGCGTCGGGCGCGCCTTCGTTGTGGGTTGCATTGTCGGTGATGCGGGGGTTGTGGGTGTGGTATTGTCCGAAAGGGCCAATTTTATTGCCGAATTCCGACGAGTGGCAATCGATTGTCGCAGTGCTTCAAGAAAAAAAACACGCCAGTTTGATTCGCATCGAACCGCCGCACGCGTCTCACACGGATTTAATCTCATTAAAATTTTCACGTCGCCGTGATATTTCTCCGGCACATACACTCATCACGCACATCGATAAAAATGAGGATGATTTGTTTGCGTCATTTCATGAAAAAACGCGATACAATATTCGTGTTGCGGCAAAGCATGGTGTTGTGGTGAAAAAAATAACCGGCGCGGAATTGAAATCGTGTGAGCGCGAGATTTTATCGCTCTACCAAGAAACAGGGAATCGTCATGGAATTGCTGCGGCACCAACAGAAGACTTGCGCGCGTTGTTCGCGGCAGGTGATGTGTGGGCGGCATTTTTTGAAAATAAAATTATCGCAACGTCGCTTCACACGGGGTGTGGTTCGATGATGACATATGTGCATGGCGCTTCGGATTATGAACATCGATCGCTCATGGCACCTTACGCGTTGCATTGGGCGGTGATGCGTGAAGCGCACGCGCGCGGATTTGAATTGTATGATTGGTGGGGCGCCGCACCGGTCGGCGATTCAGCACATAAATTGGCGGGTGTCACTCGATTCAAAGTCGGTTTTGGTGGCGATTTTGTTTCCGCGCCCGGCACGTTTGAAGCAGGCATTGACCGCGTGCGATTCAGACTGTACACTGCACTTCGTCGTTTATTGAGGCGCTCGTAGTACAGTGGATAGTACACTGGCCTCCGAAGCTGGAGACGCTGGTTCGATTCCAGCCGAGCGCATATAAAAATTTCCAACCGCACGTTGGGAATTTTTATTCTACAACGCCAATATTTACCGGATTTCCAACGAGCAACACATCGTCGTCCGCGCTGAGCGATGGGGTAAACATGGCTGAATTCTCTTTGAGAACACCATCAAGTTTTTTAACGCTCACCGAAAATTCAATCACCACCGTTTGATTCGGCGCAACCTGCTTGAGCACATCGGTTTTTTCCGGCGTCCACGTAATGCGCGCCTCTCGTTTGTCCGGCGTCAGTTGTTTTCCAATCACATCCGGGTCACCAATCGTTGTGAGATGTGTGTAATCAAAAACACTTTTATTTTTTATCGATGGCGCTTCGCCCACCAACACGAGCGAAACATTTTTTACTAGTTTTCCCGTTACATTTTTGTAGGTGAGTGCAAATTTAATCACATCATCCGGTTTTGCTCCTGAAATCGATTCTAAACCGTTTGCCGTTATGTATAATGATTTTGATCCCGCGATCGGTCCCGGGTCAAGGCGGGGGTCAGCATTATTTATTGGCAGTGGCGAAGTCGTATTTGCCGCCGCAGAATCTCCACCAAGAACCGCTCGTGCGATATCAACTGATTTTCCGTTAAACATTCGGCTCACCGCGACTGCGATGCTTGTTGGGGGTGTTGAGCTCACCGGATATGCCCCCGCGACGATAAAAATATTTTCTTTTTTAGGAAGTAATTCTGGAATCAGCAGCTTAACAACGCCCGCGATTGTTTTTGCAGATGGCGTTGTTTTGTTCGCTTTAAACGCAACACCCGCATCAACTCCAATCGCCACATTCATGATGCTTGCGTCGGTCGTATTTTTGTATTTTATCTCGAATTCTTGCCCGCCGTTCGTCACAGACTTTTGATTGATTGAAATTTCCACCGCTTCTTGCGCAACGGTTAATTGTGTATCGACAATTTTTTCAAATTCAGAATTAAAATTTGATGGTTTGTAATCGATGAATGCGCGCAGCGTGTCCTTCGTATTTTTTGGCATCCCATACGCAGCTTTTAACGAAATGGTTTTACTCGCGCCGCCGTCGATTGCGCCGAGCGCCCAACTATCCGCGCGATCCGTCGTTGCTTTTGGCGATGCATCAGTCACCAAGAATCCGTCTGGTAATTTTAAAATCACGCGCGTATTCGCAAGCGCGAGCGAGCCGGTGTTGCGCACAACGATTTTATAATCCTGCTCAACACCATCAATGATATTTGATGGCGGTGTGATTTCGGTTACAACCTGACTCTCGGAAAATTTTTGCGATGGGCTAAACAGAAAAAATCCGAGCCATGCTGCAGCCGCCGCCGAAGCTAAAAAAAAGAGCACAAAAAAAACAACAACAAGTCCAGCTCGCGATCCACGATGATCAATATGTTTCATATCCGGTAAAGAGCCGTCGGGCTCCTGATACATTTCTTCAAGGGTGTCTTCAATCCCGCGAGGATCGCTGACGGAAGATTTAATTTTTCGCGGTTTTGTTATCCGAGGCATATGCAGTTGCGGTTAATCCGTAATGTAAATCTGTGACAAAGGGAAGCGAGAGGAGGATACCATTTTCAGCGATGCGCGCGCGAGGATCTGTGATCCAGCTCATGTTCCAACCGTCCGGCAAAATCACGCGCGATGTGATGTTCGTTGGCGACGATCCCGATTGTCGTTGAATGTAAACGGTGTAGCTCGTTGGATTGCTTGTTTCGTACAGCACGTTCGCGATTCGGGTGAGCACGTCGGCGTGTGCCGGCTGAACGGTAAACGGCAAGACATAGGTTAACACGGCTTCGGTTGTTTCGCCGGGTGCGGTGATCATCCAATTGCCGAATGCGGTGTGTCCAAGTTCGTTGGTGACGCGGGTACCCGATTTTGAATCAAATCCAACTTCATGCTCAACGCGCTGCAAATCCGCATCTTCTTGTTCCCACTGATCCGGCGCTTGAAAAATCTTTTCAGAAGGCGAATTAAATCCCTGTGCTTCGATAAGTCGCGCGCCGAACGGTGTGTATGCGCGAACATAGCTGATGTTGGGGGCATCCTCAAGCGCCTTTGAACTTCTTTCTTGTGAACGAGTGATGTGAACGGTCACGGTTACTGTTCCATCGTCTGAAATTTTTGCTTGGTGATCAATGGTTTGCTTGATGAGCGCGTCTGTTTTTTGTCCGCCGATATTTGTTGCGATAACCGAAAGAAAATCTCCGTTTGGATTATCACGCAACGCACCATCCCAACCAAAATCTGCAATTTGTTTTTGCAACGCTGCATCACGCGCGTACATTTGGATGTCGCGATGCTCGAGCCCTTTCATGACAGCGGTGACGAGTGGTAGAAAAAATTCTGATTTGCCGGCTTTGAGCGCACTCAAAATCGCGGGCGCTGCTTCAGAAAGAATTTCCTTTGGTTTATTTTTTGTTTCCGCGACAATGTGTGCGGCATCGATATTTTCGCGGACGGTTGCGAGTGCGTTGGCTGCTGTTAATTTTTCGCCACGAGCGAGTTCAACGGGGCCGACGACTGAGAGCAGATCGGGGAGTAATGATGCGTTGATTGCAATCACACCATCAACCGATGGGCCTTGTGATTTTTCTAAAAACCACATGAGTTTTTGCGCGGATGTTGGAAAATCAGGGAACCAGTTGCCGTCTTGAAATTCCCACCGCGTGTTGATGATGTGGAGGGGAAGTGGCGCGTATACATGTTTTTTAAGACTACCTTGTAAATCATACGAGCCACCGGGCGGAACCTGCAGATTTTTGATTTCACCTTTTTCAATATCAAGCACCGCAAATGATCCGATGAATCCACCGGTCGGGCGGAGTTCAGCTGAATTTTGAAATACGATTAAATAGCGACGCGGTTGTGTGCCGCCGAGCGTTGAAAGAATGAGCGGGCCGGCGGATGCGAGATATTCGGCGTCGTTATCAAGCGCCAAAATTGCATCGCGCGCGCTCGCGACAAATTTTTGCTGCTCCTCGGGAAGGCTGTGTGGATCAATCGGTCGAACCAAGTCTGCAGCCGCCGAAAGATCGGAAACAACAGCGCGATTGCCCTCAAAAAACATAGAAAGTCGCTCTATGAGCGGCGACCCTTCGCGTTCTTTGAGCGTGCGAAAAAGCTGCATGTAGGATGCTGCCGCAAGCGAAACGTGCTCGCCCGCACCAACGAGACGCGTTGCAACACCAAATTGTTCACCAAGCACCGGTGTATGGCGGAGCGCAAATTCTTCGATGGGATTAATTTCGTGCAGCGCCGTGTTTGCGGAATGAAACGAGGTGAGTGCGGTGGTGATTTGTGAACTGACCGCATCAAAATTTTTGCCAACACCATCGCTTGTCGTCGATTTTAAATTTTCAACATCTGCGCGCGCTTCTCGAACGTGCTCGAGTGTGGTGAGCGCTTTGAGCGGAGTTACAATCGCAAGCGCAAGAACAAGAAATGCTGCAGTTGCCCGAAGATGAAGTCGTGTGTGGACACGCGGCGGAAGATTTTTTTGTTCCGGTTTAATTTTTTTTTGCACCGGTTGTTTTGCGCTTGATTTTTTTTGCGCAACAACGGGCTGTGACGGCGGCGGGGCCAGTTGATTTTTTTTGTGTGGCGCGTGTGCGTGTAAATGTTCCATGCGAGAGCGAAGTACGTCGCGCATTGTTGGTTCCGGAAGAAGCAAATTTAGTTCAAAAGGTTTGGTAGAAATTTTTTCTTCAAATTTTGGTGCAGAAACAATCTCGTCCGTGTGTTTGAGTGACGTAAGATGAGGTGAAATATGGTGTTCACCCGTAGAAATCTTAATAGTTTTTGGCACACGCGATGACGCCATGGAGGCACACGTTAGGTTCCTCCATTATAGCACATTTTTGTAGATTTTTTGTGTGGACAACGCAGCATCGCGCCACGTAAATTTCGCCGCATGATTTTTTCCACCCATCACGTTTGCTGCGATCGTTTGCATCGTGACAAATAATTGCTCTGAATCACGTGGATCAAACCAATGCGCGTGGTCACCTAAAATTTCGGGTAACGACGTGGTGCGTGCGGCGATAACGGGTGCATCAAACGAGAGTGCTTCGAGGGGTGGAATACCGAAACCTTCGGAAAACGAAGGAAAAATCAGTGCGCGGCAGTGCGCGTACATCCATGCGAGTGTTGTGTCCGATGCATCGAACACGATGTGTATTCGATCGGCGAATCCGGCTGCGTCGATATCTTTTTGTAGCTGCTCCGAGAATCGATCGCGATGGGTGAGGTGATAAAAATGTTCGGGCAGCTCGAATTTGTGCGCTGCAAGAAGTCGTAATAAGATCGCTTGATTTTTGTGAGGATATGAATTACCCACAAGAAGAAAAAATGGGTGTGTGATATCAAATGGTGGCGGGGTTGGATCGGGAAGCCGCGATAATCCTGGGTAAACGACGGTGATTTTTTTGGCGGCGAGCGGAAATCGCGCGATAATTTGATCACGAACGTAATTGCTCACGGTTATGATCGCCCGAGCGCGGTGTACATTAAATTTGAGCAGCGCGCGCCACACGAGCCATTTTAATTTGTAACGCAAAAAATTTTTGAGCGTGTGATCGTGCGTTGGAAAATCTTCAAAAATAAAATCATGGAACGTCATGACAAATGGCGCGCGAAGTGTGAGCGGAACGTTCCAATGTGGTATGTGCCAAAGGTCGATGTCGCGCTGGGCGTTCATCAGCGTGCCGAGCGAAAATTGTTCGGCGATGCCATACCACGGGATTGCACATCCGATCCAGCGGATATTTGCACGCGCGGGAAAATCGTGTGGCTGTGTTTTGACGATGACGACAAATGTGTCGGATGGATTTTGCGCCGTGATTTCAATTAAAAGTTCGCGGCAATATCGGCCGAGGCCGCCGGGAACGCTCATGAATCGTGCGTCAAAACCAAGTGTCATAGTAAAGTTTGCGCGTGGGCGAATGCAGCGTCGAGTGCGGCGCGTTGTTTGTCCGCACTATACCACCTCACGCGATCGAATCCACGCGTGCGACAAAGCGATGCGAGTTTTTTATCAACGACGATCGCCTCCATCGCGAGCGCAATTTGCGAAATATCGTAGGGAGAAACGTGGAGCGCGGCGTCGCCCATCGTTTCGGGCGGCGCTGTGCAGTCTGACACAATCGTTGGACATCCGACGGCCGCGGCTTCAAGCGGCGGCAAACCAAACCCTTCAAAAAAAGAGGGGTACACGAGCGCGGTTGCGTGTTTGAGGAGCCACCATTTTTCTGGCGGCGTGATATATGAAATGTGGTGGACGCGGTCGGGCAATTCGCGCGCACGCGGCGCTCCGAATCCTGCGCGTCCCGCAAGCACAAGTTGAAATTCTCGGAGCATCGGCAGATTTTTTATCATTTCAAACGCTTCAATTACGCCACGCACATTTTTTCTTTTTTCAAGCGTGCCGAGAAAAAGAAAAAACGGTTTGTGTTTGAACGATAGCGCGGCCGGCCGTTCACCGCCCAGCGGCAGCGAAGCAGCGGGGGGAACGACATGAATAATTTCAGCGGGAATTTTGAGATGTGAAATTAAATCACGGCGCGTCCATGCGGAAACGGCGAGCACGATGTCCGCAGACTCAAGTTCGCGTTGCGCGCGTGTTGCGTGATGCCACATGCGCATGCGTGGACTGAACCACTGTGGCGCGTGAAAAAAAGAAAGATCATGTACGACTTGCATCCGGATCGCGGTGGATGCAGTGTGGATAAAATGTGTGTTCGGAATAAAAACGATGGGGCGTTCGCTCGAGCTGTGCACACCAGATTGCGCTTCAAGCGTAGTGAGACCGAGCATCAGTCGTGCGTTGGTGAGTGAATTTGAAAAATTTTTTTCGCCGGTGAACAGACGTGCGTCTGGAAATTTTTTTGTGATGTGACTGATAAATTGATGCGCAATTTCGGTCACGCCCGTTGGAAATGGTTCGCGCAGCGCGCGCGCATCAACGGTGATCATGGGAGTGTTCGGCTACAAGCGCGCGAATTTTTTTTTCGAAAACGGCGCGCGAAAATTTTTGTGCGTGCGCGCGAATTTTTTCCGGATCAAATTGCGCCGGATTAAAATGCAGCACCGCGTCGAGCACGCCTTCCCATCCTTCGTATTTCATGAACGCGCCGGTTACGCCGTCGATAATTGTTTCGGTTGAGCCACCTTTCGGCAACGCGATTACGGGGCGGCCCGATGCCATTGCCTCGACTGCGGTCATCCCAAAATCTTCAACTTGCGGTTGGATGTATGCGATGCACTCGGCGTATAATTTTTTTTGTTCCTCCGGCGACACGCGCCCCAAAAATTCGATCGTCGGCCCTGCGATTTTTTGTAAATCATTGAGAGCAACGCCTTCGCCAAAAATTTTGAGCGGCAACTTCAAACGATTGAACGCTTCGATGATCCAATCAAATTTTTTGTACGCAACGAGTCGGCCGCCGGCAAGATAAAAATCTTTGGGGCCGGCAGGCGCGATGAAAAAATTTTCAACTTCGACCGACGGATGCACGATTACGCTGTCGCGGCGATAATATTTTGTGATGCGCTGCTGTACGGTTTTCGAATTTGCGATAAACAAATCAACGCGGTCTGCGGCAAGGCGATCCCATGTGCGGAGGCGCGGGAGCATGAGCTGCGCCGCGATTTTGATGAATCGGTTGCGCGGGAGGCCTTCAACATAG
>JAHFHU010000009.1 GCA_023246755.1 Candidatus Magasanikiibacteriota bacterium
AGTAATCGGCCGCCCAGATAGATACTCGTCGCGCGGCGTTAAATCGCTGCGTACAAAATCCGGCTTATAGGTGTTGGTAGTAAAAATCATCGCTCGCAAGGGCGGTGATTTTGTTTTTTTGATATACTGTCGTGACACACGAATCGGTATGCCTCCGTTTGACGGTCAACATGATTTTATCAGCGCGCACATCGACAACGTTGAGGCCGAATTTTTAAGAAACCGTGCGACGCAGCCGCCTAAGTTGCACGAAGATACGGATGTTGTTTTTTTGAATAACATGCTGTCTGCTCATGAGCGTCGACGCGCGCAAATAATTCAGCGCGCGAAATTAACGGACGCGGATTTGAAACACGGCGCGTATATTTTTTCGCTGCACACAAAAAAATTTGACGCCGAACGCGCGCTTCTCGCCCAGCATCAAAAAATGATGCACACGCGCAAAAATCATCAGACCGTCCATCCAGACGAATATTTAAAATTGCATGATCTTGAAGAAGCGCATGAAGCTGCGCGGTGGGCGTTCGAAGCACAGCCGTTTCATGACGAGTTGCTGCAGATTTACGAATGCGATTATTACAAAAAATTATTTACCGAAAAATTAGGACACGCACATGAGCGGGCGCGGGTGCGTGCGGCGCTCCGCTAATTATCGCAGACCGGTTTTAATCCGCACTTCTTCCATTGTCTGTTGCGCGATTGCCCGTGCGCGCGCGCGACCCGTTTCAAGCACGGCCGCGACTTCTGCGTCCGAAATCTCTTCTTTGCGGTTGCGAAAATCAGCGAACGCGGCCGCAATTAATTCTGCGAGCGTGTCTTTGAGCTCAACATTTTTGAGTGCGCCCGCGTCGAAATCTTTTTTGAGATGTGCGTAGGTGAGTGTCGATACATCAAATAATTTTACGAGCTCCAATAAATTCTGGACACCTTGTTCATCAGTGACCGCCTTGCGAATTTTTGTGGCAATGATGTCGGGCGAATCTGCAACAAATACACACGATTTGTCGCCGCCGCTTTTACTCATTTTTTTGTTTGACTCCGTAAGCGACATCACGCGCGGAACTTCGGTGAGCATTGCTTTTGGTTCGGGAAATGTTGTGCCGAATTTGTTGTTAAATTTTTTTGCAATCACGCGCGCGAGCTCAACGTGCTGCACCTGATCTTCACCAGCAGGAACGATCATACTTTTGTACATCAAAATATCCGCAGCCATGAGCACGGGGTAGGTGAACAATCCGACGTTGACATTTTCGACGTGCTTTGCGGCTTTGTCTTTGAATTGCGTCATTTTTTCAAGCTCGCTCATCGGGGTCACGGTCAAAAAATTCCAACACAATTCGAGATGTTCCGGAATGTGCGACTGCACGAAGAGTGTCGATTTTTTTGGATCGATCCCGAGCGCAAGCAGATCGCGCACGAGATTTTTGATGAGCCGTTGTTTGGTTGCGGGTTCGTAGTCGATCGTCATCGAATGCCAGTCGGGGATGAAAAAAAAACGATCATATTGCGCGTCATTTTGGAGGTCGACCCAATTTTTGACCGCACCCAAATAATTCCCAATGTGCATTTCGCCGGTTGGTTGGATTCCTGACACGATGACTTTTTTCATAGTGAGGCGCATTATAGCCGACACTTGACAAAATAAGCAAAAAGTGGTATGCTGCTCGGTCCAGTTTTGAAAGAGCTTTCGAAACGAATGACTGGTCACGCCACGGCAATTTCGCCGATGCGGTTTGCTCTTCACAAGGATTATCATGAGTCAGATTCGCATGTGCTCGTTTTGTGTCGGCGGAAACGCCCGTCCCGTTCGTTATGCATTCAAGTTGGGCGCGCTCGAAATGGCGTTCAACATGGACCCGCGGCGGATCGGTCCGCAAGGCACTATGGCGCTGGCCATGTGCTCGGTTCACAAGGTCGAGATGGACGCTCTGTACGCATTCGAGTTCCCGCGGCGCAGCCACGACATGCCGACGTGCGAAATCGCTGACGTCATGTGGGCCGATTTTGGCCTCGATGACGAGGATGTCAATGCGATCATGGTTTCTCGCGAAGTTGTTGATGCGGCGTTCGCGCTGTTCAACAACCGGTTCGGCGGCAGGCAGATTCGGGGGAAGCTCGAAAGGCAGCGGCATGCCGAGTGCCAAGAGCTCGTTACGCGGAAGCTCGAGCTGAAGGCGCTCGCGGAGAAGTTCGAGGCGTCGCAAGCGACTGCACCAAAGTCGTCGGCCAACACACGGCACGTCGAGAGCAAGTCGACACCGAAGCCCGCGCAACAGAAGCCCGCCGCCGAAGCGTCGGCGCTCAAGCCGTCGCAGGAAAAGAAGCCGCCGGCTGACCGCAGCGCACCTAACTATGGTGCGTGCAAGGTCGAGCGCAAGGTGCGCGGTTCGAAAAAGCCGGACCCGATGCACAAGGCACGCCGCGGCGCTGTCGTGCCCGGTGTCGGCAAGCACAGCAAGGCGGCGGCCACAAAAAAGAAGTGAGACTCGAGACGGAGCCTCACGCGCTGGCCAACGGCGCAAGTATGGGATCACACACCGTGTGACACCCAGCTTGCGCCGGTTTTAATTTATAGAATCGCTGATGGTTTCTTGCTTAGGCTGGTGTCCATGAAATTGAAAATTTTTCGCGCATTGAGAAGTGTGATGTAAACAGGTACACGATCCGGCGAGACCTCGATAATTAAATCGCCGTATACGATCGAATCATCAATTGGTAATGAATTCAATTCCCACGAAAGCACGTCACCTTCAGGATCGTAGTTGATTTTTGACATAGAGCGTGATTACAAGCATGTAGTTGAACTCTTTTCTACATATTATCCGCAATACGTGGCGCTCGTCAATGTTCGGAAGGGGCTGCGCAGGCGATTGGAATAGTTAAGAAAAATAAAACCTCCCCGAACGTGTCTCTCGGAGGCATTGCGGGCCGGTGTCGCGCATGGCGCGACGAGCAATGTCGAGAGAGAGCGGAATTTTCCGCTGGGAAAATTAACGCGTGCACGTATGGGGAGGTTTTATTTTTCTTACACTTCGATAATCACCGGCAGCACCATCGGTCGGCGCTTGGTTTGCGCGAACAAAAATTGTCCGACGTCGTTGCGAATTTTATTTTTGATGAATTCATCGAACGCTTGTGATTTGTGGTCCGACGCTTCGAGAATTTTGTGGACGAGCATGCGCGTTTTGTCGATGATCTCTTTGTTTTCTTTGACGAAGATGAATCCGCGCGAGATGATGTCGGGACTGCCGATGAGTTCGCCGGTGCGCTCTTCGATCGTCGCGATGACAACGAGCATACCGTCTTCCGACATTTGCATGCGATCGCGGAGCACAATTTCAGAAACATCGCCGACACCAAGTCCATCAACCATGACATAATCCGCGGGCACGCGCTCTTCGGTCAAGCGGCCACCATTCACATCGAACGACATGATCTGTCCGTTGTCTGCGAGGAAAATATTTTCTTTCGGAACGCCAACACCCGCTGCGATGCGGCCATGCGCCGCAAGCATAAAACGATTGCCGTGAATCGGGACGAAGAATTTCGGTTTGGTGAGGCGCAACATCAATTTGAGGTCCTCTTGTTTTGCATGACCACCCGCGTGCACATCCATGTTTGCATAATGCACGACGTGTGCGCCGTGACGCACGAGCGTGTCTTTGAGACGCTGCACGCTACGTTCGTTTCCGGGAACGACGGATGATGAAAAAATTACGGTGTCACCTTCTTGCAGGTGCAAAAATTTGTGTTCACCCGTTGCGATGCGCATGAGCGCTGCGTTCTTTTCGCCTTGCGCACCCGTGCACAAAATTACCAATTGTTCATCGCGATATTTTCCAAACTCTTCTTCGGTGATGATGGTTCCGGGTTTGAATTGGAGGTAACCAAGTTCGTGCGCGAGATCAACATTTTTTTGCATCGAGCGCCCTTGGATCAAAACGCGGCGTCCATATTTTTCGCAGAGCGCGAGAATAATTTGTACGCGCGTTAAGAGCGATGAAAATGTGCCGATGATGAGACGTGACGGTGCTTTGCCGATGATGCGATCGAGTTCGTCGAAGACGACCTGTTCTGAAATTTGGTGCCCCGGAGTGTCTGCGCCGGTTGAATCCGACATGAGTGCGAGCACACCTTTTGAACCAAACATCGCGATGCGATTAAGGTCGGCCGGCTCTTCGTTGACCGGGGTGAAATCAAATTTGAAATCGCCGGTTACGAGTACCGTGCCAAATGGGGTGTGGATCGCGGCGCCGAATGCGTCCGAGATTGTGTGGTTGATGTGGAATGGTTCGAAGATGAAATTTTTTCCGAGATGAAATCGTTCGTCTGCGTGTTGCACGATCACCATGTTAAGTTTCGGAAGGTTGGGATATTCTTCGTGGCGCGCGCGAACAATACCGGCGGTGAGAGGCGCGGTGTAGATTGGTGGGTTGCCGATTTTTGGCAACACATGTGAGATGGCGCCGACATGGTCTAAATGTCCATGCGTGATGACAACGCCGCGAATATTTTTTTCGCGGCCTTTGAACGTTGAGATGTTCGGGATGATGTAATCGATGCCCGGCATGCCTTCTTCAGGGAATTGAAGACCGACGTCAACGATGATGATGTCATCGCCACATTCGAGCACGGTGCAGTTACGGCCGATTTCTTCAAGGCCGCCGAGTGCGTAAATTTTGAGTTTGAGATTTGAATCCGCAGTTGGAGTTACGAGCGGTTCAAACACGTCGGCCTCGCGTTGTGAGCGTTTGACATCGATTCCTTCCGTGTTAAAATTTGGCGCATATTTTGCGTTGTTGCTTGTATGCGCGTGATACGCTTGGCGTTGTGCAAGCGGTGGAATGCCGTTGGTGTGTGTAGGACGCGGCGTTGGTGCACCTGCTGGCGCGTTGTGTGCGTATGATCCGCCGCCGCTGCTGCGATGGGCGGGCGGGCGCGACGAATTATACGGAGGTCGTGATGACGACGGACCGTTGCTGTTGAATCGGCGACCTGTTGCGGGTGTTGTTGTAGGTCGTCGTTGTGGGCTGATTCCACGTCGAAGTGGAGGGGTTGGCATCGAAGGCGATGCGGTTACGGGGGTTGGCATAATTTTTTAGTAGCAGTTCATTGTTCGAGCGCACGTGTCGAAATCCCCTGCGAGGATTTCGCACTCTCTCTCGGTCTCGCTCGTTTTGCTTCGCAAAACTCCCTGCCCGCTCGACCTGCGAGAGACGCTCTCGCAATGACTGCTAACAGATAAGTTTGCCAAGTTTGTGAGCAAAATTTTAATCAACAAACAAAATGAATCAATTTTTAAATATTTTTTTTAATGGTGGAAAGGTTTAACGGGGGTTCCCCACGTTGGAAAAAAACTTTTGAGAGAGACTGCGCAACCCGTCCGGGCCGGTGTCGCGCAACGCGCGACGAGGACGGGTGAGGAAGTCGAGTGTTTCCCGCTGGGGAAACATGAGATGGTCTCTCGAAAAAGATTTTTTCCAACAGTGGTGCCGCGGGCGGGACTTGAACCCGCATACCCTTGCGAGCGCTGGCACCTGAAGCCAGTGTGTCTGCCATTTCACCACCGCGGCAGACGGGATGGAAGAAGAATCAAGAAAACAAATTATAGCACACCGATCACACGTCTGTCAAACGCCGCGCAGATTTCATTTTTGAACACGTTTGGTGTTCAAAAACCAAGAAACAACGGTCGCGAACCGATCGTTTGGGTCGCCAGAATTTGAAATCGTCACGCCAGACAGCTTATTTGCGATGTAATACTGATAAATCGGTTGGAAAAGAAACACCGCGGGGACATCTGCAACGAGGCGCTGGTTGATTTTTTGCAAGAGCGCCGTGCGCGCGTCCGGACGATTTTCGACGCTCAACTGCTCAAGCCAGCCATCAACCTCTTTGATCTGATAGCGAGCGTAATTTGCGCCTGATTCAGCGCTCGCCGTTGTGCTCCAAAACGGAATCGGGTTTGCGTTGAGACCGTAGTCTTGACCAAGTAGTAATAAATCGTAGGAAAGAAGCGCGCCTGTTTTTGTTCCGGATCCGATGATTTGAGGGACGATTGTCACGCCAAAGGGCGCGAGCTGTTTTTTGATGTTTTCAGCAACTGCACCAAACGCGGGAAGCGCGGGAATACCGAGTGTGAAGGTGCTCGAGGTGGCCGCATTGTTGGCAGACAGATTTTTTTTGAACAGATCCGTGGCTTGCACGACATTAAGATCAGGCTCGGTTGAATTAGGACTGCTCAGCATTGATGAGGGGAATGGAGCGCGGGTCGCCACACCAATTCCTTTGAGATCTTGAGAAATGAGGTCCGAACGATTGAGGGCAAGCGCAAACGCGGTGCGCACATCTCGCTTTTTTAAATTGGCGTTGTGTGTCGGATTGAAAAACAGGCTGATAATTATCGGCGGGGTGACGGTGAATTGTTGGACATCGCGTTTAACCAGCTCATCGGTTTGTACCGTGTCATGCACAAAAAGAGCGTCGACTTGACGTGTGCGAAACATGTCATACGCGGATGAATTATCTGGGGCGATACGAAAATTGAGTTCGTCGATAAAGGCGCGTTGCGGTTTAAAATTTTTGAACACGTCGAGATTGAAACTGTCAATGCCACCGTCACGATCAAAGGTTATGGAGCCGAACCGGAATGGCCCCGAGCCGACCGGTTTTAAATTTAAGTCGCTCATGATCATGCGAGCAGGATCAACGGCTGTCCATAGATTGTGCGGAATGATGCCGAGAGAGGTGAGCGTTTTTAATTCGGGAGTCGGTTGTTTTGTCGTGATGATCACCCGACCGGACGGATCTTTTGACGCAACGACGCGTGCGGCAAGCGCGCGCCACGGGCTTCCAACCGCCTTATTTTGCATCGCGGTAATGGTGAAAATTACGTCGTCCGATGTGATGGGGGTGCCATCGTGCCAAACGCGATCATCGAGGGTGATCGTTACCGATTTTGGATTTGAAAAATCACAGGTGCGCGCGAGCGTGGGGATGCCGCGATTGTATACGTCGCACAAGGGCAGAAAAAAAATATTTGACAGTGTGCGATCAGTATCCGTTACTGCAAAAAGCGGATTGATGTGACGCGGCGCGCCGACCAAAACTTCTTGAAGCGTTCCGCCTTCTGTTGGGGCCGCGACGGTATTCAGGAGGTGAATGCTGACAAAAATACCAACAAACGAAAGCAGCGCAACAAATCCGAGTGCGCCGATGAGATTTTTTTCCCATGTTTCCAAAAAAAGATCGATGTGTTGCAGTTGTGCAAGCGATGGAATTTTGGGTCGGGTGATTGACGGGGTAAGTGCTCGGCCGGGACGCTTCACCGAAGTTGTGAAATCCCGAATTCGCTCGCGAGCCTTCTCGAGAAGGCGCATACGACGTTGATTATTGGATCAACAAATTTGCCGCGGCTGTTGCAAAGAATAGAACCGCAAGCACAATTGTCGCGCGAAAAAGAATTTTGTCGACGCCACGTTTCGTTGAATAAACATTGCTTGAGCCGCCAAAAGCCGCGCCCAATCCAACACCCTTTTGTTGCAACAAAATTGAGGTGATCAAGAGAACTGATATGATGATTTGGACGATGTTTAAAGCAAATTGCATATGGGGGGACTATATCAGAATTATGGGTGGTGCGTCAAGACTCAACTAATACCTATTCGAGAGACCACCTCACATTTTCTCAGCAGAAAACGCTCGGCTTCCTCGGCGTTGCTCGCCGTGCTGTGCACGGCACTGGCCCGCAACGCCTGTGCAGTTTCTCTCTCGTTTGGGGGAACGACACCAGATGTGAATGTTGGGTGGGGGATGTGTGGCTGATTCGCGAAACGCGTTGCGGGCCTCTCGCGTGAGAGCGAATTAGCCACACATCCGGCATCGGAAATTCATCTCCGGTGTGGTATACTTTAAAAACTTTCATATGTCTGACATCCTTATCGCTCCTTTGATTAAGTTGCCGTGGTACAAACGTACGTGGGGAATTATTATTTTAATTTTGCTCGGGCTCGGGATATTTTTTTTCACATGGTTTGGATATCAGGTTTACACAAGTCTTCAATTGATGCGGTCGGGCAAGCTCAAGCCAATCACCAATTTTGGGTCAGATTTTACAGAAACGGCAACGAAACTGAAAACAGCCGGTGGGGTGGTGACGGATATCGCTCCGAAAACATCTCCATCTCGCGGCGAGGAGGATGCGCGGGTGACTGTTGTTGAGTTTGCGGATTTTCAGTGTCCGTATTCGCAAAAAGAATTTTCAATTATTCGTCCGCTCATGGAAACCATCGGCGGCGTCAAATTTGTGTATCGAAATTTTCCGTTGTCCGACATTCATCCGGATGCAATTCGTGCGTCTGAAGCGTCGCTGTGCGCGCAAGAGCAAGGAAAGTTTTGGGCATTCCACGATCAAGTGTATGTTAATGCGGCGGGTCTTGCGGAAGATGCGCTTAAAACTTACGCGCGAAATATTGGGCTTGATGAGGAAAAATTTCGCGTTTGTTTGAAATCTGAAAAATATAAAGCCCAAGTTTTGAAGGATCTTCAAGATGGAATTGCGCTCGGCGTTCGTGGCACACCAACTTTTTTCATCAATGGGGTGAAATTTGAAGGCGCGATTCCGACCGATGCATGGAAAACGATTTTTGATCGCCTGAAATCATTTTAACTATGACGTTGTCGCGCGCTGCCGTAAAGTTCGCAATCGTTGGCGCGTGCGCGGTGACTTTTTTTTCCGCGCATGTTGTTGTGGCGGCGGAACAGTGTTGTGTGTATTCTGTTGATAAGGCGCAAAATCCTCCTGCATGGCTTGGGTCGGGCGGTCTCGGTGACTCCACATATTTTTTGAAAACTGCACCGGCGGATGGAACGTGCAGCGCTCCGAAGGACACGCCACAAGTTGCGTTGTACGCCAATTATTATGCGGAGGATCTCGTTGATGGAAAATGCGCGAACACGACCGAAGCGAAATATTTTAAGCAAGATCTTGCAAATATTCAATGTTGTTTACTCACCGACGAAGCGGGTAAGGCGCTCGCGTGTGAAGACAAAGAAAAAACAGATACAACGAACAATTGTTTTGCGTTGCTCCAAAAAACGGGAAAATTAACGTCGAGCAAACTTCAAATTTTTAAAGGCACGGAACCTTGTTCAAAAATCGATAAATGTGTTGCGCTAAAAACGCCACCAACGGGCGCTGCGGCAACTGCTGCAGCCGCAAATGCAATTCCAAAAAGTGATCCACTTGCGAGCAACGGCGCAAACGGAAGGCCGGTGTGGACAAAAGATGAGTGTGAAGGAATCAAAAATCAAAAAACAAGTGAGGCTGCATATCTTTGGATTCCGCCCAAATCTGACCCCAGCGCGCAAAAAGGTGATTTTTGTTTTGTTCGACAATTACCAACCACCCTCCAAGTCAATATCGGGCAAATATCAGTTCTAAACGGGCTTCCACAATATATCAATGTAGTTTACAAATACGCCATCGGTTTTAGTGTCATCGTGATGATTGTCGTGATCATGTTTTCAGGAATTC
The DNA here is from genome assembly GCA_023246755.1 of Candidatus Magasanikiibacteriota bacterium. Taxonomy (GTDB): domain Bacteria; phylum Patescibacteriota; class Patescibacteriia; order Magasanikbacterales; family 2-02-FULL-50-9b; genus 2-02-FULL-50-9b. Next base: position 9,536 of record JAHFHU010000009.1, read on the forward strand.
AGTGGATGATGTCGGGCGTTGCGAGTTCGATTAATGATTCGCGTGAACGAATTAAAAATGCATCGCTTGGACTGCTGTTGCTTTTTGGGGCGAACACAATTTTGTACACTATTAATCCGCAATTGTTAAATTTGAAATTGCCGCCGATGCACGCGGTGCGGCCGGATGCGTTTGACGTCGTGAAAAAAGGAGATGAGGGGGTTCGGTGTGATCCGGGTGATGAAACTGCGTGTCAGGCAATGGGTGCGACATTTAAGTGTAAGCCGACCGGGTACTACGTTGGTAATAAATGCGAGAAACAAGCAAATGCGCTTATGGGCGTTGTGCTTGGTGGTGCGGCAATTGCAGTTGCAGGACCATTCATTTTGGGTGCAGGTACCGCGACGATTGCAGAGCAAGGTGCTGGACAAATTTTGAAAAAAGTCGCAACTAATGTTGCTGAAGAGGTTGCGACAAATGCGGTGACGGGCAGTGGCACATCAGGATCGGACGCTGCATCGAGCGCAGCTAGTTCTGTTGGTGGTGTGCCGGGAAAAGTGATCGTGCAAGGTGTTGCGCTCGCGGTTGGCATGGCTGAAGCGTATGACATTTATGATGCGTTAACACCGACGCAAGGTCCCGCCAATGGCTATTGCAAACAAATCCTGCCCGAAAAACCAGATTTTTCTGTGTGTCAGTGGGATGGTGAGTGTCAAAGTGGCGCGTGTCTCATTACGAGCAGCGGTGCGTGTGGCGCGGGGAAATATGGTGTATGCGTGAGTGGAAAAATGAGTCAGATTTGTATCATTCCAAAATCGTATTCATTTGGGCTGATTGATGCGTTCTCAAATCAAGATGCGGTTGCAAAATATGGATGCAAAGGAACGAAGTGTGTTGATAATGGGCGTGGCGCGTCAAAGGGTGGTATTGGGATGTGTTCGGATGGATCTCAAATCGGTTATGCATGCGATAGCAATACGCCATGCAAAAATTTATTGAACCCCTTGGAATGCATTAAAGGTTTTTGTCGTGAAAAAGGATATTTTAACTCACAGGGCGTTTTGCTCGATACGGATTTCATCTCACATCCGCGGTGCATGGTTGCAACGGATTGTTCGGACACGAATATTGGCGGCCTCGCTTCCTTTCAAAAAACTATTATCGCGGGTTGTCTTAAATATCCGTCGAAAGAACTCGGTTTGCCCGGGCGATTTTTGTTGCCACAACTTAATGCGGCGATTGATGAGCGTTATTATCGCGAGCTTTCAACGTATGGTTTTTGTACGACCGACCGATCATATTTTCTCGAGTATGGTGATAAGACAGATGCGAGTAGCAATGTCTCCAAGGTGTGGTCGAATCGTTGTTTTGTAAATATGTATCCATCGGGTGGTTTTGTCGCGCAAACAAAAGAGGTTTATGATTACCTTAAATCGCAGAGCGTTTTTCTGCCTGCGTGGTTCGACAAAGGATTTTCGGTTGGAAAAGTTGGGTGTCAGAAGGGGTCTGCGTGTCGGATAAAGTACAGCGATTTTGCAACAGACGGTGTTCAAAGTGATAAGTTTGTTTCAGTTAAAGGTTCGTGTTCGTATGAATCGCTCGCGGGTATAGTCAATAGTCCCTATGCAAATGTTTCCGTGCCAGAACCAAAAGAAGGAATCGCTTTGATTTCGAATGATCCAATCCAAACAAAATTAAAAATGATTTATGTAACAAGTGAGGATGAAAAATATAATAGCATCAAAATGCCCAATTTAATCGATTTACAGTATACATTCGCGGGTGCGCCGGGCAGCTAAACAGTGGTTACGCCCCCCGGCCTCTTGATGATTCTTGACATACATGGTAGTATGCAAAGCATCGTATTTTTGCATGCAAATTATGTCCGAAAAAAATGAAAAATTAATCGTTCGAGGCGCGCGTGTTCATAATTTAAAAAATGTTTCGATCGAGATTCCAAAAAATTCTTTGACGGTGATTACCGGACTCTCGGGTTCAGGAAAATCGTCGCTCGCATTCGACACGATTTACGCAGAAGGTCAGCGTCGGTATGCGGAAAGTTTGTCGAGTTATGCGCGTCAATTCATGGGCATGCAAGATAAGCCCGATGTTGATGAAATCAAAGGACTTTCTCCAACGATTGCGATTGATCAAAAAACCGCGGCGCTTAATCCGCGTTCGACCGTTGGGACGGTTGCGGAAATTTACGACCACCTGCGTTTGTTGTTTGCGCGGATTGGTCGTCAACATTGTCCGGTGTGTGGTGGCGAGTCGCGCGAATTTTCGCGTGGGCAAATTGTTGAAGAGGTGCGCCGTCTTGCGCGCGACCGCGGCGAAATTTATATTTTGGCGACGGTTTACAAAGACGAGGCGATTACTGACTACGCGCTCGCAAGTGCTATGGAAAAAGCAGAGGTTGAAATGGCGCGTGTTGATGGAATGTTTGTGCGCAAATCCGAGGTACAGCATCTGAATTTATCGCCCGATTTGTCGCACACCATCGAGCTTGTTGTCGGGCGCATCGAAGACGTTAAAAAAGCTGACGTGAGCGGATGCGTGACGAAGGCGCTTGAGTGGGGGAATGGATTTTTGATTGTAACCGTGATGGATTCGGGTGAGGACATCGTGTATTCAACAGAACGGTTGTGTGCAAATTGTGGCACGCGGCTGCCATCGCTTGAACCCGGATTTTTTAGTTTTAATTCGCCGCACGGTGCGTGTTCGCGCTGTTCAGGTCTTGGCATCACGCTCGATGTTGACCCTGATTTGGTGATGCCGAATGATCGTTTGACGCTTGCCGAGGGCGCGATTCAGCCGTGGACGCGCATCACCGGCAACCAACAATATTATCAAAAATTATTGCTGGCAGTCGCGACGACACATAATTTTTCAGTTGATACGCCCGTTGCTCAGTTAAAAAAACAAGCGCTCGATATTTTGTTATATGGCACGGGTCAGCAACAATATATGGTTGAGGATAAGCCGGTGGTTTTTGAGGGCGTTGTTGCAAATCTGACGCAACGTCACGCGGAAACAACATCGGATTATATTCGCAAAGAGATCGAAGGGTACATGCGCGAACGCGTGTGTCCGGTGTGTAGTGGTAATCGGTTGCGCAAGGAAGCGCTTGCGGTTACGATTCTCGGAAAAAATATCGCCGAGTACACCGCGTTTTCGATTGAAGAATCGATTGAAGTTTTTCGTGCGTTGCAGAGCGATAAAAAAACTGATGCCGTCGTCACCGCCGCTACAAAAAAGAAATCGTCGTCAGCGGCATCATCAGTATATCCAAGCGGCGCGGAATTTTCCGAGCGCGAACGAATGATCAGCACGCCGATTCTCAAAGAGATTTTGAAGCGACTCGAGGATTTAACCAAAGTTGGTCTTGAATACATGACGATTGATCGTTCGATGAATACGTTGTCGGGCGGCGAGGCGCAGCGCGTGCGATTGTCAACGCAATTATCATCGGCGCTCACCGGCGTGATTTATATTTTGGATGAGCCATCGATCGGTTTGCATCCGCAGGACACGCAAAAATTGATCGCAACTTTAAAATCACTGCGCGACATCGGCAATACGGTGATCGTTGTTGAACACGACGAAACGATGATGGAGCACGCGGATTATGTAATTGATGTTGGGCCGGGCGCGGGGCGATATGGCGGAGAAATTATGGCAGCCGGCACGCTCAAAGAAGTTTTGAAATCAAAAGATTCGCTGACTGCACAATATCTTTCGGGCAAGCGTAAAATTGAGCCGCCGAAAAAAATGCACAAAGGTAATGGCAAGTCGCTCGTTGTTAAGGGCGCAACTGCATTTAATTTGTGCAATGTTGATGTTGCGTTTCCGCTTGGAAAATTTGTGTGTGTGACAGGCGTGTCAGGGTCGGGAAAGTCAACGCTCGTGATCGATATTTTGGGCAAAGCGCTTGCGAAACATTTTTATCGGGCGAAAGATGAGCCGGCGGCACACAAAACAATTACCGGTCTTGAGAATATCGACAAGGTGATTACAATTGATCAATCGCCCATCGGTCGCACGCCGCGTTCAAATCCAGCGACGTACACGAGTGTGTTCACCGCGATTCGTGATCTTTATACGGAGCAGCCGGAAGCGAAGATGCGCGGGTATGACGCGGGAAAATTTTCGTTCAATGTAAAAGGTGGTGGACGATGCGAGGCGTGTAGTGGCGAGGGTTACGTTCGCATCCCGATGCAATTTTTGGCTGATGTGTATGTTGAGTGTGATGAGTGTCACGGCAAACGGTATAATGCAGAAGCGCTCGAGATTCATTATCGCGGAAAACATATCGCGGATGTGCTTGCGATGACCGTTGATGAGGCGCGACAATTTTTTCACGACATCGCCGCGATCGCGGACAAGTTGCAAATTCTGTATGACGTGGGGCTTGGATATTTGCAGCTTGGTCAACCCGCAACAACCTTGTCGGGCGGTGAGGCGCAGCGCGTGAAACTTGCGACCGAATTATCGCGTCGCGCAACGGGGAAAACGTTGTATATTTTGGATGAACCGACGACCGGTTTGCATTTCGAAGACATCAAGCGCTTGCTCGATGTTTTACAGCAACTCGTTGACAAAGGAAATTCATTGCTCGTTATCGAACACAATCTTGATGTGATTAAATGCGCGGATTGGGTGATTGACATGGGGCCGGGCGGGGGCAAACATGGGGGTATGGTTGTGGCGCACGGAACGCCAAAAGATGTTGCGAAAATTAAAGATAGCATCACCGGACAAAATCTTAAAAAATTATTATGACACAGATTCTTGAGCCGGAAATTATCGAGCGCACCGAGGATTATGTTGTACTGGTGAAGCCAGCAGGGCTTCTCGTTCATCAGGCCGATTCGAGCCCGGATGAAAAAACGCTCGTCGACTGGCTCGTCAAAAAATTTCCGAAAATAAAATTGATTGGTGATGATCCGGAAGTGCGGCCGGGAATTGTGCATCGCCTCGATCGTGAGGCGAGCGGGCTCATGGTTGTTGCGCTCACGCAGCCGATGTTTGATCTGCTTAAAGAACAGTTTGCTGCACGCACGATTGAAAAAGAATATTTGGTAGTTGTGCATGGGAAAGTTGCGCGTGATTTTGGAGAAATTAATTTGCCGATTAGTCGGATGACGCGCGGCGGGCGCATGGCGGCGCATTCGGCGGGTTTCGAAGATGCGAGTGACGCGCGGACAGAATATTTTGTTGAGCGTCGATTCACGACAACGACATTGCTTCGCGTGCATATTCACACAGGTCGCACGCATCAAATTCGTGTGCACATGTTTGCGCTGCAACATCCGGTTGTGGGCGATCCGCTCTATCCGGTTAAAAAAACAGGTAAATCGTTTCCGTCAGCGCCGCGTCTTTGTTTGCATTCGGCGCGACTTGCTTTCACAGATTTGGCGGGCGCGCGCAAAAATTTTGTTATCCCGCTTGCGTCCGACATTGCGGAATATTTGAAAAATTTTAAAGCCGCCGTATGAGTGCGCCACACATTTTTATTTTGATGGGCCCATCGGGCGTTGGAAAAACGGTGATCGGTCACGCGTTGCTTCGCCGTTTTAAGCGTCTCAAAAAAATCATCACCTACACAACACGCACGGCGCGTCCGGGTGAAGTCGATCATGTCGATTATCATTTTGTGACGCCGGAAATTTTTGCGCGCAAAGTTACGGCCAGCGATTTTATCGAGCACGCAGTTGTGCATGGCGATTCATATGGGAGTGCATGGGAAGATTTGGAGCAGCTGCAGCGACAGGGGATCTCCGTGCTTTTTATTATCGACATTCAGGGTGCAAAAATTTTGAAACGTAAACTTAAAAACGCGGTTACGATTTTTTTAATGCCGGATTCGATGGATTCTTTGCGTGCGCGCATCGAACGACGTCGTTCAAAAGAAACGTCTGAGCAAGTTGAGCGTCGGATGCAAACGGCGCGTCGGGAGATCGCACAAAAAGATTGGGCACGCCATGTAGTGTTTAATAAACAAGGCGCGCGGCAGGTTGCGATTGCGGCGGTTGCGAAGCTGGTAAAAGGCTACATGTACCCGTTTGCGACTAAATAGCCCAAGACTTGACGGCAACGGCTGTGTTTGATAAACTATTCCCACTATGGAACTTTACGCAGAAATCCGCCCAGGACAGGTCGTTCGCGTCCACCAGGCGATCAAAGAAACAACTCCAAAAGGTGAAATTAAAGAACGCGTTCAGGTGTTCGAAGGTTTGGTTTTGAAGCGCTCACATCGCAAAGAAGTTGGCGCGACCATTATCGTATACAAAAAATCTGGTACGGTCGGTGTTGAAAAAATTTTTCCCGTCGCGTCACCAACGATTAAAAAAATTGAAATTGTTCGTGCACACCACGTCCGTCGTGCAGACATTTCATACGCAAAAACGACAACGCGTAAGATGAAAGAAAAGCGCGCATAAATTTTTGCAGAGTCAGAAATTTTCTAAAAATACCCCGCACCATGCGGGGTATTGATTTTTTAAACCATGTGTGATATCGTGTTTTTCTCCCACGAAATAACTGTGGTGGAGGTGGTCATGAAAATTGGTGCGAATCAAAGGAAACGGATTATTCTTGTACGAGAGGGTTGGCCGATAACTGCTCCACGGCGCAAAATTGACGCCGCATCAGAGGCGGCGCACCATGTTGCGCTGCAACTCCGCGGCGAGTTTCTGAGCTCGGGAATCTCGAGTCACATGCTCGTTCACACGTCGGTTCGCGAGGGTGCATGTGCTGTCGGGCGCGTGTACGCAAAGACGCTCGGGGCCCGCCACGTGATGGTAAGTTCGTTGCCAACAGCGCGTCGTGAAATGCCTGATGATTTCACGGCACACGTCCAACAGGTGCGAGCGCACATCACGATGCATCTGCAGACGTGCGACACCTTTGTCGTCTGCATCGATCATCAGATGATCGCCATGCTGGTCACGGATTTTTCCCGCACGATGTCGGGTGACTGCATGCGCATGCCGGAGGTGTTAGATCCCGGCGAAGCGTGTGTTGTCGAGATGGACGGTTCATTCAAACTCGAATTGTATCGCCATCGATCAGTTGCGGAAACTGCTGCAGTCGAATGTGCGATGGCGTGATACGTTCGACGGGCGACCGATCATGTCCGGCGCATCAATTTTCTTCGCGACGCGGGGAAGGTTGGTGCGCATTTTATTTTTTTGACGGTTCAATTTTTTTCAAAAACGCACGCGCTTGTAATTTTGTTTTAATTGCACCGGAAAGTTGCGCTTCTCGCACCGCGTTCAAGAGCTCGCCAATTTTTGGACCGGGCGATAATTTCAGTGCGGTCATAATTTCAGTTCCATCGATGATCGGTGGCGGAAGTTGCTGGCGGCCACCGCGCATTTTGATGAGACGACGAATGCGCACGAGAACGTCATCGAGATGGCGTTTTTTATCTTTCGTGTTCGATGGAATTGTTGCCGAGCCATCGCCAAATAACATCGTTAAGAGTTCGCGGCCACGTTCAAGGTCGCGCAAAAAATATTTTTCAATCGTCGTCTCTTTCATTTCGCGCACGTCAGCCTGCACCGCGAGCAGGTGATGTTCAACAAGCCAGACGAGCAATTCTGTGTCGATGTTGACACCCTCGACCGACGATAAGCGTAGACGTTCGGCGATGCGGCGGGCAACCTTCGCGCCTTCGGTGTCATGGCCGGTGAAGCGGATGCGATCAACACCATCTTTTTTTGGAGTTTGAATCGTCAGTGGTTTTGCAACGTCGTGTAAAAGCGTTGCAACATATTGTGTGGGCGACGGTTTTTTTGGCGCACCAAAAATCGGCGGTAACTTTTTAAGAAATTTTTGATACGGCGCGCCGTGAAGATTTTTGAGCGCGAGCACGGTATGCTCCCACACATCACCTTCGTTGTGATAATTTTTTGGTTGCGGACATTTGTGCATTTTCAAAAGTTCGGGCGCCACAAATTTAAATGCACCTGTTGCGTTCCACAAATCCATACAGCGCACCGGATTCGCAACGAGTGATTTGACGAGTTCGCGACCGATGAGTTCGTTCGGGACATGGCCTTCAACGAGTTTCGGCAAAAGTTTTTTAATCGCCGTTGCGGTTTTTGGTTCGATCGCAAAATTTAATTGACAGGCAAATCGGAGCGCGCGGAGCAGGCGTGTGTTATCTTCGGCAAAACGATCAGCCGGTTTTCCAACCGCACGAATAATTTTAGCGCGAATGTCGGCGCGGCCGCCAAACGGATCCGTGATCGCACCCGTTGCCAAATTCAGTGCCATCGCATTGATGGTGAAATCGCGGCGCCCCAGATCTGCTTCGATCGGCATTGCGTGATCAAAATGCACCGCAACATCCCGATAGGCGCCGGAGCCGCCGGCAATTTCGGTGCGGGGAAGCGCGATATCAATCTGTGGTGCGTTTTTATATCCGAATTTGATAACGCCAAAAGTTTTTCCAACGACGTCGACGGTGCCCTCGCGTTTCAAAAACGAAATTAATTTTGGCATCGGCACGCCGCGCACGACGAGGTCAATGTCTTTGCTCGGGCGGCGCAGCAGCACGTCACGAACCATCCCGCCAACAAGAAAAATTTCCGCGTCAGGAAAGGATTTTTTGAGTGGTTTGAGCCATGGGAGGTTGAGGTTATGCTGCATATGCAGGGTATTGTAGCGCGAACGGCTTCGAAAGTCGAGCGTTGACAGATTCCGTTTTTTGTGCAACAATTGCCGCTAACGGAGGTGGAATCATGTCGCGCGTCACAAACAAACTCAAGCGGAATCGTGGGTGCAATCAGCTACCAGTCATGGAAAAAAACCAGGAGGTGTGCGTGCTTGCACAACAAAGTGGTAAGGTCATTGTCTATGGGTGTGGTCATCGGGCACGCGAACACTATACCTGTTTGCTCGGCGGTGAGGTCTACGACAGCGACACATCAAAAAATACCGCTTTGTGTGGGGCATGTTTTTTGAAATGTATTCGCAGCGCAAGCGGTCAGTGTTCGCTCTGTGGAGGTGTAATACTACCGGGTGACCCGTTTGGTTACGACTATAAGATGAACGAGACACAAGAGCGGAAATTTCCGGCGAGCAGCTTCGTCTGTTGTCGAATCGGATGCTGTTCCACAGGGCATATGGCTGGTACGTGGACCGCCCGTCGTTTGATGATTGCACCAAAAGTTGTCAAACTGATTTTGCGGGGTGGTTCGACGATACATTGGGTGCGCCGAAAATAGACGTGAATCCCCGCACTAGCTAACATGGTGCGGGGTGATTTTTTTTGGTGCAAAACCGCCGATCGCTGTATACTTATTTTAAATAAAATTTGTCGTGTGAAAATAAAAGTTGGAAAAGATCGGCTCGTGTGGGAGGGAAAGTTTTCGCGTGTGTATGAGCGCGAATTTTTTGGCGTTGATGGGAAACCGGGTACGTGGGAAGTTTTTGCGCGCAAAACGCATGGGCCCGTTGCGATTGTGATTCCCGTAACTGAGAAGGGTGACGTGATTTTTTTGAAACATTTTCGTGTGCCACGCGCGGGGTATGTTTTGGAAACCCCGGCAGGCCTCATGGATCGGCGCGGCGAAAAGTCGATCGCGCTCGCACGACGCGAGTTGCTCGAAGAAACGGGCTATGTCGCACGGCGGATAAAATTTGTGGGGAGCGGCGCAAATAATGGCGGATTGCAAAACGAAGATTATCATTTTTTTATCGCGACTGGTTGCGTCAAAAAATCCGAGCCTGCATATGAAGCCGCAGAAGACATCGAAGTGTTACTCGTGCCACTCGCGCGTGTTGAAAAATTTTTGTCTGCTCGGCGCAATTTTGCCGTCGCTGCGCCGCTGTTCGGTGTTCCATATTTTCTTCGTCGCGCCGGGCTTCTCAATTGAAATTTTTATCGGTAAATGCTAGACTGCTGACGCAGCGAATTTATACGGGCCCGTAGCTTAGTTGGTTAAAGCACAGTGCTTATAACGCTGGGATCGAGGGTTCGAGTCCCTCCGGGCCTATTTCAATGGATTTTGCAGCAAATTCAGCCAGTATTACAGCCAAAATTTCGTCGTTCAGTGTGAGGTTCGAGCAGAGGACGCAGCGATGGTGCTCTTTTTTCGTTGTCGCTAGCGATGTGCGTAGGTTCGTTGCAGTTTAGCTCTTCCACGTGGAAGACTCGATCTGCCACGAGATTTGAAAGTGCTTTCAACAAGCGGTATCATTGGCCTATATGTCAACACTTCAGATTCGAATACTCTTGGCCAATGTCGGCCTCGTCTTGGTCGCATTGGCGACATGGAGCGGCTGTAAGGAGGATCCTACAGTCGTTGCCCCACATGGCTCTGTGAGCAACTGGGACCATGGGGTCATTTCGGTTTTTAGGGACGAAATCGTCGAGCGACAAATGTCGAATCCTAATCAGCGGGTTCAGGCCGAAGTCGCACTGCATGCGGCAGAACCTTTTGATACCCTTCAAAAGATCTGTGCATCTGGGAAGATCGAAATTCGCAGCGTGTTATTTCAATTCCGCAACGGCATCGCCGGTAGAGTAGATCTCCAGCCGCGAACGGGTGCAAATTGCGCCACAGAATTTCGGGATTTGGCCGCAAAGTCCTACGTAGATGCAGACCAAGATCAGGAAGGCGAATCATCAGACATACTGAATGGTAGGTTTACTGTCTATGGCCTCTACGTCGAAGGTTTGCCGGTTGAGATTATGAACGTCTGGAACGCAATCGCCGCAGTGCGAGCAATTCGTCTGGGTGTAGACTGGATGATTCCGACATCAACGATGCCGATTTCTAATCTCAGGTAGGGCGTTGTGGGGGTGAGGATGCGCTGTCTGTACACAAAAATAATTTACCCTCGCATCTTTGCACGCAATACATTGGTCACGCGGGTCGTCGCGTCGCCGAGTGAATAATTTTCAAGGTCAGAATGCGCATGTTCAGCAGTGCCGATCGTTTTGGAAAATCCGCTGCTTAAAAAATCCGCACGATATGGTTTTTGCGCATCAATCATGACGCGAATATTGTGAGAGTTTTCCGGTGTTTCGTAGACGAGCGCGAAAACTTTGGTGTTCGGCGCGGTGTGAATTATTTCGCCAACTAAATCAGCCAAATCAGATTCGGTCGCGCCCGCACGAACAAAATCCTCACGCGTCAAAACACTCCACATGAGCGGTTGCTGCACATCAGTTTGCAGGTGAGCTAAAACCGCACCCCACAATTTGAGCGCTGCAACGGAACGTTGACGGTAGAGGTGGTGTACAATCAGTTCGCGATCGCCACCGAGTGCGATCAATGCGCTTGCTGTTTGCAGCGTGTGTGCACTGACCGCACGTGTTTTAAAACTTTGTGTCGCGGCGATCATTCCCGTCAAGAGTAGATTTGCAGTTGGCGCGGTGATGCTCACGTGCGTTGCAATAAAAAGTTCATAGACAATTTCGGAAACGCTGGTGCGGGTGATATCAACAACATTGACGTGACCAAACTGTTCGTTCGATGCCGCGCAATCAACATTAACGATCGGTGCCGAATTGAAGAGCGCTGTGTTTGCAGAATACGTTGCACCGAGTGACGAAAAATCTTGTGCACCAACAACGATGATGAGATCAAAACGGAATTGCGACGAGTGCAGCGCGATGCGTTCGGTGTTGATCACACCCGATTTTGGTGCAACGGTAATGACGACAGCGCCATCGATAATTTCGTGTCGGATATTTTCGAGTCCATCAGGGCCGAGCGGAACGGTGATGGTTATGTCATGTAATTGTCCAACGTGCGGTTTGATTTGTGCGATGTCAGGCAAAAATTTTAGTGCGTGCGGCGCTGAGAAATGATCAGAAACAACCGTTGCGGTTTTACCGATTTGCGCGACGTATGCGGCAATAGCCAAGCTCGCCACGATTTCATCATGACTTGGATTGGGGCGACACACGATAAGCGCGGATCGCGTCGTGCGTAACACCTGCTCAAATTGTGCGGCGATAGCTAGTGCCATTTTTCGCTAAAATTAGCCTCTAATTGATTCAATATCATACGATAAAATAGGTCGACGGTCAAGGCTTTTTTTGTCTGATTATCACTTTACAAAAAATTATGCTAATGTTAAGCACAAATAATGGTTTATACGAATGATTTTGTTTACCGGCTTGACAACATTGCGCAGGTACGATTTTTTCGTTACTATTATCAAACACATGATACCCGTATGACCGAGATGCCCAAGGCTTACGAGCCACAACAATTTGAAGATGATTTATACGCGCGGTGGGAAAGTGCGGGTGCGTTTACGCCGGAAAATTTGCCGGATTTTCAAAATCGCGAACCGTATACGATCGTCGTGCCGCCGCCGAATGCAACAGCGACGCTGCATGTCGGTCACGCGTCAATGCTTGCGATTGAAGATGTTTTGATTCGGTATCATCGGATGAATGGTAAACGCGCGCTCTGGATTCCGGGCACGGATCACGCCGCACTCGCGACGCAAAACGTCGTTGAAAAAATGATTCAAAAGGAAGAGGGCGTGACGCGCCACGATTTGGGACGCGCGGAATTGGTGCGTCGGATCGAGGAGTTTGTTGAAAGCAAACGCGATCGGATTAAATTGCAATTTCGAAAAATGGGTGCGTCGCTTGATTGGACACGTGAGGCGTTCACGCTTGACGCGCCGCGTTCGCTTGCGGTTCGAACGATTTTTAAACGCATGTATGATGAAGGGGTGATTTATCGGGGTGACCGCGTGGTGAATTGGTGTCCGCGATGCGCTTCGACATTGTCGGACGACGAGTTAGAAACAAAAACGCGAACGGCGTCACTGTATTATTTTAAATACGCGAAAGATTTTCCGATCACGATTGCGTCAACGCAGCCAGAAACAAAACTCGGTGACACGGCGGTCGCAGTGCATCCGCGCGATGAGCGTTATCAAAATTTGATTGGCGGGGTGTTGCAAGTTCCGTTTGGTGGGTCACGCGGCGTGGTGTTGCATCTGCGCGTGGTTGCGGATCACGGCGTTGAAAAAGATTTTGGAACGGGTGCGCTTGGTGTGACGCCGGCGCACAGCATGGTTGATTACGGCATGGCGATCGCACATCAAATTCCGCTGGTGCAAATTATTGGCGAGGATGCGCGGATGCTTGAAACAGCGGGGCCAGATTACGCGGGCATGTCGGTTGCGGACGCGCGCACGAAGGTCGTTGCGTGGCTGCGCGCTGAAGGCCTGATCGAAAAAGAGGAGGAGACGGAACAAAATGTGCCGGTGTGTTCGCGGTGTGCGAGTGAAATTATTCCGTTGCCGAAGTTGCAGTGGTTTGTAAACGTCAACAAAAAATTTTCGTTTAAACATTCGCCGCGCGCGCCGCTTGCGGGAATTGAGGCGGGTTCGCTCGTGACGCTCAAAGAGACGATGCGGCATGTTGTTGAAACGCATCAGACCGCGATTATTCCGGAGCGTTTTGAAAAAATATATACGCACTGGGTTGATAATTTACGCGATTGGTGTATCTCGCGACAGATTTGGTATGGTCATCGGATTCCGGTGTGGTATTGCGTTGCGCAAAAAACGGCGGAGTGTGGCGCACCGATTTGTTCCATTGATGATCTGCTCATGTGTCCACATTGTAACGGCGCGGTTGATCAAGATCCCGATGTTTTGGATACATGGTTTTCAAGCGGGACGTGGACATTCACGACACTCGGGTGGCCATATACGCGGGTGATTTTCGTGCGACATGGTGAGGCGTGGAGTAATGTGAACGGGGTGATGGATGCGGAAATTTTTGATGCGCAAAATGGATTGACGCCCGAAGGTGTGGCGCAGGCGCTTGTGTGTGCGGGGACATTGGTGCGCGAGGACGCGGCGATTATTTTGGCATCGCCGGTTTTGCGAACGAAAGAAACGGCGGAAATTTTGTCGGAAAAGTTGGGCCTTGAAATTCGATTCGATGAGCGGCTGCGCGAAATGGCGACGAGCGAGAATTTTAACGATCGTTCAGAGTCATTCATGCGGGACGCGCTTGAAGAATTTCAGGGGCGTACGGTTATTGTCGTGACGCATGCGGCGACGATTAGTTTGCTGAAAAATTATGGTGTAAGTTCGATGGAGACGACCGAGGCGTATCCGGCGCATGCGTGCGCGGTTGTTCGCGAGTTTGACGCGAGCGGTTCGCAGGTCGGGGATTTAAATGTGTATCATCCGAACGCCGTGCTTGAAACGGGTTACGATATTTTGCCGAATTGGGTTGCGCGTATGATTTTGATGACAACGTATGCGCTCGGCGAAGTTCCGTTTCGCACCGTGTATTTGCATGGGCTCGTGCGCGACGCAGAGGGGCGCAAGATGTCGAAGTCGCTTGGTAACGGGATCGATCCGCTCGATGTGATTCCAAAATATGGAACGGATGCGGTGCGTTTAGCGTTGCTGCTCGGGCAGTCGCCGGGAAATGATTTGCGCATGTCAGAAGAAAAAATTGCGGGCTTTCGGAATTTTACGAATAAGTTGTGGAACGTTGCACGATTTATTTTGTCGTCGGGCGATTCATGTGTGGTCACCGCATCTGAAATTGATGAGTTGGAGCTCACCACGCTCGACAAATGGTTGTTGTCGCGATTTGCCGATGTTGCTGCTGCGTTTAGTGGCGCGCTTGAGCGTCTTGAATTTTCGCGCGCCGGCGAATTGCTCCGTGATTTTACCTGGAACGAGTTGGCGGATTGGTATTTGGAGGGTGCGAAAGTTGAGGGTGGCAAAAGCGTGGTTTTGAACTATGTGTTGCAGAATTTGTTGAAGCTGTGGCATCCATTTATGCCGTTTGTGACAGAGACGATTTGGCAGACGGCGTATGCGAAGGATGATAATGATTTTTTGATGGTTGCGCCATGGGTTGATTTTGGTGCGATGACATTATATCCCGAGGCTGAGCATGAATTTGCACGTGCGCAACGGGTGATTGGTGCAATTCGTGCGCTTCGGGCGGACTACAAAGTTGCGGCGGGCGCGATCGTGCCGGTGACGATCGTGACAAAATTTAAACAGACACTGGCGTTGCAACAGCCGGTGATTGAAAAACTAGCGCGATGCGTGGTGTTGTTTGCGGATACGGCGCCCGACGGTCAGCTCGCAACGGTCATTGAAGAGGGAACCATCACGATTCCGAAACCTGAAGCGGTTGGCGATTCACCCGACGAAAAAATCAAACTCGAAGCCGAGCGCGATTCAGTTGCACATTATATCGAAAGTTTGCGTTCGAAATTGTCGAACGAAGAATTTGTTGGGCGTGCGCCGGCAAGCGTGATCGAAAAAGAGCGCGCGAAGTTAGCCGAGGCCGAGGAGCGGTTAGCGGCTATCGCAGAGCGACTCTAAAATTGTCGGGCTAGACCGCGAACGGGGAGGTGTTGAGCATTGACACACATTCGCTGCGGCTTATAATTTTTTTGCGCTCCAGCGTCACGACGACGTCATCCGTGCGGCCATCGGATTTTTTGACGAGCCGCATAACATCTTCGCGAACTTTTTCACACTCGACGCTTACGTGTGTTTTGAGATCTGTCGTGATTTCATCTTTGAGATCTTTTCCAAATTCAGCAAGTTTTTCATCAAGCTCATCATGCGTTACCGTCTCTGAAACGAGAAATGCTTGAGTTTCGATGATGTCGGCAGTGTTTCGTTCGAGATTTTCGACTTTGGTTGTCAGCGTTGTGAGTGATTTGATAACGTATTCCTCAAAAAGACTCGCGCCTTTGAGTGCGGCGATAACATGTTCTTCGAATGCGCTAGCACGTTTGAGCGCGGTGATAACATGTTCTTCGAATGCGTTTGCATGTTTAAGTGAACTGATAACGTATGCTTCGAATGGTGTCGTTGGCTCGGGCGCCGCCGCTGGCTGAGTTGTGAGTTCTGCAAAATTTCCCCCCATAGGATTTTTCAAAAAAATTACGATGACTGATGAGGCGAGTATAGCACCGGTATTTTTGTCGTCAAGTGTGGAAAACCAGTGGATAAAAAATGAGCCACCCGACCCGCATGTGTTGTGCGAGAGGGGTGGTTGTTGGCTAAACCGAGATTCCTACGAGCGTGTCAGCGATTAGTTTCATCGCCGCACGTTCGATGAGGTTGTTCATCGTCGCGCCCCACTGATGCCATTTGATCGGCAAAAATTCTGCGTGGTGGGTGAAATATCCACGCATGATGCGTGTACATTTTGTGGCGTTCTTCAGACTTTGGAAGTTCACGTACGTTGGCAGCCCTCCCATCCTACGAGCGATTGAAGGGTCAATCGTCTCAGGGAGTCGGCTCACGGGCAACTCCCATTCGATGGACGCAATGTTCCACGCATAATTTTTGACAGCAACGCATACGCAGCGACCGCGCGGGCCGATCATGATGCGTTCAATTCCGTCTAACGGACTTTTGACAACGCGTGACTCCTGGCCTGCGAGCACGATTCGAACAGTTTCTTGTGTGGTAAATTGTCCGAATTCTTGGCAGGCTGTAAGCTCATAGAAAACCCAGATGTCGTCCGGATTAAGTTTGACACGCAAGAATTGTTCAAGATCTTTTTCCATTAGAAACCTCCAAAGTGCACGGTTAGCGTTGTAATACCCACAACACCATCAAATGAAGTTGTTTAATGTTTTCAGCATCGAACACACCGATTGGCGTGTTTATTTGCTCGTACTCACGGTGGTGACTTCGAGCTTCACCGATGTTGTGGATGTTGCCACCCAAAAATGTGTGCGACCAGATACCGCGATCGAGGTCGATTCTAACGCCGTATTTGTTGAGGTTTTGGCGTGTTGGGCGGACGAGCGCGACGCTGCATCCTGATCCATCAACCACCATCAGCACGAGGTGTTTTGAGCGGTACGGTTTTTTTAGGATCTGATAGTCTGCAACTGTTTTCCTCTGTTTTTCGATGTATGCATCCCAGACATTGCTCATTTGATGCTTCCTGTGCGATTATCGCGTGCCTAGTGTGTCATGTGGATGGCTTGGTTGTCAATGGATGTGAGAGTTGGTGTTTGACAATTGGGCAACGAATGAATTAGTATCAAACAAAATTTATAAACTTATCTTTAAGGAGGGTATGTTTGGAATCATTGCGCAGTTTAGAAATTGGTGCGGTCAGAAGGCTGAGTTGCATACAGGTACTGATGAGCCACTGATGTTTCGACAAGGAGAGATTTGGTGGTGCAGTATCGGAATGAATGTGGGGAGCGAGCTATTTGGGAAAGGTGATCGATTTTTGCGTCCGGTTTTGGTACTCAAAAAATTTAGCAGAACCATGTTTCTTGGATTACCACTAACGCTTCGTGAAAAACAAGGAAGTTGGTTTGTGGAAACTAATGTTGGCAGCGTACGTCGATGGGCGATACTAAGTCAGGCGCGCACGTATGATTCTCGGCGATTTAACAATTGTGTTGGCGAGGTTGATCGCGAAACTCTCTCCCGGATTTTGTTGCAGTTTGTAAAATTAATTTCCTCTTAAAAAAATCATCACCCGCCCATTGCTGGGCGGGATCGCTGGGTAACCCCAAAGTATGTTTGAATGATAGCGCGGCTCGTTTTAGTTGTCAAATTGTGTGGCGGTATGATAATTTCATGGCATTACAAACTATCGGGAGTAGTTTTATGGAGGGATATAAAACAAAAGCAGGCAAAATCACGGGCATCACGTGGTCCGAGATTTCAAAAAAGGCGATGGTGCTGCATAAGCAGATCGCAGCAAGGACAAAGCGGCGGCCATATGTGCGCGCGGCGTACTTTGATAAACAGAAAATTTTTTTGGAATTGTATTGGCACCATCTGTACGAAAAACAAAATGTGCGCGATAAGGCGCGGCGCGTAAAATATTTTGCGTGCGCAATTGAATTGATTGAGCGGTCGCGGATGGAACCGACGGTGAAAGAAAATCCAAACCGGCATGGGGAATTGCTGTATCGTTTTGTGGGGACAGCTGCGGGCGGCGAAGTGTTTATTGTGCAAATCAAAGAGGTGAAGCGTACGGGCGAAAAATGGTTGATGTCAGTGTTTCCAAAAAATGTGTAGCGGGTTGAGGAAAAAACAGAAAAAGGCTCCCGCCAAGTTGTGGTGTATAAACCACGGAGGAAGTCTTTCTCTGAGTTTAGAGTAGCAGGAGCGAATTGGGCTGTCAAATTGCGTGGTAGTGTGATAAGGTCTGGCCATTACAAACTATCGGGAGGGTATGTTTGAAGTTTTGGAACAATTTAGAATTTGGTGCGGACAGAAAATGCGGTTGCATACGGAAACGCGTTCGTCGCCGCTGTTTAAACAGGGCGAGGTGTGGTGGTGTGCAATCGGCATGAATGTTGGGCACGAAATGTATGGCAAGGGCGCGTATTTTACGCGGCCGGTTTTGGTGCTTAAAAAAATTAATACGGAAATGTTTCTTGGACTACCGGTTACGTCAAAAATAAAAACAGGGGTGTGGTATGCACCTGTTTCGTTTCATGAGCGTGCACGCACCGCTGTTTTATCGCAGGCTCGCGTGTTTGATGCACGGCGGCTTTCTAAACGCATATGTGCGCTTCCGGAAAATGAGTTGTTGGATGTGCAGAAACGTTTTGTTCAGTTTTATGGCTCCTAAAAATATTCATCCCACGTCTTGCGACGTGGGAATCGGTGGGTAACCCCAATAATGAACAAACTATACCGCACTAGATTTCAGTTGTCAAACGCCGGGTTTTCCGTTAAGATGTCTGTAATTGAGCAGAATTTTATGGCAAAAATTTCAACAGACAAGAAAAAAATTGCGGAATTATTGGACCGCGGCGTGGCCGAGGTGATTGTGCGCGAGGATTTGGAGAAAAAATTGGCGAGCGGGGAGCCGCTGCGCGTGAAGTTGGGCATTGACCCGACGTCGCCGAATTTGCATCTCGGGCGATCCATTCCGCTTTTGAAATTGCGCGATTTTCAGGAGCTCGGCCACAAAATTGTTTTTATCGTGGGCGATTTCACGGGCATTATCGGCGACACGTCGGACAAAGATGCAGAGCGGCCGATGCTGACCGAGGCGGCGATTGCGGCGAATTTGGAAACCTACGTGGCGCAGGCCGGAAAAATTATTGACCTGGACGCGGCCGAGATTCATTTTAATTCCACGTGGCTCGGGAAGCTCGGCTTCAAGGAAATTGGCGAGCTCGCGAACGTGTTTAGCGTCGCGGAATTTATCGCGCGCGAAAATATTGCCAAGCGGCTGGACGGCGGCCGGCGCGTGTCGCTGCGCGAGGTGCTGTACCCCTTGATGCAGGGCTACGATTCGGTGGCGATCAAGGCCGACGTTGAGCTCGGCGGCACGGACCAGCGTTTTAATGTGCTCGCCGGCCGCACGATTTTGCCGCACTACGGTTTGGCCGCGCAGAATATCGTGCTGAATCCGCTGATTGCGGGTTTGGACGGGCGCAAAATGTCGTCGTCGTGGGGCAACACGATTAATTTGCTCGACGAGCCGGCGGATATGTACGGCAAGGTGATGTCGCTCATGGACGAGCTGGTTTTGGAATATTTTATGTGCGCAACGCGCGCGGGCGTGGGCGAAATTTTGGAAATGCGCGAATCATTGGCCGCCGGCGCAAACCCACGCGACGTCAAAATGCGTTTGGGCCGCGAGTTGGTTGCGATGTATTGGGGCGTGGACGCGGCTGCAGCTGCCGAGGAACATTTTCGCACCGTGCATCAGCAAGGCGGCGTGCCGGAGGATATGCCGGAGGTGAAAGTGTCGTGGATGCAGGCGCCGCTGGTGGATGTTTTGGTTGAGGTTGGTTTTTGTGCGAGTAAGGGCGACGCGCGCCGGCAGATTACGGAGGGTGGTGTCAAGGTTGATGGGGTTGTGGTGGAGGATGTTGGGGCGATGGTTGAAATGGATGGACGAGGCGACGGGGTTGTGGTGCAGAAGGGGAAGAGGTGGTGGGTGAGGATAACTTTATGAAAGACACACGACTTTTTGACAAACTAAAAGATATGTATTTTTTATTTATGGCATTTGTCAAAAATCCAGTTTCTATTTCTCTTATTATATTTATCGCTCTTGAATGGACGACATATTATGTGTTTCACACAAAGTTGAATGTTGATAAAGAGATAGTCGTAGGCAGCATGAGTGTGCTTTGTATTGTTTCTGGCTATTTTATAACGCACTATTTAGAATTAGATCGAAAATCGAAAGAGAAAAGATTTGATCAGCATTATGAATTATTAAAAGCTTTGAGAGTATTTCTGTGCGAAACTGATTTAGAAGAAGCGGATAGAAAGGCTTTGGCTGAAAAGTTTCAACATGAATATTATGGTTCAGCACTATTTATTTCTCAGAAAGCATTTAAAAAACTCAAAATTACTGCAGATTCGTATAATGAGTTTCAAAATACTAAGGGCAAATTAGCCGCAGACATACAGAAAGCGCAACTAAATTTTCAAAATGCGCAATCCAATTTTATTAATTCTTTGCGAACAGAATTCTTTCATGATCGTAATCTTGATTTTAGCGCTTATGATTTTCAATGGAAATTAAAAAAATGATTTTTTATATGAAAACTAGAAAAATATTTCTTCCTTTTAGTGGAGATGAAAAATTTCTTAAAGAAAAATGGTGGCATCGTTTTTTCACTGTGTTATTTGTTATTAGTTTACTCGTGGTGTTCTTGATTGGATCTATCATCTCTGTTGAGAGCGTTAAAGACAGTATTTCTAATACGACAATCAAAAATAATCTACGGAGCTTCACTCAGAATAGTAGTCCGTCAGTAACAAATACCGTCCCAGATTTTTTAGCTCAAGGCACAAAGTTTACTTGTTTAAAAAGTGGAATTTTTGATCAAATTTCTGTTTATGATCTTTCGAGTAAAGCTTTTTGCAATTTAAATATCTCAAATTTCGTAGATGAACTTGCTGAACAGTTTACTGGGGATGGTCGTCTCACACTAGAAGAAAGAAAAGTGGCGATTAAAGATGCTTTAAGCCGCGATAGAGAAAAACGTTATTGTGTTATACATAAAGATATAGATTGTGCTTCAGAGAATATTGTCGTGTATACACATAACATTTTGTTTTATGCGCAAGTTTTGAGTCGTACATTGGTCACGGTTTACGTTTTTTCTTTAATAGTGCAACTAATCTACTTTAAGGGGTTGATTTACATATTATATGGTAAAAAATAACTATGAAATCGTTTTCATTCTCCCATGATGTGAGTATGTTTAATTTCAAGGCTGATTCGAATTAATTTCAAAAATACTTCGTGGCCCAGTTTGTAATTCTTGCGGCTGCAAATTTTTCGGATGTTGTCGGATTACTCCAGTAGTCCTCCTCCATCCTCATAATTTTCGCGCGCAACAATGAGAAAACTGACTCAAAATTATTTTTGAAATGAGTTCAGCTAAACGTCCCATCGCGGCAACGCGCCGATGCGCCTGCGGGCACCGTGTTCGCGCGCAGTTCATAGGCGGGTGCATGCACCACGGCGCCGCTCGAGTGCGCCACAGCATCGCACCCCGCGCCCGTGAGCATCAGCGCGAGCCCGATGATCGCACACTGTGGACCAACTGTGCATAACCCCTCTTGACATTCGGTTTTCGTTCGGGTAGAGTATATGCAAGCGACGTGAACTATGAATCAACTAACCCCCGAAGAGCAAAAACTTTCTGATGAAGCAGTGCTGTTTATAAAACAGCACGTTCATGAAATTATTGAGAAATTTGCCGGGCATATTTTGGTAGAGGAAAATTTTCCAACAACAATTTTTACCGCTGGTTCTCCGGGCGCTGGCAAAACTGAATTTGCGCATCGTATGATTGAGGCATTTCAAAAAAATCGTGCCCATGTTTTGGCGCACATCGATGCAGATGCGATCAGAAGCATGTTGCCCAACTATACGGGTAGCAACTCATACATTTTTCAAAAAGCCGTATCTGATGGGGTGAGTAAAATTTTTGATCATGTCATACGTGCAAGAAAAAGTTGTGTTTTGGATGGAACTTTTTCACACTACTCAATCGCGCGAACAAATATCGTTAGGTGTATTGCACACGATCGGATCGTTGCGATCGCATATTTATGTGAAGACCCAATTCGTGCATGGCAATTCACACAGGCACGTGAAAAAACAGAAGGCCGCCGAATTTTAAAAGACAAATTCATAGAGCAATTTTTTGCCGCACCCAATGTTGTAATGAAAATTAAAGAAGAATTTGGCGACAGGGTTAATCTTTGGAACGTAAAGAAGAACTACGAAACAAACGCGTATATTATTGATGCAGGTGTTGCCAAGATTGACGACTCTCTCAATTTGCAATATAGTAAAGAACAATTAGAAGCCCTACTATGATTCAAAAAATTCTCGCCTTTTTTGGCTTTAAACAAAAAAAGCAGCCGAGCAGCATATACGAATTCATGACCAACACCTCTAAAAAAGAAAAAGAGGAATTTTTAGGGCGTATCATTGAACAAGTCAACGAAGACCAGCGCAAAGTGATTGAAAAAGCAAAATTGTTATAAAAAACAACCCGCAGAGTATTACTCACGCGGGTCGGTGAACGGTTGTGGTTGGTTGTTGCCGCCATTGCCATTGCAGAGGCTATTATTCCTCGGTTGGCTCGGGCAACAGCGGTTGCTCCGCGATCATTGTGATCGCCCGAGCAAGGTCAAACCCGTAGTCATGAAGAAACGCAGAGTAGCGTGGTTGCATGCGGGACAAACCCTTGAGCACCCTTTTTTGACCATCCGCTGTGTGGTTGCTCTCCACTAAAACCAGAATCAGAATGTTCGCCCGCGTCACATGCTGAATAACCATGCGCTTCTGAACGACCAGCTCATCGTTATAAATCAGCTCTTGAATCGATGCGAAAGCTTTATTGAGCTTACCGAGGATCACGTTGGTCATGATCGTATGTCCAAGACTTGTACGCGTCCTTTCTTCGATTTTTTTGATCGCATTCGCAAGTGCGGCTTCGCACGAAGACGCTACGAGGTAAAAGCGCCCATCATTCATGCCGTACAAAGCTTTGAGCACGCCTTTTTCTACCGCACATTGCTCCAAAACCCTAAGCAGCTGGTTCGCGCGCTCTGTGTGCTCAAGGAGTTCCTGCTGGTTGATTGCGGGAACCACCCGCGTGAACTTCTCGTGGAGTACTTGTAGGGAAGTTCTAAGAAGCTCGAGAACTTTTTCTTTAACGCTGTAAAACATTCGTTCCTCCGTCGTTGTTTGTTGGTTGTAGGGAAACTCGCCTAATCGTAGGGCACAGCGACTTTTTTGTCAACACGAGTTGGTGTCGCTCAAACTCCCCAGCATTGACATCTGCCGGCATACATGGTTATCTATAGTCAGAGGATTCCACCTCTCTCAAGGAGAATTATCATGCGGCTACCATATGTGGTGAATGGCGTGGGCGTTGTTTTGCGTTCCATCGAACTCGC
>JAHFHU010000010.1:0-12104 GCA_023246755.1 Candidatus Magasanikiibacteriota bacterium
ATTTTTGTTTTCGTCGGCGATTTTGAATTTGAATTTTTCAAAACTGCAGCATGCGTGAATGCGGGAGAAAAAATTAACGCTGCAGCAAATAGTGCTAAGATGTAAAATTTATTTTTTTTCATGTGTCGGACGTCCAGTATATCGGACGAACGCACTCATGGCAACGAGCAACCAAAACAAAGCTGAAAAATCATTTTTGAAATAAGGAATATCGACGAGTCCGTGGATAAAAATTATCGATAGTGTTGCGAGTATCGAGCCGGCCCACACGCGCTGTTCAAAAAATCCATGTTGCAGCGCATGCACCATCCACACAACCATCAACGAAAAAATCCATATAAACGAAGCGAGACCAAGTAACCCGAGCTCCGACCACAACGTCAAAACCAAATTATGTGGATACAAATAAATTTCAGCCCACGTAAAAACATGAAATGGTTTGACACGTGTTTGATAACCCGCGAGGCCAGCACCGACGACCCAGCGTGGCTTAAGCATCACGACCGTTTCTTTCCACATCTGCGTTCGAAGGCGTCCTGAAAAACCCTGCAATAAAAATTCATCGGCGAATGATTTCCGAAGCGGCGACAATGCCAAAACAAGAACACAAACAATTCCAAAACCAACCATCCACCAGCGTGTCCGTCGCCATGCAATAAAAAATAGGCCCGCCGTAACCGCGAGCGCGGCGATGGTG
Source organism: Candidatus Magasanikiibacteriota bacterium (assembly GCA_023246755.1). Taxonomy (GTDB): domain Bacteria; phylum Patescibacteriota; class Patescibacteriia; order Magasanikbacterales; family 2-02-FULL-50-9b; genus 2-02-FULL-50-9b. Next base: position 698 of record JAHFHU010000010.1, read on the forward strand.
CCGGAACTTTCAGCAAACAGAATTGCAAAAAGTGACGTGATAATGACGCCAATAAACCACGCGCGGTATTTTTTGATGAGCACGGTCATCGCGACAAAAAACGGCAGCATCAATTCAAGATAAAGCCCGACCGCATTTGGATAACCAAAAATTGACGTCACGCGGCGCGTTGCAGCAGCGCGCCAAAACGGATTCGGAATTCCCCAGCCCGTAAATTTCTGCACAACGCCAACCAGCGCAACGATTGCCGCAGACACAGAAAGCGCAATCACCAAATATTTAAATTCATCAAATGATTCAAAATGCAGCCATGCGATCAGACCAAATAACATCGCGTCAAAAATATATGCGCGCCAAATTCCAAGCGCTGCATAAATATTCGGCGCAACAAAAACCGAAATGCACCCCGCGAAAAAAAATAGCGCACTCGCGATCATCATCGAACGAGGAATCTCACAATTTTTTTTACAATAGCTCGGCGCATGTCGCATCGCACGCGCGCATGTTGCACCGGCGAGCGCAAGAATTAAAATCTCAAAAATAGTTGTCGGAATTCCGAGCACATGAAAACGCACCAAATACGTCGGCGACAAAGCAGCTACAAAAATTATGGCGCGCTGCATCCACGTCATAAGAAAAATCGATGCACCCGCAATAAAAACAACGCTACGCCATACACAACAACACCACACGCAACAGATGCGACAACGGGAATATCTAAACTCGCCAACACTAACACAGCGCCAACCATCACAGACGTACTCACCAGCGCGCGCCACACCACAGAAAAATTAAATCGAATCTGCGTTGTCCGAATAACGATCGCGCCCAAAATAATTGCTGCATACAATTCCGATGCAACGGTTGACCATGCCGCAGCAACCATCCCAAACATCGGAATGAGAATTAGATACGCGGCGAGCGAAAGCGCGGCGTCGCTTCCATACACCCACACAACGCTGCGCTGTTTTTGTAGCACAACAATAAAATGCCCAAACAACGTGCTCATCGTCGCACAAAAAAATGCGATGAGTAAAATGCGAAGTGGCGCGCTCGCACCCGAAAATTGTGCGCCCGCAGCAAGGGTCATCACTGGTGCCGCAAGCGTCAAACCGCCACCAACAATCGGCACGGCATACAAAATAAACGCATCAAAAATTTTTTGTAGTACGCGCCGCGTTCGTTCAACATCCAAATTGCTCCATGCGCCTGACGCAATCGGCAAAACAACTCCCATCAGCATCACGGGCACCATCATCAAAATATCAATGACCCGATATGCAGCGCCATACAAACCAACATCAACATCCGGCCGCACGAATGACAAGATGAGCATGTCGGCTTTCAAATAAATTAAATTAAATACGATAGAAATCGCGATCGGCACCGAGCGTTTCCACATTTCACGGATCACCGTAGCATCCCACGCCAACCGCAAAACAATAAATCGACGCGCGAATTGTTGCACGACAAAAAAATTCACGATATTCCCCGCAACAACCGCGCCCAAAAACCACAGCAAGTTGCGGCCCGACCACGCGGCATAAATTGTCACGCCAAGCAAAACGACGCGCCCCGCAATCTCCGCAATCATCGGATATTGCATCACGAGATGTTTTTGAAAAATCCCCACGAGCGTTTGCGAGAGACTCACGAAAAAAAATGACCACGCGGCGAGCGCGATTCCCCATTTCACAATTGTCGCGTATGGCGTAAAAATCGCGACTGCTGGCGCGGCTGCAAACAACGCAAACGCCGTAACAATTCGAAACGACAAAATACTCGACACAACCCGCGCTTCGTCCGCGTCATGCTCAGAAATCATCTGCGCGGTGATGAGCGTCAAACCTAAATCTGCGACGATGCCAAAAAAAGACAAAAACGTGATGACTTTTGTGTATTGCCCAAAACCCGCGGGCAACAGCGCACGCGTCACGAGCGCAATCACCGCGACGCCAAGCGCGGTCGACACACCCTTGCCGATAATTTGGATTGCCGTATTTTTTGCGACCAATCGAGTTGTTGACATGAACGAAAGTATAAACGAATTTCGAGTTAAAAGAAAACGACCGCCGACCGAACCCCAATTTTTGGAGGAGTTCGATCGACGGGCTGGAGGTTGACGGCTGCGAGACAAACTACTTGGCGCTTGGATGACCCATGGACTTCATGGCTTTCGGGCCCGCGCGTTGAGCTTCAGCGAAGAGTTCGTTCGTCCACCGCGCAACGTCGGGGTCATCTTTGCTGACAGATGGCGTTGGACGTTGACGCACGTTGCGGAGAACTTCCGCCGCGCGCGCGCCGCTGCTCAAATTGTCGTTGACTGGCGCAGCTGCAAGGCCGCGCGTAGATTCAATACGAGGCATGTGCCTCTCCTTTTCTCTCACAAAACACTGTTAAACGTTCCTCGAGACCATCTCGATTCACGCATTCTTGCCGAAATGATACAAACGTCGCCTGACAGTCGCACCAAAATAGCAAGGGTTGTATTCTCGCATATTCTCACCATATTGTCAATCCTCAAAAAAATTTAGGCAAAACAAAAACACACCCGAAGGTGTGCTTTGTTCGATAATTCGCTAAAATTAGCGATCATCACGGCGACCACCGCCACCGAAGCTACGACCACCTGCGCCACCTTCTGGCTTAGGGCGAGCTTCTGTAACTGTGAGCGCGCGGCCATCCATGTCGCGACCATTGAACATTGAAATAGCTTTTTCAGCTTCATCCAATGAACCCATCTCAACAAATCCGAAGCCTTTTGATCGGCCTGAGAATTTGTCCATGATGATGGTAGCAGACACGACATTACCAGCACCGCTGAAAAGATCTTTGAGATCTGCGTCAGTTGTGCGGTATGGCAAGTTGCCTACGTACAATTTCTTTGATTCCATATTTGTCTCGTGCGATGGGGTCCTTATCAGATCCTTTCTGCACAATGTGTTGTTATGAACACAGTGTTTCGACCTCATCACACCATACTATTTTTAAAAATAGGGGTTTGCGATGCTTAAACGCTGCGGGAATAGTATCGCATATTCGACAGATTTTGTCAATTCACCGGTGCGGGCAGCCAGCCCAGCAGCACGGCCGCCGCATGCCGCTCCGCATTTTATCGAGGCCGACCACGATGCGATGCGCGCGCGTCTCGGCTTTTTTCGCGGATGTCACCCAACAAATCCATTCGTTGCGCGCAAGTGGCGTGATGTCGGCCCACATGTTTTTTACGATCGCATCCGCGTCGATTGCTGCGCGAAAATCGAGCGGGAGTTTGTGGGGCATAGGATTTAAATAAGTCTCACGTCTTTTTTGGCTTTTGCAACTTTCGTTGTTCTGATAAATAATTTTCATGAGAAGAAACTTTTTTACCACTCTTTAGTTCAAGTTTTTTCCGAGCCTCTCCGGCAATATCGCCGCCCGATTTTGCAACAGATTTATTTTCAAGAAAACCCAGCGCGTTTTTATTGCGCTATTTCAGTAGTTGAAGCTTCGCCAAGCATGGTAAAAATAAGCTCCAAATCATTCATATGGTCACGCAGATTTTCGCGCTTCAAACCTTTAAATTTTTGATATTGACGTGGAGTCATCCCAAAAGTTGCTTTTGAAATTTCGGCGGTCAATATTGCGTACTCTTGCCCCTCTTTTACATTACGGTTTTTCCATTCGTTGGTAAGCGTCTCTCGCACTTCAATACCGCGCATCCGTTTCTCAATCCACGCATCGGAGTATCCTTTGGCTTTGTAAATCGCCCTTGTACGTTTTGTCGCAAGCTCAGGATTCTCAATTTCCTGTATACGCTCGTAACCGACCCGCGCTAACCACCGCTTAAACGGCTCTGCTTTTGGCGAAGGAATGGCTTGGATGATACGAAAAATAGTTTCAGTATCGGCACAATCCGTCGTATACTTTTTACCATCAACGGAGGTTAATTTCAGTTGTCCGATTTTTTCGGACAACTCAGAATAACCCTCTTTCACAAGCTTTTTCTTAAGATCGCTCCAATATTTTCTTGGACGGTCTGTGCCCGAAAGAACCTCAACAATATCAATAACAGAAAACCACCACTCGCCTTTGTGCAGAATTTTACGAATTTCCTTCTTTTGAAAGATGGCGATTTTGATAATGGTTTGCTGTGTGGTCATAATTATTTTAAAATATATTATGAATAAACTTGCGGATTGCCTTTTATATTTTTAAGCAACTTCAAAGTTTCCTGCACTGACAAATTATCACTGTCGAGCAAAACCAGTTTGTCACCGAGCAGATCCATAAGCGGAGTTAAAAACTCATCACCCCACGATGGTGAGAATGTAAGAACGCCCGAAAAATCAATTTCGAGAATTTCGTCTGATTCAATTTCTCGCAGCGTCGACTGAAATGCTTTTAAAGCTTCGCTGCCCGCTTGCCGCGAAATAAGTGTTGTGCCAAATTTTTTTAATTCAATTTTCATATTTTTATATTTTAGTTGCGTAATCAAAACTCAATCACTGCGAGACAACCCCGCATGATCTCTTGTCCACGCGTGAGGCGAAATTCTTTGAGCGGATCTTTCATGCGAACTTCTGCATCTCCACTTGTAAAATACAAATTTATCGGCTGCGCGATGGTGACTGCCCGAACAAATTTAAGACCGTTCCCCCGCTTTTCAGGAGATCGCCCAGAAAGAACTTCGCTGAACGCAACTTTTACCGCATCAACATGTGTTACAAGCGCTGGACGAACTGTGCGTAGTGACTCAAGAACACCAATGCCACGATCAGCAAGAACGATACATCGATTATCCAAATCATATCCGAAAAAAATTCCCGGCACGTCAGGCCATTTTCCAAGATTGTGATCAAATGAATTATTTCCAATTTCCCCAGCAACTGCAATGATGATTGAAAATGTTTTTTCAAGGCCTTGTTTTTGCATTAACAACATTTCCAATTTAGTCAGCCGCGCTTGAAACACGGCGCTGTTACTGCAATAAAATGTCGGTGACAACTCGACACCATGCATCATCCATTCATGAGCGGTGTTAACAAGATCGTTCAAAAAAATTTCAAGATCTTTTTCCTTGTAAAAGCGATGAACGCCACCATCTTTTTTGATGGCGGTCAATTTACCACTGTTGTCCCAACGCCGAAGTGTATCAACAGATACATGGAGAATTTTTGCTGCTTGAGTGATGGTGAGGAGTTTTGCTTCCATAAGAAATCCTCTTTAGGATAGCATTTCGGTCAAAACTATGCAAGCTGGCTCCAAAACTATGCATTTTTTACATAAACTATGCAGAATTCGATGAAATCTATGCATATTTTAAGCTGCCGATAAATACTATATACTACCAACCATGAAACAAGCTTCAACAATTTTTCTACAATTCGTCATTGTGCTGATCGGCGTCGGCGCGCTCGGCTCCCTGCTGTGGGAGCCGTGGATCGAAGGTCGAAACGCACACGCGACATTTTTTCAGATATACTTCAACGATCCATTTTTGGCGTGGGCGTACATGATATCGATCGCTTTTTTCGTCGCGCTCTATCAGGCGTTCACGTTGCTCGGGCGCGTGAGACGAAACGAATTATTTTCACAGCGCTCCGTAGCAGCCATGCGTCGCATAAAACATTGCGCGCTGATCATTATTGGTGGATTCATTCTACCAGCAGAAGCTTACCTGTTTTTCACTCACCCGGGCGATGACATCGCTGGCGGCGTTTTTATGGGCATGCTCGTTGGATTTTTTTGTGTCGTTGTCGCGGCAGTGGCGGATGTGGGTGAGGGAATTTTGAAAAGTGGGGTGAACGCAAAATAGCTGATTGCCTACCCTTTACAAAAACCCAGGCACGCTGTATGTTAGCATCCATCTTCACCGTGCAAGATTTCAAAACACTAAACAAAGGAGTCCGACCGTGCAAGCACATAAACCCATCGAATTCAAACCGTGGATGTGGGCCATGCTCATCATCGCGTTTCTCTGCGCGGTTTTCAACTTCGACCCCATTGGCATCGTTCTACAATCAATCTTCGGCCGAGGAACCGACAGATTCATAACCAGCCTCGTACTCGCCGCCCTCGTCGTCTACGTCTTCACAAGAAAGTAACCACGGAGGTGCGGGAAACGCAGCCAAAAGCCCACCAAGTCGTCGACTTGTTGGGCTTCATTCTTTTTTACGCAGATACTTTTTTATCCACCATTTTTTAACAAACGGCAAAGACTGAATTGAGAGAAAAAAACCTGCTGCCGGTATGAATGCATGTAACAAAAAATTTTTCGTGCCAACTAAAGAGAAAGTGATTGCAGCCACGATATACGTAATGCCGGTTACAGAAAAAATTCTAAAACTGCTGGTCTCCCATGCTTTATCAGCTTCGACCCGCACGTTGCGCCCTTTGAGAAGCGCTACGTCATTTTCGAGTTTTTTAATTTCATCTTCCATAAATTAATTTTCTCACCGTGCCGATTATTTATAGTTATGAATATCATCCATTCGTCGCTTCAAATCTTCGAGGCTCTGTCCGGGCGACTGAATTGCGTACGTTATCAGTTTTTGCATGTCTGCCATGCTCGGTATCTCTAAAATAGCGCTGTTTGTAATTGCGGTGACTGGCACATCGCTCGAAATCGGTTTGCCTGACGAGCGGTAATGATCGCTGCCGCGCGACGCTTGAAATGTGGAGTGCACGATTGCGTCACTAAAATTGGGATGTTTCAATGAGCCATCTTCCGCAATTTCAAACGAGATTACATAACCAGAAACCGTAAGCGCGTATTTTTCGGAAATCTTTGACTGCCCACCTTCCTTCTGAACGATTTTTGCGTATTCTTCCGGCGTGTACTCTGATGTCACGCTGATTTTAAAAACACGTTCGCCGTGCGCATCATCGGCTCTGTTGCTCACCGATTCAATTTCGACGATCAGAGGTTTTGCGATTCCGAAATCATTACTTACCGGCAATCTGAAAATTTTGGAACCGTGACCCGTTATGGGCAACTGTTTTGCCAAAATCCGCATTTTACTACACAGCGCTTCGACTTTTTTTTCATCACGACCTTCCGGATCATTAATTGTTTCAACTCCGTTTGTGCCGACAGACGATTTATGATCAAAATTCATAGATTTAAAATTAACTTTGATTCTATTGTACCACTTAATACATCACGCTCCCAAAGAAAGAGGGATTCGCTGCTCGGCGAACCGTGTCGCCGTCGCAGCCGGCCATCGTGCAGTGCGGTCTGCGCTCACTTGACCGCGCACGCTGTCTTCGAATCCTTCCTCACACATCAAACTAAAAACCTGATCCGCGGATCAGGTTTTTAGTTTGGCGGAAAGGGAGGGATTCGAACCCTCGATGAGCTTTCACCCATGCCGCTTTTCGAGAGCGGTACCTTCAACCACTCGGTCACCTTTCCAAATTTCATTTGTAAATGACCTTGTGTTTCCCGGGCGCTCTTGCGCCCGTCGCATGCTACGCATGCGACCCACTCGGTCACCTTTCCAAACCTTCCGAAACACATGCCAATCCTACCAACCCACGCGCCAAATGTCCAGATCAAAATCACCGCACATAAATCCGCACACGTCGCTCGCCAAAATCGTCCGCACGCCGAAAATACACACGCAACACGTCATCGGCGTAGGAGGCTTTGATGTAACGCGTATCGCTCGTGACGGGAACGGGAATTTTGTAACTCGCGTCGATGCGCCCGCCGCCGCGCGCGTAGAGCGAATAGCGTTGCCGACTAACATCAGCCGCATAGCGCCCGCGCACATACAGCGTGTCACCCCACACCTCAACATAAAACGCAGCCGCGTCTGCCTCGGGCGCAGCAAATTCCACTATAAAATAATCTGATTTGGTTGTCGTGCGTGGCGCAGAATATGGCATAAGCGAATGTGAAGCGGGTTTGTCGTGTTCATAGTGTATCATAATTGGGCGACGCGTGTTCCGAACATGAAGCGTAATTATGATACAATACGGAGTATGAAATCCGTTTCGCATGCGCCACGATGGCGCGCTCTTTCAATCGAAAAAACTCTCTCCGAACTTGGCGTTGACGCGGCCGTCGGTTTAACCAACGCAGAAATACTCGAACATCGCGCGAGTTTCGGCGCCAACCAAATCCCCGAGCCGCGCTACCCCTCAATCGCCGCGCTGTGGCTCCGACAATTCAAAAGCCCGCTCATCGGAATTTTGCTCTGCGCGTGTGCGATCCTCCTCCTCATCGACCACACCTCGGACGCCGCGGTCATCGCCATCGTCGTCGCGCTCAACAGCATCATCGGCGCATCACACGAACTGCGCGCGCAACGAACTGTCCGCGCGCTCAAAAAATTATCACCCCACACCGCGCTCGTCCGCCGCGACGGCGTCATCAAAACAATCGCGGCGACCGACCTGGTGCGTGGCGACATCATCCTCTTATCCGAAGGCGCACGCATCGCCGCAGACGCGCGCCTCCTCGAAACACAATTTCTCCGCGTCGACGAATCACTCTTAACCGGCGAATCAATCCCGATCGCAAAAAGTCCCGACAGCAAATCCGCAACACACGATCAGCTCGATGCACCAACACTCGTATTCGCCGGCACCGTCGTCACCCACGGCACCGCACTCGCCGCCGTCATCGACGTTGGCCGCGACACAAAACTTGGCGCGATCACGAGCAGCCTCCGCGAATCACGCACCCCGATCCCGCTTGAAAAAGATATCGCGATGCTTTCAAAAATTGTGGTCGCGGTTATCGGCGCACTGCTCGTCATCGTCATTTCGCTCGGCACGCGCACCACACTCTCATTCACCGAAATTTTATTTATCGCAACCGCGCTCGCAATTTCCGCGATCCCCGAGGGCCTGCCCGCCGTGCTCACGATCGTGCTTGCGACAGGTATGCGACGGATGGCACACCGCAACGTGCTCGTAAAAAAACTTTTCGCTGTCGAAGCGCTTGGCCAAGCAAACGTGCTCGCGCTCGACAAAACCGGAACGCTTACCTTCAACCAAATGATGGTTGTGTCCGTGTGGACGCTTGACGGCGCGGTCAAAATTTCAGGCGAAGGGTACGCACCGACCGGATCATTTTTTGTGAATGACGCACTGTGCGAACTCACGGACCTGCCGCACATCAAACTCCTCGCGGAAAAACTTCCCGCGCTCTCGCAGGCAAAAATCACGCGCCACGAAAATGGCACGTACATCGTCTCGGGTGATCCGACCGAAGCCGCGCTCAGCGTACTCACGCAAAAAATGAACGTCACCCACGACGCCGCACAAACGCGCCGCACATTCGCATTTGACTATGAACGAAGATATTCGTGCGCCGAAATCGCGCTCGACGAAACAACAAGCGAATTTGTCGTATCCGGCGCGCCCGAAATAATTGTAACCGCGTGTTCGACAGTGCGTGCAGGCGGAAAAAACCAAACACAACCCATGAATTCGCACGAACGCGGTGCGCTCGCCGCGCAACTTGAAACCATGGCCGAGCAGGGCCTGCGCGTTGTTGCAGTCGCGAGCAAACGCGCGCGCGCCGGCGAACAACACCAGCAAAACCTGCGCGAATTCACGTTCGAGGGCTTCATCGGCATTATGGATGCGGTGCGACCGGAAGCTGCAGCCATGGTGCATCGCGCAAAATCTGCGGGGCTGCGCGTCGTGATGATCACGGGCGATTTGCCAACAACGGCGCGCGCCATTGCGCACACGGTCGGAATTTTTGAACGTGGCGATCATCTGCTCACCGGCAAAGAATTACACACGCTTCCCGACGCAGAACTCCGCGCGCTCCTTCCCCGCGTCTCTGTTTTTGCGCGCGTCACGCCCGAAGACAAACTACACATCGTGCAACTTTATCAAAAATCTGGACGCTCAATCGCGATGACCGGCGACGGCGTCAATGATGCGCCATCGCTCGTTGCGGCCGACCTCGGCATCGCGATGGGACGCAGCGGAACCGACGTCGCACGCCAAGCCGCAGACATTTTGCTCCTCAACGACAATCTTGAATCGATCAACGCCGCAATCGACGAAGGTCGCGCGCTCTATCAAACGCTGCGCAAAGTTTTGATCTATTTATTCGCAACAAACTTCGGCGAAATTTGTATCATCGCAACGGCATTCGCGCTCAAACTTCCCATTCCCGTCACGGCAATTCAAATTATTTGGCTCAATGTCGTGACCGACGGATTTCTCGATGTTGCACTCGCGCTCGAACCCAAAGATGCCGGCGACGCAATTCCAAAACTAAAGCGCTCCCGCTTTTTGCTCCATGCCGGTGACTTCGTCAGCATCATCGTGACCGGCGCCATCATGACAATCGGTACGCTCTTCATCTTTATGCGCCACAGCGAACTTCCCCTTGCGACGCGCCAAACCGCCGCGCTCATCGTGATGGCCCTGTTTCAATGGGTGCACGCGTGGGCAATTCGCACGGACCGCCGATCATTTTTTCAAACCTCACTCACCCGCAACCCCTATCTTATCGGCGCGACGGTAATCGTGATCGCGCTTCAAATCGCCGCAGTCACGATTCCGTTTTTAAAAAATTTATTAGGCACGACCGCACTCGCACCAAGCATCTGGCTCGAAGCCGCCGGCGTTGCATTATCGCTTCTCGTGGTTGAAGAACTTCGCAAGCTGTACCGACGATCAAAATAATGGTAGCATGAGTCAATTGATACGGTATGTCCGCGCTCAAAAAATACGCAAAAATTTTTAGCATTGGTTTTTCCGATATGATCGCGTGGCGTTTCGGATTTTTCATGATCGCGTTCGGCGCGGTCATCAGCTGGATCGTGCTATTAATTTTTTGGAGCGCCGTTTATCGCGCGGGAAATACGATCGGCTCATTCACTCTTTCGCAACTCATCATGTATTATTCGTTCACAACCGTGATTCAAATAATTTTTGATTACAGTTTCGTATGGGATATTGCCGAAGCGCTGCACGAAGGACGTTTATCCGAATATCTCGTCAAACCAATTTCATACATCAACTTTTTATACGCAAAAGAACTCGGCGCGCGCACCATCGCATTCGGCGCATTCAGCATTCCCCTCGCGTGCTTGCTCTATTATTTTCGAAATGAAATCCCCCACGAATTTTCAACATGGTTGTTGTTGATCGTGGTTTTAATCATCGGCTTCATCACCGTCTCACTGCTAGGAATCATCGCGGCACTTTCGAGTGTTTTTTTTCAAAACCCACACATTGTGAGCATCCTATTTTTTACGGTGAGCCAACTTTTGTCCGGAAGAACAATTCCCTTTTCGATCATGCCCACATGGCTCGCCACCATCGCGCAGTGGTCGCCCTTCCCGTTTATCAGTGGTGTCCCGACCGAATTTCTGCTCGGCATACGAACCGGCCTATCCGCACAAGAAATCGTCGTCAATCTTGCGTGGGTCATCATTCTTATTTTTAT
>JAHFHU010000010.1:12114-30687 GCA_023246755.1 Candidatus Magasanikiibacteriota bacterium
TACTCAGCAACAAAATATGAAGCAGGTGGTTCATAACATCCGTCATCATTGGCGCGTTTACTGCACGCTGTTGCGACTGTCCATCATGAGTCGCATCACGTATCCACTCGCAACGGCGCTTAGTTTTATCGACGTTTTTTTTCAAATGTTCATATATGTTATTTTCGCAGAAGCAATTTTTCAACACATTCCATCTGTTGGTGGATTTTCAAACGACCAGTTGTACATCGTCATCGGCACATCCATGTTAATTGAGATGTTGAGTTGGCTCACCTATCGAGCCGGTATCAACCACATCGCATTCCGCATTCGAAATGGAAAAATCGAATCAGCGTTCGTCAAACCAATGTCATCGCAATTTTTAGCACTGTTCACTCGCATGGATATTGAAGATCTAACTCGAATGGTTACCGCAGCAATCTTAATCGTTCCGCACGCCCGCGCGTTGCCTGATTCGGCCGCCGTGCATATTTTGCTTTACACGATTTCGTTGTTGTGCGGTCTTGCGATTTCTTATGGAATTTTAAGCTCACTCGCATCGCTCGCTTTTTTCTTTGGAAAGCTTGACGGGCTATACGGAGTCACCGCTGAAGTTGATACAATTTCAAAATATCCGCACACGATTTTCCCAAAAAAATTTCAGTGGATTTTTTTAACCATTTTGCCAACCGCATTTCTCGGCAGTATCCCGACGCTCATTCTCACCACAACAAATCACTGGCTTCTATTTTCAATCATGCTTCTCGCGGGATGCACATTTTTATACCTGAGCTCGTCCTTGTGGCGGTGGGCCGAGTCGCACTATAGCGGAGCATCCGGCTAGACTGATATAATCAAAAATCTATGGCTATCATCGAGGTTTCACATCTCACCAAGACATACGAATATTACAAAAAAGAAGCGGGGCTCGGCGCCGCGCTCAAAAGTTTATTTCATCGCGAAAAATTATTTACGACTGCGGTCAACGATGTTTCGTTTTCAATTGACGAAGGTGAATTCGTCGGATTTTTAGGACCCAACGGCGCAGGCAAAACAACAACGCTTAAAATGTTGAGCGGAATTTTATATCCATCGAGCGGCGACGCGCGCGTCATGGGTTACACGCCGTGGGATCGACGCAAAGAATTTCAAAAACAATTTGCGATCGTGATGGGACAAAAAAATCAGTTGTGGTGGGATCTGCCGGCCGTTGATTCGTTCGCACTCAACAAAGAAATTTACGAGGTGAGCGATCGCCAATATAAAAACACACTTGCCGAACTTACCGATTTGCTCGACATCAACGACATAATCGATCGTCCGGTGCGCAAACTGTCGCTCGGCCAACGAATGAAAGCCGAGCTCGTCGCTGCGCTGCTCCACAATCCGCGCGTGTTGTTTCTCGACGAACCAACCATCGGCCTCGATGTCGTTTCACAACAAAAAATTCGTGAGTTTCTCAAAAAATACAACGAAGAAAAAAAGACGACGATCATTTTGACGAGTCACTACATGGACGATGTTGAGGCGTTGACGCGTCGCGTGATCATGATCGATCACGGAACAAAAATTTATGATGGCCCCCTAACAGAAATGATTGCGCATTACGTTGATCACAAAATTTTAGATGTCACCTTCAGCGAGCCTATTTTCAAAAAAGATTTGAAAGGTTGTGGAACGATTGAACAATACGAACCACAACATGTTGTTCTGTCGGTGAGCAAGAAAAAAATCAAAGAGGTCGCCGCACACATGCTGCAAACATTTCCTGTTGATGATATTTTAATTAACGAGGAATCACTCGAATCTGTTGTGCGAAAAATGTTTAGCGAGCGAAAATAAAATTCGCAGCGCAAGTCAGATTTAGGTTCAATCGACTCGAACTGCGAATTACTTTTTGCGGCCTCGGCCACGATCCATGTCCGGATGCAACGGAAACTCGGGAGGCGGATCGTTCCAATTTGGTTCTGCCATGGAACCCGTATGCGCCTTTAATCTTCTAAACTCTTCCGGGTCCATCGGTTCTGGTTTGACGCCGTGAAGTCCGTCACCCGGACCAAACTGCACTCCCAAAAACCCACGCGCGCCACTACCCGCAGGCATGATTTCAGGCAGCTTTCGACGAAACGGAACTGGTTGGGCAGACGGCGTTGGCTTTCGACCGGGTAACAACAAACTGTTCAGGGACGAAATCGGAGGCAGTTCGTTCCCGTCGTCATCCAGCAGATCAATAAGCTGATGCCAATCGACCAAATCACTTCTACGCGTTGCCTCAAACAAGAGCTCTGCGGCGTTCCCCGACAGGTGTGGAAGCAACGCATCGGTGCAAATAGCCGAATACCGTCGCTTGAGCGCGTCGACGTGATCGCAAAACGCAATCCCACCCACAAAAGCCCGCCGCTTTTCAACAGATGACATCTGACTAATATCCGGAAAGTAACACCGTGTCAGATCAAACTGCCGAATCGCTTCTGCGACCGGGTATCGACTGAAGTAGAGGTTGAGAACCAAGTAATCAACAGAGACCAGCACACCCGTAACCGGCAATTTGTGAAGCCGCACGCGCTGCAATCTCATACGCTCGCGCATCTAGAACCTCCGGAACCGAAGTGTGATTTACTCTTTTTGGCCCGAATTGACCTCGCCGTCATCGAGAACTTCGATGAATTTCGTCCAGTCGAGCGTTCCTTTCGTTGCGGCCCGCAACATGTCAGCCGCATTTTCGTCAACCGGGTACTTCTCGTCTTCCTTGATTTTCCCGAACCGGAGCGTCAGCGCATCAACGTGATCGCAAAACTCCACGCCATTCTCGAAAACGCTGCGTTTCTGATCTGACAACATCTCTTTGATATCCGGCATCTCGAATCCGGTCAATTCAAAGCCCGAAATGAACTTATCGACCGGAGCGCGGGTGAAATAGTAATCATGCAGCTTGTCGCCGACGAAAAGCCCCACACCACGAACCGGAAGACCGATGAGTCCAATGTGCTGGACCTTACACACCTTAAAGTAGCTCATGAACAGACCCCAAAATACGCAGGAATGCGTAACGCGCATCCTAGCCTATCCGATTTTTAAAGTCAAAAAAACCACTCACACACCTTCATAGTCGGTTTGAATCCGGTGTGTGAGTGGTACGTTGTGGGCGATGTGAGACGGCCCGCTATTTCTTGGACTGTCCGTCAGCAAGCAAGGCGGCAACTCCTTCTGAAACCGCCCGTTTCTCCGCGGCAGCCACATCATCGGGCGTTTTGTCAGCATAGTTGGGCACACTACCCACCCCAATCACGGGGTGCTGCCCGCTGGTGGTTGCTGTAGTCGCGGGTTCGATCACGAGCGACGGGGGCCGCGGCGAGGTCGAACGTAGTAGTGGTGGCGGGGGTGGTGGCTGATCTTGCGTTTTAATTTCGTCGATGGGCGGCGCGGTTTCATCGCCAAACGACTCCTCATCCTCGTCATCCGCCACATCAGAAACGTCAGCAGCAGGAACTTCCGGCTCTTTCGCTTCTTCGGATTCGAACACCAGCCACTGCGACCAGTCGAAATCAGGATTCGACCGCTGCAGTGCGCTGACAATCGCGTCGGCGGCATTGCCAGGCTCGTGGGGGAGATGGCCGTCCTTGCAGTAACCTTCGATCGTACCGATCGTATCTTCGATGTGCTTAACGAATTTAAGCTCTCGAAACAAAATCACTTTGCGCTCGAGGTAGCTCAAGCCTTCAACGTCGACCATCGCGCTTGATTTTTTGTCGTGCGCGAGCACAATCGTTTTTCCAAGTACACCGTTAAATACCAGTGCGAACAAATCATCGCCTTCAATGCGAATCTCCGTTCCTTTGACTGGCAGCCCCTTCAAGGTGAAGCGGCGAATAAAAACCAATCCCTTATTCATGGGCAACCTCCACGCATAATTGCGTGGACGGATGGTATAACAAACCCCAATTTTTGTCAATTAAAAGAGCCCACACACCTTCATGATCCGTTTGAATCCGGTGTGTGGGCCATGTAACCTTACGAACGCGGATCTGCCGCCCGCGCCTCATCAACAAGACTGCTGATGTACGACACGCTCTTTTGAGATTGGTCTCCTGACCAGCCATGCAGATTGGCCGCCGCAAGCTCCCAGTGTTTGGGTGCGCCTTCCGAGCGAGGATCCATCGGCAACCACGGGGGTGCAGACAAACCTCGATCGAAATAGACATCCTCGCATGCCTGAACCGCCGCAAGTATCGGCGCCAGTTGCGTCAACCACTCACTGCGCCGCCGCCGTACAAGAACGGGTAGCGGCGTCGAGGCATTAATCGTACAAACGAGCAGCGCAAACTCGTTATCAAGCGCGTCCCGTTTCCCTTCGAATGCACGCCGTCCTGCACGAAGCGCACACTTTGCCGCCTCAAGCTCAAGCTCGCTCCAAATCTCGAGGCTCGCTTCACTCGCGTGCGGTCCACGGATATCTTCCGCAAAATCACGGAGCGTTTGTTCATGTGCGGCGTGCTCGCTCAGCATCTGCGCCAAACTCGCCGCGTGCTCTTGATGCAACTCTCGAAATGCGCGCAGCAAATCTTCGTGTGGTTGCAGCTTCAACACCTCAAACGCCATACGAATCGTCCGCACCTTCTCAAGAATATTCCGCTGCAAGTCCAGCACTCCTTTTTGCGCGAGTTCGAGTGCACTCCGCATCTCCGCGTCGGGCTTAACCCACCCAACCGCAATCAGGTCCTGCTCGCCAACAAAACTCGGCTGATCAGCAGCCCAGCGCGACGGCAGATCCTTTAACACAACGGGGATGCCCGAAACGTCATACCCCGCTTCGGTAACTCGACGGCTTTCCACGACGAACGCATCGCGCGCAGGCAACAATTTCACTTGCCACGCATCGCGCAACGCACGTTCGATGTTTTGTGCCGAGCGGTAAACCCCAACAGGCAACGGACGGACGAGGTCAAAGAGCAGGCGATCCATTGCAGCACATTCAGCCATCAGCGCCCGAGTCGCTTCGATCAGCTTTTTCCGTGCCTCGCGCACCTCGTCGGGCCGACCGTGTGCTTGCGCATCTGAAATCCCCTGCGCTTTCAACAGCTGCTGCGCCGCAACATTGCCAACCGCAGCTTGCATAACCGGATCTTGATACTGCCGCAACTTCATGCCGAACATGAACTTCATGGCCAGCAATCCGAAACTTAACAGCATCATGAGCACGATCGCGTTGAACCGCTCGCCTTTGAGCGCCGTATTCACTTTTTCAAGGTGATCAAGCGCATTTTGGCTCGCGGCGTAATCGCGCGCAACTTTCGATTCGCCGAGACCCGACCCGGGCTGCCGGTTTCGAACCTCGTCGATTTTCGCACGTAGCTGCAAACGAAGCGCATCGACAGGATTCTTCGTCACCGTCAATTCCTTAATCTGCCCATCGCGCGCCGTCGTCTTTTCTTGAACGCGATTCGCCGTGACGACATCGAATTTACGCAGCTCCTCAATGTTCGCGAGCTGCATTTCGATGAGACGTTTTTGGGCGCTCTCGTAGTCCGCCTGCTTGCTCTTGAAAAATCGGCCTTCACCGGACGGACGTCCGACGCCGCCTTTTTCACGCTCAAGCTTGCGATCTTCGTTTGCGCTTAAAACCGCGGCATCTTGTTGCTTCACCGCCGCGTCAAGACTGACGACCAATGCTTTCCGGTCTGCTTCGCGCTGACGTTCGATCTGGGCGACATCGCTTGCAAACCGCGCCGTAATTTGAGTCACCTCGCGCTGGATGTCAACCTCCTTTTGCGAGATCTGTTCATCAAATTGCGCCTTGACACGTGTGGCGCGCGCCTCAACGACCTGTTTGAAATTCAGATCGTCTTGCTGATCAAACCAGTTGCGGATCTGCGCGTCGTGCTTGAGCACGCTCAACGGCCCAGCCATGAAATACGCAAGCGCGATGATGAGAATCACGCGCAAACCAACCATGACCGACTCAGAAAGCGACGATTTTTGAGTGCGCCACATGCCCGCGATGGATGCATTGAGCACCAGCGCGACACCGGCAAAAATAGCCCCAAAAAACGGCGCAACGGCAGCACGCCCCCAACCAAGCACCTGCAAATTGAGGTACCAGTAGTAGGTCCACGCCGCAAACTCGAACAGAAACACCGACGCGAGAACGCCAGCCATCGCTCGAATTTGCCACCGCACCCACGCCGTCATTGTTTCCCACCCAAACTCGTCGAGCCCAAACAGGCTGACGAGTTTGTCGACCGGACCGCGCGGCGGTACGGATTTATTTGCTGTTGTTTCCATCGCATCACCTCCTGTTGTTAGCGATGCTCGAACACTAACAAAAATGGGGGCGCGCGTCAAGGGTCACCCGTTCGCCACCGTCAAATCAACCGCCGCAAAAAAAGCCTTATCTTTTCGATGGGTCAAAAGCGCCGAAACCGCTTCCGGCGCGACCCAACGGGCTTCGGGGTGCATATCAGAATCAATCGGAGCCAAATCCATTTGCGATGTCGTATACAAAAAAAATTGAATCGTCTTCAGTTCGCCAAGATCATCACCCCCGTCAAGTGCGGTGCGATAACGATCATACGAACCCAAATCGCGCACAAAAACAAGCTCGCGCACACCGGTTTCTTCCCAAATTTCGCGTGCCGCAGCTTCCCGCGCCGATTCACCGTCGTCAATGTGACCCTTGGGCAAAGACCATGAACGCCCGCCCTGATTCGTCACCAAAACATCACCCTGCGTATTTAAAACCACACCACCTGCAACGTGCGAATGTACCATAAAAATAAAAATTAGCCTGCAATAGTCCCCTCATTCTACTACAGGCGTTATCCCTTGCACAGACGTTCGAACTCCTCGAACAAATATTCGACAACGTAGCGCATCGGATCTGTTCGATTCATGCCGCGAAGCATGTCTTGCAACATCGGCACGAGATGGTCGCGCGTTGTTCGACGCTGGCGTTCGCGTTTGTCCGACGTTACGTGTGCGGTGTCCAGCAAATTATCGAGCCGATCACACGATTTCACAATCTGAACACGCTGACTCGCGTGACGCAAACTGTGATAATAGTCCATCCGCGATCCTGTCCACTCGATGTGTACGCTTGACGAACGCTTGGACAGCGTATAAAGATCGTCGATCAAATCACCATCGAACACGGTGCGAATCCGAGCAATATCAGCGCGCGAGAGAAACGCACAATCTTCAATAATGTCATGCAAAAGCGCAAGCGCCGTGATATCTGGCCGACGCATGTTAAGCCCGATCGTAATTTTTGCAACGCGCTCGGGGTGTGTAATGACCGGTTTTCCACTGTCACGCGGCGTCTGTCCCGCATGCGCGTAACGTGCCATGTCGTGTGCAAACATGACGCGCTGCAAATCGTCTCCATTGAAATGTTTCCTCGCAACGTCAACAAAACTGCGGTCGAGCAAACGCACAATTCGTTTATGCACGATCCACCTCCGCACGACGTGTTTCGTCGTCTGGCACCACCGTAACACAACACTGGTATACTAGCAATATGAAAGTCGCTGTCATCATACCAACCATTGATCGAGCAGAATTAGACGAAGCGCTTGCGAGCTTGCATGCGCAATCCCGCGCGCCCGACGAAATTATCGTTGAGCACGATCCGGATGAACGAGGGGCGGCCGCAACACGCAACGCGGCGGCGCGCCGAACACAGGCAGATGTCTTATTATTTATGGACGATGATTGCGTTGCTGCCCCAAATTGGGTCGAGCGCATGTGTGCGGTTTTCGAAGAGGGCGGCGCGGCGATTACTGCGGTTTCTGGCGCAGTAATTTATCGCGGTTCGCCAGAAAATCCAGCCGAGCGTGCCGTGCAAAATCCGGATGCACGCTGGTTTATGGGAGCAAATTGTGGTGTGCGACGCGCGGCGTTCTGGAAACTCGGTGGATTTCCGGAAAAATATCAGGTGTACGAAGACAAAGCGTTCGCGCTTGCTTGCTGGATGAAAGGCTATGGCGTTGCACGCGCGCCAACCGCGGCGGTGTATCACGCACCTTCGTTTTGGAATGCGCGACTCGCGAAAAAATTTGCTACGCATTTATCGTGGTGGGCTGAACTCGTGCGCGATTATGATGTGTGGGCAGACCTTAACAATCCACCACCGATTTGGGCGCGTCACATCGTGATGCCACGCGATTTTTTATCATTTTTAAAAAATTTTGCTCGCGTGCACGATGGCGCCGCCCGATTGCGCGCGCGTCTGCTCGCACGACAACGTCTCGAGTTGTGGAAACGCGCAATCCGGAATAAAATGTTTCTTATATGAACACACGAATTACAATGTTCGATGAAATAATTGGTTGGTACGGCACGATCGCGCGATTATTTTTGAGCAGATAGCGCGTTGACAAAATGTAAAAAATGCGATATTATTTTTTGAAATCATGACCTCGTAGCACAATGGATCGTGCAGCAGCCTTCTAAGCTGTTGATGGTGGTTCGATTCCACCCGAGGTCAAACAAAAAAATTTAAAACATGCGTTCACGAATAATTTTTTTCTTAATTGCATCGCTCGCCCTTCAAATTGCTCGTACCTATTTTGTCGCACATTTTTTTAATCTCAAAATCTCGACGCCTGACAAAATTTTCACACATTTTTTTTACATCGTCAGCGCACTCGCACTCTTGGTGCTCTGGCGCGAACTCGGCTATAAAAAATTCTCGCACCCCGATCGCCACCATCAAATTTTTTTTACCGTTGCGGCGATTGCGATCACCTTGATTCCACTCAGCAGCGTCGGCCACGACGCATTTACCGTCATTATCACCGATTTTTTTATTCAAGCGTGTGCCTGCGCCGCACTCGCGCGCGCCTGTTTTAATTTTGATTTTTTCAAAACGTACAAATTAGAAATTTTATTTATCGCGCAATTTTCTGCACTCATGAAATTGCTCTCATTTTTTATCGAGGACCGCTGGCACCAACTTTCATTTATCGTTATTCGTGGAGTTGGTTTGTTGCTCCACATTCTACCGGTCGAATATCAAATTTTGATCGAGCAAGAAAATATAACTGTAAAAAATTTTGGTGTGGTCATCGGACCACTTTGTTCCGGCGTAAGTTTTTTGTCTGCATTCATCGCACTTCTTTTTTTCTCCATCCTGATCCATCGAAAACAAAACGTTCAATTTAATTCAGGGCGCATTGCTTTGGTAATATTCGGCGGATGCGTAATCGGCTATGTCGCAAATATCATTCGCATTGTTTTAATTTTGCTAGTCGGTGCGTATTATTCACCGGAATTCGCGGTCTCAACATTTCACGCAAGCATCGGCAGTCTTCTGTTCATCACTATTTTTATTTTTTACATCACGAAAAGTGTGCAGTGGGCGAAAAAATCTACCATTAAATCTTCGTAAAAAAAGTGATACGAAATCCTTCGGGGTCAGCGATTGAAAACGAAACATCACCCCACGAATTTGTGCGGAGTGCGTGAACGATATGCGGATACAATTTAAAATCTTCCCAAAGGGCGGGCGCATTTTCTACCTCAAGCGAAATATCAGCGCCACGCATATCATCGTCATGTCCCGACAATAATTCCAAAATTGTGTTGCCCACCGCAAACATAACGCCCTGATCTTCGGCTCCGCCCTCGCCGTCGTTCCACTCGTGTACAACATGAAATTTCAAAACATGCTCGTAAAAATCGCGCGCAGTTTCAAAATTTTTTGGATATAATTTTAGTCGAAATTCAGTTACGTGCATATATGGTTGGATATCGAGCATAGCATACGAAGCAATCGCCGCGCCAGAGCGCTACTTGATTTTTTTTCGTGCCGCTGCTAGAATACTCACCATAAAGATCACCACGGTGGCCATAGTGAAATGGTTATCACGCAAGTTTGTGGTACTTGCAGTACGGGTTCAATTCCCGTTGGCCACCCCATTAAAAATCCTCCCCTCTCGTGGGGAGGATTTTTAATGCTGTAGGTTAAAATGGGAATTGAACGGGCAGGAGCTGAGTGATGAGACAGGCTTTGGACACTTTTTCTCGGAGAGTGTTCAATTATTCAAGCAAATTCGTAACCAACGCAACCATAATCTCTTTTTCCGCAGGCTTGCTTTCAGCAATAAGCAGCGCGAGCGCGACCAAAGTATTTGGATTAATTTTTCGCTCACCTTTTTTGTCACGACCAAATGCGTTAATCTCCAAAAATCGCACGAACAAAAACGCGCCAATGCGTTTATTGCCGTCAGAAAATGGATGATCCTTGATCACAAAATACAGCAGATGCGCAGCGCGTTCTTCGAGTGATGCGTAAAGTGGTTTACTCGAAAATGTTTGCGTGATGGCCCCAAGCACACGTTCCAATCCATGCTCGCGTTCAACTCCAAACAGTGACCCCGCCTCTTTTTTATGCAAAATGTGGCGCTTGAGCTCGGCGATCGCCGCGCACGCCTCATCATACACGATGGTTTTGAAATTTTTCGTGCGTGTACACCTCGGTTTTAGTTGCGCGTCGTCATATTGCTGCAAAAGCGACCATGAATGTGCATATTCGGTAATCACCGTAAGCAAACCGCGCGCCTCACCACTTTTGAGCGCTCGCGTTTCCATCGCACCCCGAATCAAACGCACCGCGCGTTCAAGTTCGTGCGCCCGCGCTGTAGTTTCTTTGAGCCGCACTTCATTGATCGTGTACCCTTTCATGATGTGATCGCGCAAAACGCTGGTGGCCCAGATACGAAATTGAGTTGCGCGTTTTGAGTTCACACGATACCCGACCGAAACAATAGCATCAAGATTATACATCTGAACTTTGTAGCTCTTGCCATCTGCGGCAGTATGTTCCGAAATGGAACGTACTGCATTTTCGTTCAATTCTCCATCTTTGAAGATATTGTTCAGGTGTTTTGTTATCGCAGGACGTTGCGTGCCAAACAACAGTGCAATCTGCGCTTGCGTAAGCCACACCGTATCCTTGTCCATCCGAACTTCGACCTTTTCCGCGCCTTTCGGCCCTGTGTACAAAACGATTTCTTGGGTTCGATTCTGCATAGAGCGTCGTCGTTAGTGATTAATACCAACAGTATACCGAACATAAACCGAACTAGCCATAGTTTGTCAAGCCCATCATAAAAAATACCACCCTTCCCGCGCTGCCGTTGCAGATCGAGTTGGGTGGCTGGTTGATTTTGTTCGTCGCGATTCTTAGCGCGGCAACTCCTCAAGCTTCGCAATCGCAGCCATGATGAGTTCGTGCATCGGGGAGCTGAGGTAGTCCAGCCGCACCGAACTTGGTTGCATGCGCTCAACAATGTGAGCGACGTAGTTGTAGCCCATCATAGGCATTGACAGTGCCCAACCACCATCACTTTTGACCAAATTATTCCGTGTACCCTGCAGTTGGCCAGTAATGATCTCCGGTTTTGGGTAGCGATCTGCATCTGAAAATCCTTCGTCGTCGACGACTGAAATTCCAGACGTGTAGTCGTTGCCAGTCACCAAAACGTGCGCGACAGGCGTTTTTTCGCCAAGGATATCAAGTTTCCAGTCCTCCGCTGCTGGGCCACGAACGATCGTGACCTTGCTGATACGGGCAATGCGCGCGCTTTCCTTCACCTGCGTGCTCTGCACATTACCCGGGGTGCTCGAGACGCTGGAAGCGTACCAAACCCAGTAGTCGCCTGGCATAGCAATGCCAGAAACATTAGTGAGCAGAAAATTCAATGCACGAGCACGCTCACGTAGATCGAAAAGCTTATGCATCTCACCTGGGTCTAACAATTTCTGAGTACAACACACAATTATAAAATCCAGTCCAAGATCGTTAGTTGTGCCGCCAGAAAGTATAGACTCTTTCACCGCATCGAAAATCTCTTGTAACTCGTAACCCCGTGCTCTACAGATCTCACCAAACCCAAAAAGATAGGAAAACTGCGCCCAAAGCTCCCGTGTGGTCCATTTCTCGCCATTTACACTTTCTGCACTCATGAATTCCCTCCATGGAATCAATTCGAGTGCATTTAACCACTCACCAATGAATTTGTCAATGTCAAAATGTCTTTAATTTGCTCTGGGGTAAGTGGTTCGTCCGGAGTAATCTCATCAAATGTCAGCCCAACCGCAAATCGGCGTGGATGGGTAAGGTGATTCGCATTAAACGTGTAATCGCCAACTGCATATTTGGAGGCATCAAAATATAAACGGCCACTGCGTAAACCTTCAAAAAAAATACCGAGCTCGTTTTTGTGAGCCATTACCCACGGCACTCCTTCGGCCGTTGCAAGATATTGCAATGTTTTTGCAGGATCAACTGATACATCAAAATATTTTTTCCCATCTGGCACGTCAGCTTTTCTAAGCGCCTGCACTTCAGACAAAAAAAGCTTGATCGTTTCGACATCAAGATCGCCCCTATGAAGTGCGTATTGCGAGGCGCGCTCGTGTACAAGGTCACGCACAACCTCGTCTGTTACGAACAAATCATACAAAACTGTTTTTACCTTTTCACTAAATTCAACCAACCGGTCCGACCAGCCAGGAAGCCAACCCAGATAGTCAGTCGCTCTATCAACGAGTTTTTCTACATCAGGGATAATCTGATCAGCTAAAGGATAAAATTCCTGCGGCGCCTTTCCTTTGCTATTGTCCAGTAGCCGAGTAATCCGTCTAGAATATTCAGCGGCTTCTTTATTAAATTCATCAACCTTATCAAAATGACTAACCAACGAAATCTCGTCAGGTGCAGCAGTCCGCCCAGCATCACGCGCGATATCATTTTTTTGCTGGACCGAAATTGGTGTAGCAAAGTATCTGAGAACAAATTCTGTAGCCTGTCCCAAATTAATTAATTTTCTAAACACAGGATCGTGTTCATACAAGGAACGTGTGTTCCCGTTGTCACGATCAAACAAGTGAATCTCAGTAAAATATTTAGGTTCTTCCATATGATTTTATTGTAAATAAAATTGTATCACAGACATTGTTAAAATTACTATGAATGGCGTGTAAAAAAATATCCACCCAATCGCTATTAGTTTACTAGCGATTGGGTGGAGTTTAGCGTGCGTCTGCAAGCTCTCAACCAAATTGGGAGAGCACTTGTGCCCAGTCTTTCACCATGCCTTTGTCACCCTGACACATGGGCGAGTGAATGAACCGGACTTCTGCGCCGTTTATCATGACCGACGCGCCCGCAAACCAGTCGACAGCTGCAGATGCTGGATGGTTGTGATGGTTTGTATCCGTTGCCACCGCAATGCGAGGAATACCGAGCGTTGCCAGCTTAATAGCAAGAGGATAACCAACCGCCATTTCAACCCCAAAGTGCTGCGCCATCCCTTCTTGTCCGAGCGTCTGCGACTCTGCCGGCATGAGCAGATCAATCAACGCAACGTCGAATTTCTCTTGGCGAGCCGCCTCAATACTTTCAACATAGCTGTTGAACACTGCAACGGTGTGCCCAAGCGCCGCCATTTGCTTCACAGCAGCGCGCCGATGGTGAATGCTATCATCCACAAGCAAAATCCGCATGGTTAGACCTCACCTTTCGCAGCGCGAACCGCATTTATCACAGGCGTAATGCGAGTGATGTAGTTGTTGGTATCACTTTCATTGCCGTGATCGAACAAGGCAATGGCCTTGATCCGTTCTGGAAAACGCGCACTGAGTGCTTTTGCCAACTCCCCGTGATCCTGGCGAAAGTACAGGAGAACAATGATGGCGTGCTCCGTGTCCTTGAAAAAGGAGAGAGCCTTATCCCTGTCGTTCGTGAGGACGATGTCTGCCTCGTCGTCTTCGTTGACCAACTGATCAACGGTTGCGACACACGAGGGCATAACCACTTCGAACGCTTTTTTGAGCGCCCGCAGCACAGGATTATCCATTGCGTATTGGCTGTTGATGAAATAAAACGCGGTAACCATCTATGGCCTCCTTGGTGGGTTTGTTCAGTGTCGTGTGAACCTCTCGACACAAAACTGAACAATCAACTTTAAACCATTTTTGCCATTTTGTCAAGTATTTCAGCTTTGGCGAGAGCGCTCCAAACGGAACGGACACGCCCTCATTTTTGCGCTAAAAATAAAATCAACCCAACCCCACAACGCATGTCACATGGCGCGCTGCAGGATTGGGTGGTTGGTTAAAGAATGAGCGAAAACTTTACCGAGCCGTTTTTTAACTCCGACACGCACAACTTGACCACCTCAAACTCTTCCCGCGCTTCGTCTGAAACGCCTTCAGAAATGAGCCGCTCGACACAATCCTTGTGCGCCGTAAAACTTGTGAGCAGATCGCCCATGCCCGCCAAAAGCTCACGCGCTGCTGCCCGAACCATTACAGTCCGCGTTTCGCTCGTCAGCTCTGTGCTCGTAAGGTCAAAGGTGCTCAACATTTTTTCGTACTTCCACACATGGCCATCACGAGCCCACGCACGAAAAAGACGATCACGTACAACAACCGAAACCTGTACACACCTTTCCATTAAAGATTCAGCCCAGCTTGAATCACCGCCCAAAGCGCTGGTTGACTCGATGTACTGCAGGAACTCTGCATCCGTGATTGGCACACAAAGCTTTTGCGACAAACTCACCAAAGCGAGTGAGTTCGTATGACCGTCCCAGAGCACCCTCCTGCGAAACGCTTCGCAAAGCTCACGAGAACCGGAATAACACGCATAAAACGGTTGTTTCTCCGGACTTAACATCTCCTGAATCCAGAGGTCAGCGCCAGGCAAATCCGCACAGTACATCATAAATTGAGGCAGCGTAGCAAATGGAACTGTTGGCACATCCCACGCCGCAACTTCCGGATACCGCCGCTTCAAAAGCGCGATAATCTTACGGACCTCTTCAAAAGTTAACTTGCGCTTGAGGTGCTCAGCAATACGAGTGATATCAGTGAGCTGTGGCGCCTGACTTGCAGGAACAGACGAACCGATCGGCCAGCGCGCAAACCATGAGGTAAGCCATTTCTCAACCATCGGACCTGACGGCAATAAAGTTTCCTGTGACGAGCAGCGCGACTCGTTCGAACAGGAAAGCACCTGCGCCGACGGAAACTCAAATCCGCGAAGAATCGCCGCCCGAGCAAGTCGATCGCGCTCATCTCGAGTCAGTAACCGACTGCAAAAATAAAGCACTTGGCGTGTGAATGGGTAATCGCCCGTTTCAATGACCTGCGGCAGGATGCTGTCAAAGTACCACCGCAAATCAACGCTGGTAAACATGTTATTAAGCTTTAAGAGCTCTTCCTTGTCACAACGCGCAATACACGGTTCAAACACTGCGCTAATCACAACTTTCGTCGCAGAGATGACTTTGAACGAGTTGAACTTATCCGCGGCAAACTGACGCGCCTCTTCAACTGTAAACTGGTGGCCAATCGCCCGCGCCACACGAAGCGCTGCGTTCATTTTCCCGTTCGCCATGAGCTCTTGAAACATTTTTTCACCGTGCTGACTTTTACCAGACTGACTCATCTTCCCCTCCATTTTGCATACCCCACTTTGATCACCATGATCGCAGCAGACTAACGGATAAACTAGCAAAAGCCGAACGAAAAGTAAAGTGTGCGCTCTTTTTTACTTCTGTGATATAGTATTCGCACTATGAAAGAATTCGCGCCAGAAAATCCCCCGCCACCAAACAAACCCTCCCCAACGAGAAGTCGTGGGATACGCCAGCGTGTGCTCGAGCATGCTGCAACAATTTTAGGGGCCTTGGCTGCAGTTCAAGGGTGTGCAGAAAAACCAACAACACCTCAAAGCGCAAGCACGTCTGTAAAACCAGTTGAGTTGCCAGCAACTGCAGAAACACAGAAAAGCATTGAGCTCAAAACAATAGCGACTGCTGGCGAACCATTTGTTTATCATGGCTCAAAAAGAGTGAAACTTGTCATGGGGCCCGAAGCCCACCAAAACAAACGCGGCTACACGATTCATGATATGAGCGGCAAAGAGCATGAGGTATATGACGATGGTTTTTTTCTGCACGAATCTGAATTAGCTCATCCTGATAAAATTCCAGCGCTCTTAAAAGCCCGAACAATGCCGCTTTCCCTTGTGGGAAATAAACCTACGGTCATTGTGCTCTCATCTGACCGATGTGTGCCGTGCAAAAAAGAAATGGGTGCATATCTCTCATTTGTAGAAACCCACAAAGATGCAGCGCGCATGATTTTTATGCCGAGTGAAAGCGGGGGCTACACTCTTTTGAACAAAGCAAAAACAGTTTTAGAAGAATTTAACAAAAAATTTAATACAGGCGACAAGCCCGCTGTTTACCCTGAAAATTTAGAAATTCGTGATTCTGGCTTAATACATGGATTACCCATAAAACTTGAGGAATCTGGTATCGTACCGAATATTGGTTTTCCGTTTGTATTAATTTTTTCACCCAATGGGGACCTCGTCTATGCAAAAGGTGGTGTTTTTACAAATCAAGAATTTGCAAATGAGGTCATGGGTACGATCAAGGCTATCGAGATGCAAAATAAAGTTAAGTAATGATGAATTTACTTGGTATGCGCATCAATAAATATTTAACAGATCGCGGGTATTGCTCACGCCGCGCTGCGGACAAACTTATCGAAGCGCGCCGCGTGATGATTGGCGGACGCGTTGCGGTGTTAGGCGATCAGGTTGCGGCTGATGATGTCGTTATGGTCGACGGCAAAAAAATTGATGCGGCCGGGGGCGACGACGCGAGCTCGCGCGTGTACATCATGTACAACAAACCGTTCGGCGTGACCTGCACAACCGACGCCGAAATTCCGAAAAATATTATCGACGCGGTTAAACATCCGCTCCGTGTTTTCCCAATCGGTCGCCTCGACAAAGCGTCAACCGGATTGATTTTTTTAACCAACGACGGCGACATCGTCAATAAAATTTTGCGCGCCCGTTATGGCCACGAAAAAGAATATGAAGTTGAAATCGATGTGCCATTTCCTGATTTGTTTATTAAAAAATTGTCTGGTGGCGTTAACATTGGCGACTACGTAACTAAACCATGCCGCGTCACACGCCGTGATAAAAAAAGTTTCACCATCATCCTCACCGAAGGAAAAAATCGCCAGATTCGCCGCATGACCGCAGCGCTCGGCTATCACGTAAAACGTCTGCACCGCGTTCGCATCATGAATATTTTACTGGGCGATCTTGCGGAAGGCGCATGGCGCGATATCCCACCAAAAAAATTACATGAATTAAAAGCGTTGCTACACGAACAGGAAAAATCGCTATGAATTTAATTCAACTATTCATCATCGAGCGATTTAATGCGTGGACATCCGCACTCGAAACAACGCACTTCGCGCAAAATCTCATCGCGTCATCCGCTTTTTTTATCCTCGTGTTGTACATCGAAATACACGGGAGCGCACACACAAAAAAACAAGCGGCTAGCTCCCCGCCGCTTTCAGACATTTTGCTCGACCGGCTGCCCGTCGTCAACCTAAATTTTTTGTATATCGAAATCATGGGCGCACTCACGACAATTTTTTTCTTTTACCAAATCGCGCGCCCGCACTCCGTTCCCTACGTCCTTGCAACGCTCGCCTTTTTCACCCTCGTTCGTCGTGCATTTCTCATCATGACCCCCTTCGGTCCCCACAAAAATCACATCCCCTCTTTTGGTTTCAAACTAAACGGAACCATGGCTCAAAAAATATTCCAAGGCGATGGCGATTTCTTTTTTTCCGGACACACCGGTTTGCCATTTCTCTTTTTTCTCCTCACGCCGTGGCAGCCGCTCGCTATGATTTTTCTTATCGGATCCGCAATTATGGCGATCGCTGTTTTGCTCATGCACATTCATTATTCTATCGACGTTTTTGCGGCTCCTTTTATGGCATATTCCATTTTTATCCTGTCGCAACTGCTTTTTAAGTAAGCATTTGAAACCAAACCGACAAACCGTACGTATATCTATACAGAGCGCAGCAATGGTCGGTTGCGTTTAATAAAAAATTAATCATTATGATGAAAAAAATTGCAACAGCTACAATCGCAGCAGCAACATTGCTCATGACCGTAGCCCCAGCTTTCGCAGCTGAAGTTGCTCCAGCTCCAACAGCGCCTGCAGGAACCAAACCTCCAACGGAAATGCAGATCGAAAAAAAGGCTGACAAAAAACAAGAGCAGGCAGAAAAGCATGCGGCGCAACTTCAAAAACGCGACGCGATGCGCGCTGCGATGAAAGCAGCAAATGACGCATACGCAGCTGCGATGAAAGCAGCAAACGATGGTTTTGCAGCGGCAGTAAAATCAGCCAAGGATCTCAAAGGCAAAGAAAAGCTTGCTGCATTAAAAGCAGCACGTCAGGCACGTCAGACCGCAGCAATGAAAGCGCGTGATGCACATAAAGCAGCGCTCGCAGCAGCGAAGGCAGCACAAAAATAAATTATAATTACGTAGAGCCGACCACAAAAAATCGCCCCGTTGGGCGATTTTTTGAATCTTTTATCAAGCTGGAAAAATCCGATTACATGATTGTTCGTTTTTGTCGCTTTGCACCATTAGTACTATTGCTGCCAGCAGTTGGCCCACCAAAACCAAAACCTTTGGCACGACCGCGGCGAGCAAAACTTGGACCGGGCGCGCGACGTGGACGATCAAAA
>JAHFHU010000028.1 GCA_023246755.1 Candidatus Magasanikiibacteriota bacterium
GCGGATCCTGTCAACACTGATAAACTTCCAAAAATCAGCGGCAACCCAACAAAGCCGCTGGGTACAAATCCATTTTTACTCGGTGACGTGCTGCGTGGAAACAAAGGATACACATGCGTTTGCGGAATGGGCAACGCAACAAATAACGACGAATGCGCGCGCCACGACGAAATGAATATCCTGTTCGCCGCTTCATCCGGAGAATTCACCGCGCCGTGAAAAAAATACACGGTCGTTCCGACAAGTGCGATGAACAAACCGAGCCCCATCAAAATATGTTTCGGTGCTCGCTGCCACAACGCAATCATATGCCGTGAAAAAATAAACTCACGATCGCAAACGCAACGGCTGCACCAAAAATCCATGTCGCGGCGATAAACAAAAATGTGTTGCCCGATGTCATCCCGACCAAAATTAAACATACCGCGAAAACTTGCAGCATCATTTTAATTTTACCCCACACGTTTGCTTGCAAAACTTTTCCCATCAATCGACAGACTGTTGCCGCAACCATCAAAACAATCTCAACAGCAATTACGGTATAAGCAACACGTGAATTAACATGTTGAAATAATAACAAAACCATCATCGAACCAATCAATAATTTATCCGCAAACGGATCAAATAATTTTCCGAAATTGGTGATTTGATCACGCGTTCGTGCAAGTGAACCGTCAATTGCGTCCGTAAATGCGGTGAATAAAAACAGCGGGATGCCGATATGAAAATTACCCACGTAGTTGACGTAAACGACAACGGGGGTCAAAATGACGCGAAGCCATGTTACACTGTTAGGAGTGACGGATCGCGGGATAATCCACAATAGCAACTTATCCAAAATTCGGTCGTGCAGATACACTTCGTGCTGATATTTTCCCATGAAATTTACACATTATGCTCCGTAGCATACGACAGATCACCCATAAAAGCAACGCGCTCATCGCGCTACTCGGAGTTTCTGCGCTGACGGCGCTACTCGGCACGCTGTCCTATCAACTCGTGGGTTGGCCGACCGGACGCGCGTGGCCGTCGCTTATTTTTGTGCTTGCGTTCGCATTAACCGCTTTCTTGCTAACAAAAAAAACGAGCACACCGGAAATTTACGTCACAGAACCGCGCAATAAAATTTTTCATCTCTTCAATGGCGCGTTGTCTATTCTTATCGTCGCGTGTTTTTATTACGGCGCAACACATCCCGCATCCGGATGGATCGGCAGTCCGTGGCAAGCGGTATCAAAAAAATTTATCGCCGCACTATTTATCGTAATCGCTGCCACAGCATACGGCATCATTCAAAAAAAAATCACCGCGCGCGTTTTATTTTGCGCATTTTTTTTACTCATCTCAATCAACTCGCTCATGTTCCCCCGCGGATTTGGATTTGATGTCTTCGTGCATAGTGCGACGGTCCGCGCGTGGCTAACCCACGGAACCATCACGCCGATCACCCCACTCTACAACGGATTTCATGCGCTCATCGCAACGCTCGCGCCAACTTCCACCGACATTCTCGGCCTCATCTCATGGATCGTACCGCTCCTCGGCACGCTCATCCTCACAGCCATCTACATCGCCGCCCGCACCACACGCGAAGATTTTCACAAAACTCCGTACATTTTTCTCGCATTCTTCATCATCTTCAGCGCGCTTTTCACCACCGCAACTCCCCAAGCGCTCGGCCACTTCATGCTGTTTGGTCTCATCAGCGAGCTGTGGCTCTCAACTCCGCGTCGCGATACACACCGTTGGATATTACGCATCCTCATCGCGCTTGGCATCGCAACAATCCACCCACTCTCGGGCATCCCCGCGCTTGCGGCCGTAATTTGGATGATGATCGATCTCGCGCCGACGCACAAAAAATTTTTATATATTCTTGTCAGCGTCGCAACCATACTCTCACCGGCGACAATTTTATTGATCGGTGCGCATGGAACGCTTCACTATTTTCCGCCGTCAACATTACGCGAACTTTTTCTGCCGTCGATCGCGGCGTTTCAGCCGTTTGTTCTCACCCGCCTCGCCTACATCGTCACCATCGCGGCGCCCGCCCTCCTCTTCGCTGCCGCGCTCGTTGGATACGTGACGCGTAATGAGCGGGAACATCAAGAACAAAATCTCTTCCATCTCTCGCTGCTCATTTTTCTTGGCGCGCTCCTCACCCGCGCCGTACACATCGACAACATCATCGCATACGAGCAATCGGCATTTGCGTCACGCTTGCTTATCGCCGCATACATTCTGACAATTCCACTCGCGGCCGCGGGCTTCACGCGCATCCTGACGCGTTCGCACGCACACATCGAACGAAAAATAATCGGTGCGATCTGCGTTGTGTGTGTTGCGGCAACGTGGTTCGTTGCGTATCCCGCATGGAACACGGTCAGCCGCACCAAAGCAATCAACACGAGCGCCGAAGATTTTGAAATCGCGCGCGCGATCGACGCGCGTGCACAGGGCGTGCCCTACATCGTCCTCGCAGATCAACCAACATCAGCCGCGGCGCTCGCCACGTTCGGATTTTTTGACCGCCAACTTCCGCGACACGATTTTTATTTCTATCCCATCCCAACCGGCGGCGCGCTCTACACAGAATTTTTTCTCCCCGCGATGTATCGGGGCGTCACGGAAAAACTTTTAACCGACGCCGCGACATTCGCCGCTGTACGCGACGTTTTCATTGTCCTCAAACCATACTGGGCAAATTTCGAAACAAACACGACCGCGCTCCCCGCAAACACGACCGACAACTTTTCCGTCGGCGGCGCGCACATCGGACATCTGCGCGTTCGTTAAAACTAAAACACACCCTCGCGGGTGCATTTTAGTTTGTTATAGCCTCAAGTAGTAGTCTCAGTCTTTTTATTTAGCAGGTGCGGTCCACACAAAGAATTTCTTTGGGTTGACTTTCTGCTTTTCTGCGCTGAATGGATTGTGGCTGGTCTTTACTTCAAGACCGTCATGATACCCATCATCATCAGTGTCAAACTTTGTTGGGTTTGTCTTGTAGTGATAGATTTCTTGATAATCGGTCAAGCCATCTGCATCCGAATCAACGGTGGTTGGATTGGTATGGAAGAGTACGATTTCGTCAGTATCAGAGATACCATCGCCATCCGAGTCTTTCATTTCTGTGTCCGTACCAATTTTTTGTTCAGTTTCTTGAGACAAGCCGTCATTGTCGATGTCAACAGACGATGCTGCGAGATCGAAATCATATAACTTAATGCGACTGTCTTTACGAACCTCAACCCATGCCATACGGTTATCCGTAAGGCTGACCCAACCGTGATTGAATCCTTTATACGTCATCGCGATATCTTCGTGAGTTGCAATCGTGAACACATGCGCGATGCGACGTGTGTCGTTGAGTAACTTTCCGAGATAGCCGATGCGGCCATTTGCAAGAACCGGATATGTTTCGTCCGTGTCATTGCTGGTCAAACGTACAACCTGCCCGATCGAAAATTCGTATTGGTACAAGTCATAATGACCATTGGTCTTCGCGGTCCAGACGACGCGCGTTGACGAAATTGCAGGTGCATACACAGTGTCGACATTCTGCGCAATCACTTGCACAGATTTATTTTGAATGTCGTAAACGACGAGGTTTTTCACTGAATTATCTGGATTGCACAAACGGTACGCATCGTTGTTACAGCTTACGCTGGTTTCAAACCATGCGATACGGTTGCCTGCGATTACAGGATTGGTGTACTGCTTGCTCGCAACAACTGTCCGAAATTCGGCAGTTGCTACGTTGTAGTACTTAATCTGTGCACCACCCTGATCAAAGTTAGCTTCACGCCATGTAAGCTGGCCCGCGTCAACTGACGGACGACCGAGCTCATTCATGGTATCCACAATAACCTGAGTGTTGGATGAGTATTTGTCGAACAAGAAGACATTCCACTTGTTCTTGTAGCCATTGCTCCATGCAACATAGTTGCCGGAAATTCCAATTTCGGTTGAACCCGCGATTGGATAGCTCACTGCTTTCACGTCCGTGTGCTGCGCCGAGTCAGCAACGTGGAGATATTGTCCGCCCGTTTCCGAGAGTGACACATACGCCATCGTGCTGCCGGACACAAACGGTTTTGCAACAGGGCCGTTTTGCAACGGATCCTCTGTCTTAAACGGAAACGCCGCGCCCGCAAATGCGGTTGTCGGCTTAAAACCCTGAACCAAGGCAGTCACTGCCGTGGCAATAACGAATACTGCAAGTAGTGTTGCCGCCACTGGTCGGGAATTTGGTCGGTGAATGGTGGTCATATTGTTAGCTTTTTTGCTAATTTATGAGCATTTTCAGGTCCCCTATCATCAGTGGGAACCGAGTAATATAGCAGAATTTTGGTTTTTTGTCAACCCATGGGCCACCGCAGACAACTCTTCTCGCTCGAGGGGTCAGCAACTCGCTTCAGAGTTACCTGCGGTGGCCTACCCAAACAAAGAGTGAGGACGTCTCTCCAAACCTCCAAAGGATCCAAGGCGCGCGCTCTCAACAGAGTGTGCGCCAAGGGTCATTTTTAATATTGACAAACCCGAACATTTGTATTATACTATTTTGTTCGGCGATGAATTCGCGCATTGCGAATTTGATTGTGACCGACACGACGGCTATCCGTCAATCAATGCCTTGGAGGGCAACATGGATCAGGAAATTCTCGTCTACGTTTCATTGTTCATTTGCGCCGCGCTGGTCATCGCATGCGCAATCCGCATCGTCACCTCGACCGCGGTCGTGGCAGAGCGCGCGAAGGTGTTCCCACACCGGATCTGGATTGCGTGGATGATTGCGGTGCTGTTGATTCCGGTGACCGTCTACACACACGCCATCACAACCGCGACGTTCGTGGTCGGATCAAACGAATGGGGGTTACTCTTACTCGTTTTAACTGCCGAACTGATGGTTTTTCATTGTCTGCTCTTTCGGCCAATGAACTGGTTGGCACTCAAGATTGGCAGCGGACTCAAGACGGCGCTCGTCACGACCGTGTTCATCTTCGCATCCGTGTCCGCGGGCTGCGCAGAGCCGCCCTACGACGGTGATTGCTACGGAGATGCTCGTTGTGAGGAAAGTCGTGCCGATGCTGAAGAAGCGGGTTGCAATGCCAACGCGGCCAATTCCTCGAACAGCGCGGTAGCTCTAGCGGCGATCGCAGGCATGGGTGTCTCACTCATCGCTGCTCGGCGACGCCGAAAGCACTAGTTGTGATTGGTACCCTTACTCAATTGGTGGAGGGGTGGCGGTCCGGTCAGCCCCTCAAATAGGCGGGCACCAACACGATCATACGACCCGACGCATGTGCCAACCGCGCATGCCGAGGGTCGTTTTTTTATAATTTTTTTCTATTTTGCGAGTTTTGGCTTGACACCAACGATAATAAGTGCTATATTGTACAGTTCAACGTACTTCGTGTCGCGCTGTGCGATTACGGGTACAAGTTGGACAAACCAACAACAGGAGCTTCAATGAACACGATTCTCAATGCGCTTTCGGTTCTCGGCCTCATCGTCTTCGGCGTTGGCGCGGCCTTCATGGTCGCACGAGTTCTACTCAACTTCATCGGTCGACTGCTCCCGAGCAGCCCCGCTGCCCATGCGATGGCAAAAACCACGGGCATGATCGCCGCCATTGCCCTCATGGCGCTGCCGGCGGCAACGGCGTTTGCGGACACCTACAAAGATCCGCAAAGCGAAGAACTGTTCTGGTTTGTGTTCGTTTGTACCGTACTTGTGTTTGGTGGGGTGGTAGCAATCAAAAATTTCACAGCAATCAAAAATTTCATAAAAAAATAAACAGCCCACTACGCCCCCCTCCCTCAACGGACCCAAAGCGCATGCTCTCAACAGAGTTGTGCGCCAAGGGTCCTTTTTAATATTGACAAATCGCTGTTTTTCTGACATAATAATCAGTCGCTTTTTCATGTCAACGGTGACGTGGAATGAGCGTGCCCTTCGACAACTCAAAACACAAAAGGAGTTCGCAATGAAAAAATTTCTCAACCGCCGGACGCGGATCGTCGGCGCAGTGCTGATCGGCGTTATGAGCTTTTGCCTGTTCGCATGGTGGCGCGTCAGCGTCACGAACAAACAGCAGCTCGCAGCAATTGTATCCGGGGCGCACCGGACGCCCGAGGAAATCCGGGGGCTCACCGATAAAATGATCGCGTGGCGTGAACATTTCACCCCATCGTTCCTCCCGCAGCACGCGTGGAACGAAGCGCGTTGTGCCGGTACGGTCATTACTGCGGTCAACGCGTTTGCGGGAACTGAAATTCTCCGCAACGCAAGCGCGTGGGAATTTGCG
Organism: Candidatus Magasanikiibacteriota bacterium; assembly: GCA_023246755.1. Taxonomy (GTDB): domain Bacteria; phylum Patescibacteriota; class Patescibacteriia; order Magasanikbacterales; family 2-02-FULL-50-9b; genus 2-02-FULL-50-9b. Next base: position 6,311 of record JAHFHU010000028.1, read on the forward strand.
CGCGTCAACGACGAGCAGGTCAACCTCGTGTTCGACCGGAGTGAAGATTTTGTCTTCAAAACGGTGAGCGAAACCGAGCATCATCTCGAAGAGACGCGCGATTCACCGGTAAAATTATCGGCGATTCTGCGCCCGTTCATCGTGAACGGGACAACGGACCGTCTGTTCGTCGTTGGTTACCACTACAAGCAGACGCATTCGGATGAAAAAATTTTTGCAGCAAACACGGGCAAGAACAGCCATCTGATGCTCCTGCTCGGTAGGCAAAAAGAAAATTGGCTCGGATACCATTTCTTTCGGCGCGATGAGGCTGATGTTGCTTTTCCGTTCAAAGTTCAATCTCTGCACGACGACATGTCGCAAGACTTCGACGTCGTGTATGTGTGGGAGATCAAAAACACACGCATGGCGGCTAAAGGAGCGTCGATCGCGTTCGTCCAAAATCAGAAACCGATCGGTTGGACGCGGGGTTGGTTATCGATTCCTTTGATTCCAACGCACATCACCAGCTTCCTTTTCGGCGATGAAGATCAATTTCCGCGCATCGAAAAGGAAGTTGACGGCGTGATCGGGGTGGTGCCGGACGGTAGGCGATGGAGCAACGGGGACCTCCTCGGATTTACTTGCGACGTGCCTGTCTACGGTCATCGCGGCGGTCCGAGCGGAGAAGGTGCACGCGGCGAGTTTGGCCTCAAAGGTCAGTGTGTCGAGTTTGCAAACCACTATCTTGCAAAAGGGCGTGGTTACAAAAACTTGACTCACACCGGCGACGCGGATTCGTACTTCTGGCATGCACGCTCCAAAG
>JAHFHU010000029.1 GCA_023246755.1 Candidatus Magasanikiibacteriota bacterium
GTAATATAATTCGTTCTGTGTAATATTTTGTGAGGTATAGGCCAAAAAATTCTCCTGCGTTGCCTGTATAAAAAATTTTTTTATCGGGGCTGATATTTTTTAAACTTACGAGGAATGAACGAACCTCGTCGGCTTCGTTTTTATATTTAACTATACTTGAATATGTGATCTGAAATCCTGACGAAACCATTGTACCGATGATAATAATTATCATGATAATAGCAATTGATTGTGTATTTATTTTTTTTAAAAAAATTGTTGTAAGACAAGCGCCACTAAACGCAACGATAAACGTGTAATAATATTGGAAATATAAATGCCAAATGGTAAGATGTGAAAAAGTGATACAGTAAATCAACCCGCCGATTGCCGTTACAAAAGCAAATAAAAACAAGGGGCTTTTTGATTGGTGAATGAGTTCAGAAATTTTTTTATGAAAAAACAATGAAATTATAATTATAGCTGCGGATCCGTATTGAAAGTTTATATGCAAAAAATGTATATGGGAGTAGATCCATCGAATCCAAAAGCCGTCGCCGCCTGAGTCACTTCTTGAGCTGTAAAGACCGTGAAGCGCTTTTATATACGAAAAAAAATCATGTGTAATCAGTGATTGCAGTGCGCGTTGCCCGAAAATTATGCAAAAACCAATAATGATGCCGAGCAGTGTTTTTTTAAAAAGAATTTTGTGCGAGACATTTTCTTTGGCCAACCAAAAATGAATAATTGCATAGAAACCGGCAAAAATAAACCCAGACCAGTCGGACCAGATCATTCCAATCACCGCGATCATCCATACATTAGACCATTTATGTGCAGTTAAATATTTTTCCTGTGCGTACCAACTCAGCGCGATAAAAAAAGTTACCAAAACTTCCTGATCCGTCATGGAACCAAACTGAATTATGATCGGCAACGCTGACCAGCACAATACAAAGAAAGATGCGGTGATTGCCGGATGACGTTGTTTGATTGCAAGCCAAAAAAGTATTGAAGAGCTGATGGTAAAGAGTGTCGCGAATAGGCGCGGAACCCACTCGCTGTATCCAAAAATCCTCGTCCAGAGTTGCAGGGGCAGTCCAATAAATTGCGGGTGGTTGTCGTACCATGTTTTTGGTTGCGCGCGCCGAGCTTCAGGAGAATCGACTGAACTAACGATTCCTCCAACACTTTTTATCATGCCGACCGAATTGGTTAATTTAGCATGGTGTAGCCAAAACGCTTGATTTCCATTAAGCAAAACGCCGCCCATGATGAACGAATCTGAGATGTGAAAGGTGAGTATGAAAAGCTGAAAAAAAATCGTGACAACCAAGAGTGCTATTGCCGGGTAATCTTGTTTTGAGCAAAATAATTTCATGGCGCCATGATAACATATTTCATATACAAAACAAACGTAGGTGTTTGTATGAAGTTTTTAAAATCTGGACATTTGTTTTAAAAGTGAGTAAAGTTGGTCTAACAAACTTTTTTGAGTATGCCAACCCCAAAATTTCCGGAATTGGAAGAAAAGATGCTTACCACGTGGGAAGCTGAGAAGCTTTTTGAAAAAACGCTTGAAAAAACGCGGGGCGGCAAGCCATTTGTTTTTTTTGAAGGCCCGCCAACCGCAAACGGCAAGCCGGGTATCCACCACGTGATTTCACGTGCGTTCAAAGATGCGATTCCGCGCTATCAAACGATGCGTGGTCGGTTTGTTGATCGCAAAGGCGGTTGGGACACGCACGGTCTTCCCGTCGAGTTGCAGGTTGAAAAAGCGCTCGGCATTTCGGGCAAACCACAAATCGAAAATTTGGTTGTGGGCGATGTTCACGCATCGATTATTGAATTTAACAAAAAATGCAAAGAAAGCGTCTGGACATATTTGGATGAATGGATCAAGATGACGCGCCGCATGGGGTATTGGGTTGATATTGAAAATGCATACGTTACCTATACGAACGATTACATCGAATCGTTGTGGTCAGTTTTGAAGCGCGTGCACGAGCGGGGGCTGCTCTATCAAGGGCACAAAGTTGTGCCACATTGTCCGCGGTGTGGAACAGCGTTGTCGAGTCACGAAGTTGCGCAAGGGTATAAGACGGTGACGGATGAATCGGTGTTTGTGAAGTTTCGGATGATTTCATACGCGGATACTTTTTTTCTCGGCTGGACGACAACGCCATGGACATTGCCGGGGAACGTTGCGCTTGCGGTTGGTGCGGATGTTGATTACGTAAAAGTTGCGGTCGGAGCAGAATATTATATTTTGGCAGCAGCACTCGTCGAGCGAGTTTTTGAAGGCGAACAAAATCCTCAAATTGTTGAGCGCATGAAAGGTTCTGAATTGGTCGGGAGTGAATATGAGCCGCTTTTTGATTTTCTCGCGAATGAAATTAATTCGGCGGAGCGCGCGACTGCGTTCAAAGTTTACGCCGCAGATTTTGTGACGACAACGGACGGAACGGGCATTGTTCACACGGCGGTGATGTACGGCGAAGACGATTATCAACTCGGTCACAAAGTTGGATTGCCGAAATTGCACACCGTTGATGAAGCAGGAAAATTTTTGCCATTCGTGACGAAGTGGGCGGGGAAATTTGTGAAATCTGAAACAATTGAAAAAGAAGTGATCGCAGATTTGCAGGAGCGTGGACTACTTCTGCGTTCGCAAAAATACGAACACGAATATCCATTTTGTTGGCGCTGCTCGACGCCACTGCTTTATTACGCAAAAGATTCATGGTTCATCAAAATGTCGGAGTTGTCCGGTGAAATGCAAAAGCGCAATGAAACAATTCATTGGGTTCCCGACCACATCCAGGACGGGCGTTTTGGTGAGTGGCTCAAAAATATTAAAGATTGGGCGATTTCGCGCGAACGCTATTGGGGCACGCCACTTCCGATTTGGAAATGTGATTCATGTGGTGAGTTTGACGTGTTGGGGTCGAGCGAAGAAATTCGTGCGAAGGGGATGGTTGCGCCCGATGATTTGCACCGACCGTTTGTTGATGACATTTCGTATGCATGTGCGTGTGGCGCGCGCAAGACACGCGTCAAAGAAGTTGCTGACGTGTGGTTTGATTCGGGCGCGATGTTTGTTGCGCAATGGGGGTATCAATGGGGAGCGGATGGTGAGCAGCGCGCGAAGTTCGAATCACATTTTCCCGCGGACTACATCTCGGAAGCAATTGATCAAACGCGTGGTTGGTTTTATACGTTGGTTGCGGTTGCGACTTTACTCGAACTTGAAGCGCCATTCAAAAATGTGGTGTGCATTTCGCATATTTTCGATGGCAAGGGGGTGAAGATGTCAAAGTCAAAGGGCAACATCATTGATCCGTGGGAAATTTTTAATGAGTTCGGTGCGGATCCAGCTCGATTTTTCATGTACGCAACATCGCAGCCGGGGGATCCAAAATTGTTCGACAAAAAATCAGTTGATGAGATTGTAAAAAAAGTATTTCTGATCATGTGGAATGTGCTTGAGTTTTATAAGTTGTATACAGGGGACGTTGCTGCCGAGCGCAACACGAACCATCCGCTTGATGCATGGCTTGAAGCGCGACTACAAAAAACCGTGAATTATGTGACGGAACAACTCGATGCGTACGAACTCACTAACGCAACGCGAGAGCTCACCGCATTCGTGACCGACCTGTCAACGTGGTATGTTCGTCGATCGCGTGGTCGTTTTAAAAATGGTGGCGACGATGCAGCGGCTGCGGCAGCGATGCTTCGATACACGCTAGTCACACTCGCGAAATTGTTTGCGCCGTTTACCCCAATGATTGCGGATGCGTTACATCGCGAGATTGAAGGCGCGGATCGATCAGTTCATTTGGAGTCATGGCCGGTGACGGTTGTGGTTGATGAAAGTGTGTTGTCAAATATGGAATTAGTTCGTGCGCTCGTAACAAAAGCGCTTGAGCTTCGCGCAAAATCGGGCATTCCGATTCGTCAGGTGCTCGGAAAATTGACCGTTCCGGAAACCGCGCGCGCGCTTGCGCCACTGTTTGAAATTTTGCAGGAAGAAATTAATGTTGAATTGGTTGCGGTTGGTGCAGAGCTTGCACTCGATACGGCGCTTACCCCAGAGCTGCGTGAAAAAGGTATGGTGCGTGAATTGATTCGTCACATCAACGCAGCGCGCAAAGATGCGGGGCTCAAACCGGGCCAGCAAGCGACCATTAAAGTTTCTGCGCCCGATGCGCTCCAACAACTTATTCAGAAACATGCGGCCGCGCTCAAGCAGCAAACTGTTTCTGTGTTTGAATTTGGTGATTTGACTGGTGGCACCGAAGTTCAGATTGGTGACACTAAGATTACATTTGAATTTGTTGTCGCGTAGTGAATTCAAATGCTCTGAGGGACGATCAATTGGGTTCCGTGTCGAGCGCTACGCAAAAACTTTTTCTTCGATTTGATCGAATCGAATCTCGTGCGTTTGTTGTCCAGATTTAATGGTACGGATGTCAGCCTTAATAACGCGGATGTCCCCCTTAACTTCCTTCATGTCTGCTTTGAGTTCAGAAACATCGGCTTTGAGTTCGACGATATCATTTTCAATCACATCGAGACGCTCACTATGGCGATCAAGCGTAAAAATAATTGCTTCGAATAACATGTCATGCTCCTCAAGTTTTTCATCGATTCGCTTAAAACGGGGGATGACTTTTTCCTCGATTTTGGCATCGACAACAGCTTCAACAACATTTTTGATCTGTTCCAAATCCTCCTTGGACATATAAAAATTGTAAGTGAATTATTAATGCGAGTATAACCTATTTAATTTATGTGTAAAGTGTGGGTAAACTGTTGATAATCTTGACGATTTTCCACCCATCGATTAAGATGCTTTTAGCAATCCATTCAGGGGAGTGCTAACAACAAAAAAACTATGCTTCAACCACTTCACGACCATCTCATTGTCGAGTCAGCACCGGCGCACGAGGCAACCGCGTCAGGCATCATCATTCCAGATACGGCGCAGGGCGAAAAACCACAACAAGGAAAAGTGATCGCGGTCGGTCCGGGCAAGCTTCTTGAAAATGGTCAGCGCGCGGTGATGTCAGTCAAAATTGGCGACATCGTCGTGTTCAAAAAATACGCGCCCGACGAAGTCAAAGTCGACGGCAAAGAATTTCTCGTCATCAGCGAGTCAGATGTGCTCGCGATTGTAACCAAATAATTTTATGGCAGCAAAACAATTGTTATTCGACGAGCAGGCACGCGCGGCGCTCAAACGCGGCGTTGATATTTTGGCAAATGCGGTGAAAGTGACGATGGGGCCAAAAGGGCGCAATGTAGTTTTGGATCGCGGTTTTGGGTCGCCAACCATCACGAAAGATGGGGTGACCGTTGCAAAAGAAATTGAACTCGAAGATAAATTTGAAAACATGGGTGCGGAGCTTGTTAAAGAAGTCGCCTCGAAAACCAATGATGTTGCGGGTGATGGCACAACGACTGCGACGGTTTTAGCACAGGCGATTTTGAACGAAGGTTTACGCAATGTGACGGCGGGTTCGTCGCCACTTGGGATTCGTCGTGGCATTGAAAAAGCAGTTGAAGCGATTGTGAACGAATTAAAAAATAAAATTTCGCAACCGGTCGCGGGCGATGCGATTCAGCAAGTTGCGTCAATCTCGGCGAATGACAGTACGATCGGCGCGACCATCGCACAAGCAATTAAAGAAGTTGGCGAGAACGGGGTGATCACGGTTGAAGAAGGACAGTCGTTTGGAATTGAAACGGAAGTCGTGAAAGGCATGCGCATCGACAAGGGCTATAGCTCACCGTACATGGTGACGAACATGGAGCGCATGGAGGCGGAATATTCGGATGTGCCGATGCTTATCACGGACAAAAAAATTTCGTCGATTCAGGATATTTTGCCGGTGCTTGAAAAAATTGCGCAGACCGGCCGCAAAGAATTGGTGATCATTGCAGAAGATGTTGACGGCGAAGCGCTCACAACATTGGTGCTCAACAAAATGCGCGGCGCGTTTAATGTGCTCGCAATTAAGGCGCCGGGTTTTGGGGATCGTCGCAAAGAAATGTTGCAGGACATCGCGGTGTTGACCGGCGGACGCGTGATCACCGAAGACGTCGGGCTGAAACTCGACAAAGTTGAATTGACGGATCTTGGGCGCGCACGAAAAATTGTTGCGACCAAAGAAACGACAACGATCGTTGATGGCGCGGGTGAACAGACAGCGGTTAACGAGCGCGTGATGCAAATCAAAAAATTAATTGAACAAACAGATTCAGAATTTGATCGCGAAAAATTGCAGGAGCGATTGGCAAAGTTGGCCGGCGGCGTTGCGGTTATCAAAGTTGGTGCGGCAACGGAAACCGAAATGAAGGAGGTGAAAGATCGGATCAAAGACGCGGTTGAGGCAACGAAGGCGGCCATCGAAGAAGGAATCGTGCCGGGTGGGGGTGTTGCGCTCGTGCGTGCACGACGTGCGCTCGACGATCTAAAATTGACGGGTGACGAGCAGATTGGTTTGAACATCATTCGTCGCGCAGTCGAAGAGCCCATGCGTCAGATCGCCCAAAATGCCGGCAAGGACGGTGCGGTCATTGTTGAAGAAGTTAAAAAGCGCGATGGCGCGATTGGTTACAACGCAGCGACGGATGTGTATGAGGACATGTTGGTGGCTGGCATCGTTGATCCGACGAAAGTGACGCGCTCGGCACTGCAAAACGCAGCATCGATCGCGGGGCTTTTGCTCACGACCGAAGCGATCATTACGGAAAAGCCGAAGAAAGAAGCGGATGATCACGGTCACGCGGGCGCAGGGCAGGGAATGTACTAAGCGAAAACTAAAACGTATCATCTTCGCTACCGGCTCGGGATGATACGTTTTATTTTTATCGAAATTCAAAAACGGTAATTCCGTCGAACCGAAATATTTTGTCTACGCCGGCGATGTGGGCTTCGTCGCGGATGGCGTCGGCGCGAAACCAGTAGTCGTGTACGGCAACAAAAACCGGCCCATGGATACGTTCGGCGAGTGCGCGTAGGTCGGCGCCGTTGAGTTCGGTGGATAAA
>JAHFHU010000030.1 GCA_023246755.1 Candidatus Magasanikiibacteriota bacterium
GAGGCCTTCAACATAGGAATGCGCGTCGCTCCAGAGAAATCGGGTTGGGGTGTGGCAGTAGCAGATGTGGATTGCGTCCGGGCGGGTGATCACGCCTTTGGCAAACGCGGAAACGGACGAAATCACGACGTCGAATTCGGATAAATCATACAGCTCGGTCGCGAGCGGCATGAGCGGGAGGTACCATTGGTAGTGACGGCGTCCAAACGGCAGGTGCGCAATGATGGATTCGCGAATATCCGCGTTTTTGAGCGCCGGAAACCGCGCGCGCTCCGCAAACAACGTAAAAATCGGCGCTTCGGGGTACATTTCGACAAGCACCGAGAGCACCTGCTCTGCTCCGCCGTTCTGGGACAAAAAATCGTGTACGAGGGCAATCTTCATGGGGGATATCTTGTCATATCTGCACATAAAATACAAACACATTTGAACTCCCCTTGAGCAGGCTGTGGCACGCCACACTTCCGCTCGAGAGTACAGCAACTCGCACGTGCGGTGTGCCACAGCCTGCTTAACCCGAATTTAAACTTGCTGTAGTTTGTGCGTAGATTGACGAAATCCTCAAATTAATGTAAAAAAGTAGTACTGCGGCGGTGGAAAGCTAAAGCAGTCATCGGTCGTTGTCAAAAGGCAAGTGTTGCCGAGACGACTGTGTGATCGATGTGATTAGGGGGTGTTGTCATGCCACAGCAGGATTTTGACTACGCAAGTTTTGGTCGGGTTACGCATCGTGCAACGGATCTGGCCCGTCTCGTTGCTGAAGGCAAGCTCAGCGAGGATTTCGCACTCGGCGGCATCCAGGAACTTATCGATGGTAAGAGGCCTAAATTGCTGATGCTGTCCGGACGGCAAGCAAGTTGCGGGTGCACCGGACAACGCTGGCCTCAAGCACCTCGTGCTCGAGCCGGATCGGCCGTTGAAATCGTGGCGCGAGACTCTCAAAATCGAGCAGGGCGATTGGAGCAACGACATCGAGACGTTCTTTCCTGAGCCTGAACCATGGGAACTCGGTATGTCGGAGGTGTGGTTTGGTCTTGAAAAGATGGGCCGCTTCACATATTCGATTTCGGCGGTAGGCATTTTGTGTGGCCGGGGTCTCCAATGTTTTTTCCAGCGCATGGGTTTTGCTTTGGCCAAGGCCGAACCGGAATTGATGCGTGAAGGACTGGCAATGCCACTCATTGGCTCATCGTACGTAGATTTCCAGAATAATCTACGTGAGCCGTGTCTGTACTTCAACAATGGTCGGCTTCGCGCATACGTGAGTGCTAGTAGGGGTTCCTGGTCGAAAGGCTGTGATGTTCCTGGATTTTGCAGGGTTTAGTTTTGGTCGAGAGGTGGTAGCACCGACAGGCTTCACGAAACAACCTCGCCGATTTGCTATTTTAGCGGATCGGCGGGGACTTTTTTATAAAATATCCACAACGAGAGGCATTGACAAATTTTTTGATTCGTGGAACCCAGTAGTTTGTACGTCGCACTGCGGCGGATAAATTTTAAGATCTATGATGACGCACAGGAAGGTGCGATTGTTTGGGTACGTGATTTTTGAACGTGGAGTTGGAGAATTTGGGCCAATATATTCTGGCATTCGCGGGCAGGACGCAGTGAATTTTTTGTTGCGTGTAGGGCGGGGAGAAGTTCACAGTGCTTTGTATCACCATGAAATTGGTCACATTGATTTAGTTTTTGGTACCGGAGGGGCCAATGGTTATGGACTTGCACATATTTTAGAGAAACATCCTAACATCGTTTCGCGACTTCATGAGTTGATTCAGCGTAGCAAAATCCTTCAAAAGTTGGATGATAGGATTATTGTTTTGTATGAGCCAAATATTAAATCAATAATCAGCTTGACATGGCATGAGTCCGAAAAAAAATGGCTCGTGACCGCGTACGAAAAAATTCCGGATTAGTCTTTAAAATGGCTGTGGCCCGCCGAAGCGGGCCGTTTCAAGTCTCTCTCTTCAACGAATTACTCCACAGCAAGAGATGAATAAAATATAGTTCATGCGTTGTTTAAAGTCAATAGTCACTGAATTTTGAGCCTTAAAACGACTTCAGACCACCTTGCGGTGGTCTGTTTACGAGTTTCAGCCCCTTAAACAATTTATTGAAGTGGGAGTATTTTAAAAGTACTCCTGGGTAAAATTTTTGTCAATTTTATTCCACCTTCCGTTTCTTAAAAACCGCAAACGGCGTCTTTACCAAAATAAATAAGTCCATGACAACGGACCAGTTTTCGATGTAAAACATGTCGAGGCGAATTTCGTCTTCGAACGAGAGGTCGCTGCGGCCGGAGATTTGCGCGAGGCCGGTGATGCCGGGTTTGACGGCGTGGACGCGCCGGTCTTCGGGCGAATATTTTGCAACTTCGCGCGGCTGGTGCGGGCGTGGACCAACGAGGCTCATCTCGCCGCGCACCACATTAAACAGTTGTGGCAATTCGTCGAGCGACCAGCGGCGGATGAAGCGGCCAACCGGCGTGACGCGCGGGTCGCCCACGATTTTGTAGATCGGGCCTTCCTTGGAGTTATTATTTTCGATGAGCGATTCTTCGAATTTAATCGCGCTCGCGTTGTCTTCGGTGCAAAATTTTTGAAACATCGAGCGGAATTTGAATGTGCTGAATTTTCGGCCACGATAACCGATGCGCGTGTTTTTAAACAAGAGCGGCTGGCCGGTTTCTGACGCAATCATAATCGCAACAGCGAGTATGATGGGCGATACGATGACGATGCTAAGTCCACCGACGATCAGATCAAACACGCGTTTGGAAATTTTGCCCCAGCCGTCGAGGCGCGCGCGGCGAAATTCGATGAGTGGCACGTCGGCGATTGTTGACATGCGCATGTTGGGCGCGAGTGTTGAAAAAAGATCAGCGGAATATTTGAGGGTGAAATGATTTTCTTCTGCGAACGCGAGAATCGTCAGCGTTTCTTCGCGCGAGCTTGATGGATTGGTCAAAATAATTTCGTCGACTTCTTGTGCGCGGTCAAGTTCCAGAATTTCGCTGCGAATTTTTTCGTTGAAGATTGGGTAGCGCGCGATGACGCTGTAGCCGAGTGAGCTTTGGCTGGAAAAAATATCGGAGACGCGGTCCGTGATCGGGCCGGATCCGATCAAAACCGTGTGACGCACACCGCGACCGTAGTGATACAAAATTAGTTTTGTGATCCGCATGAGCAAACGGCCGAATGATACAAATAAAATTCCGCCGATCCACGCCGCCAAAACAATGAAACGCGAATTAAAAAATTCGCCGCGGAAAAAAATGTACACCGTGATTGCGGCGAGTCCGACCGTGCACGCGAAAAAAATTCGCGTGAGTTCGTTCGAATATTTTTGGTTGGTGTCGATCGAGTACAGGCCGTTCGCGGCGAAAATTAAAATCCAGAGCGGCACGATGATGAATAAAATTTTGAGGTAGTCAGCGAGCGGAAGATAAAATGTTACGCGGCGGATCCCAACGGCAAATTCGGTGAAGCGGAAGCCGTACGCCGTGATTGCGGCGGTGAGCAGCATGAGTGCGTCGAGCGGAACGAGAATGGCGGTCAGAGCGAGTTCAATTTTTTTCATAGCAGATAGGGAGAGTGTAGCAGGGCTGGCGCGGTCGCGTCAATCGATGGCGCAGTTTCTGAAAAAAGTTTAGAATGCGTTTATGGATTATGAGTTGCAGCGTAGCGCGCGGGCGCGGCGCGTGAGAATTTCGGTGCATCATGATGGGTGTGTGGTTGTAATTGCGCCGCAGCGAGTGAGCGAAAGGCTCATCAAAATTTTTGTTGCCGAACATCGTGAATGGATCGAAACGCAGCGTGCGCGCATGGAGCGGCGCGGGCCGATTATTGATTTGCGCGGCTCGCCTGCGGATTTTAAAAAACACAAAAAAATTGCGCTCGAATTTGTGACGGCGAAAGTTGCAGAGTTAAATGTGCAGTACAATTTCGCGTTCAAAAAAATTTCTGTGCGCAATGCGCGCGGGCGATGGGGGAGTTGTTCGAGCGATGGCCGACTCGCATTTAATTATCGCCTCATCAAAATTCCGTCTGAGCTTGCGGATTATATTGTCGCGCATGAACTTGCGCATCTCGCTGAGCACAATCATGGTGCGCGGTTTTGGGCGCTCGTTGCGCGGGCGATTCCGGATTACAAAGTCCGGCGCAAAAAGTTGCGTGCATTTGTGCTTTGATGTAAGCTCGGGCAAAATTATGGAGGGGTAAACAAAAAAGGCCTCCGCCAATTTGTGGTATATGAACCACGGCCGAAACCTTTTTTGTAGACCCGGGACAGGTGTGGTTTATAAACCACGTCCGCGAATCTTCAAGCCAAGAATATCACCACGCAAAAACGTTGTCAAATCACGCCAGCGCCATCCGCACAATTTCCGGAATGTCGCTTTCTTGCACGTCGCCGAGCCAGATATTGTCCGGCATGATCACGACTGTGGTGCCAGTTGCGCAGTTGCCGAGGCAGCCGGTTCGCGACACGCGCACGCTCGGGTCCACCACCTTGATTGCGGCCTTAACCTTCGCGTGCAACGCAACGCTCGCACGCGCCGCGCAACATTCGTCGCCGTTTTCGCGCTCGTTGGTGCACACGAGAATTAATTTTTTGAAATGTATTCCGGCTGGTTTCATAGTGTGGGCATTGTAACAGAAATTTTTTATTTTTGACACACTAAAATTTGCGTGTTACAACGGGCTAGTAACAATGGGGGGTATGAACATCAATTTAGAAAACTTTGAATTTTTAAAGACATGCGCTGAAGAGTTGTATAAAAGTTTCGCATCAGTGCGATGTCCCTATTTTAATGATCTTGTGCATTTTAACGCGCAAGGCTTGAAACATCTGAAGTTTAAGGGCGATGCGGTGGAACGTGTTGCACAGGATCAATGCATGCGCTACAAACTTTTGCATGTGGCGCCACTGATTTTAAAACGATCGGGGACTATTCAAGCGATAAGTTGTCGGCAAGGATTTGAACATGTTCGTCGAAATAGTAAAACAGAGCTGATTGCGGTTCAAAGAACATACTATGAATTTATCGCGGTTATTGATGACGTCCGTGTGCGTGTCATCGTCAAGCGGGTGAATAGCGGGGAGCTGTATTTTTGGAGTATTATTCCGTATTGGAAAAGTGATGGCAAAAATCGATTATTGGGTTTTGGTAACCCGGAGGCTGATTAACAAAAAACTGCCGCGATGGCAGTGTTTTGTTAATGCTTGGTTACAGCGGACAGCCGTGACAGGGCGAACCCATCCAAGCACTGTAGAAACTATACGATAAAGCCTCGCTGCTGTCAATCATTGACCAAACACCCAAATTCTGCTAGAGTTTCGCTGGCCGCCCCGAACTGTTCGGGGCGACAAGACCGGGGGTTCCAGCGGAACTGGGACAAGAAGTAGGGAGAAAAGTCATGCTGAGTAAAAATTTGTTGAATAAGTTTGGCCAAGCTTTGTCGGAGCGTGGTACCACGGTCGCAACACTCACAGCGCTGTTTGCGCTCGCGGACAAGACGTGGATTGATGAGGTCGCTGCGGTGATGAAGAAGCATGCAGGCCACGCGTTGCAGCAGAAGCCGAAGGTAGTGGCGGTCGAATCGCCGGACCTCTCAACGCTCCATGCTGAGCAGCGTGCAATTATGGGCACCAATTTTTTGGGAGAAGCCGAGATTGCAAAAGCCTACAGCGTAAAATGGACCAAAGCCCAACTCGAAAAGCTGTCGGTCATTCCGTTTAGCGAGGAAACGCTGCGCGACTGCAAGGACACGCATGTACTCTTCGCTGGTTTCCCGCTGTCGATCAACGACATTCGGGCGAAGGCGAGTGGAAACAACATAAAGTGACTCCATTCGGCGGCCGACGAAGATCTGTGCAGCAAACTGTTCACGAGGGTGTCGGTTGAGTGTCGCTGGTTCCTGCTTCGCAAGAAGCCCATCGAGAATTCGATCTTCAAGACCTATGATGAGCAGGTCGCGATGATCCCGCAGGGCGAAGAGAATCCATGGGCCCGCGATGTGGTGTTCGCAACCACCGCGCTGCATCTCACGACTGGCGAGTGGCTTTTCGAGCGCGTGTACGTTCGCTGCAAGGACGTGGATTCCAGCGGCTACCGGGTCTACGTCGGCGGCTTCGATCAGGGCGGGCTCTGCATCAACGACTTCTGGGATGACTACCGCGGCGGCGACATCGGCGTTTGCTCCGTCCGGTATCCTAAGTGAGACTTGAGTCTTGAGAACTCGAGCTCCTTGAATTCTGAATCTTGAACTCGCGGCGTGTACGCGTCGCCACAGCCCCGCACTGGTAATAACTGGTGCGGGTGATTTTTTTTAAATTTGCCATTGACTTTTCGTTCGAAACATGATTAAATACTCGAACTACTGACACCGGATGAGTGCCCGACGCTGCTTGTCGCAAGGCAACGCAGCAGGGAGGAAAGTCCGGACACCCTCCGCGCGGTAACGCGTGGCAGTCGTGATGCTGGCTAACGGCCAGGCATTCTGCGGGGTATAAACGACGCGCGGTCTGGGGCAACCCAGATACTGCGCCCGCGAAAACCTCCTGACGGAAAGTGCCACAGAGACA
>JAHFHU010000011.1 GCA_023246755.1 Candidatus Magasanikiibacteriota bacterium
GAGGCCATCCCTAAAGATGTTTCGAGGAGAACCAGCTATCACGGTGTTCGATTGGAATTTCTCCCCTACCCACAGCTCATCCACCAGTTTTGCACAGCTGGTTGGTTCGGCCCTCCTGTTTTATTTCTAAAACACTCAGCCTGGCCATGGGTCGCTCACACCGTTTCGGGTACAATCGCTGCTACAAACGGACTATTAATCCTCGCTTTCACTGTGGCTCCAGTCCATAGGACCTTAACCTGCAACAGACGATTGACTCGTTGGCTCATTCTTCAATAGGCACACCATCACCCAGAAATCCCTTGCGGGCTCTTGGGCTCTGATTCTTTGTAAGTGTACGGTTTCAGAAACTATTTCATCGCCCTCTCGGGCTGCTTTTCACCTTTCCCTCGCGGTACTTGTTCACTATCGCTCAAATATAGTATTTAGCCTTAGAACATAGTCGTCCTAGTTTTAAACGGGATTTCACGTGTCCCGCCCTACTTGGGAGCGCTACGCATGAGAATTGAAATATTTTGAATACGGGGCTATCACCCGCTCTGGCCGAGCTTTCCAGCTCGTTCTTCTATATATCAATTATGCTCATGGAAAATTATTAGGAATTTTCGCATAGCGTCCCACAACTCACACATCACATCGGCCTAACCCTTTCCTGAAGTCATGATTGTCCGAAGACGACCCTTATCTTCATTCGTTAAATGTGTGTTTAGGCTGTTCCCATTTCGCTCGCCACTACTCTGGGAATCTCTATTGATTTCTTTTCCTCCGGGTACTGAGATGTTTCACTTCCCCGGGTTGTCCTCCAGCAGCTATGTATTCACTGCAGGATACGCTGACTCGCGTCAACGTGGGTTTCCCCATTCGGATACTCACGGATCAAAGGTTGCTTGCGACCTTCCCGTGATTTTCGCCCGCTGCGGCGTCCTTCATCGTCTATATTTAGCAAGGCATCCACCGTACACCCTTAGTGCACGTTACTTACATTGAAGCACCAAGACATGCTTGATGCTTCGGCTTACAAATTGCCCTTTACCATGTAATCATCTTCAATTGTCAAAGTTCATTTTGGCTCTCACAGTCAGTCGCTTCCAAATAAAATGTCCGCCTTTCGAGCGGACCAGAGGTAGGGGCCGTGGCCACTACATGGGAACATCATTCAGTTGAGAGTGTGATAATTTTATATGAGGCTATAATCTTTGTCAAGAGGGGGTAATGTGGGGATAAGTAAGGCATGATAAAATAGATATATGTTGACGATTCTATCAATCGGTAAACTCAAAGAGCCGTGGCGCACGGTGTGCGAAATGTACGTAACGCGGCTCGGGCCGTATCTGCCGGTGCGT
The DNA here is from genome assembly GCA_023246755.1 of Candidatus Magasanikiibacteriota bacterium. Lineage (GTDB taxonomy): Bacteria > Patescibacteriota > Patescibacteriia > Magasanikbacterales > 2-02-FULL-50-9b > 2-02-FULL-50-9b. Next base: position 1,344 of record JAHFHU010000011.1, read on the forward strand.
GTTGTTGAGGTTGCTGAAACGCCGATTGCAAAAAATGACGACGTCGAGCGGATCACATTGCAAGAGGCGCACACAATTGTGAAATATATGAAGCCGGGCGCGCACGTGATTACGCTGCATCCGGACGCGCGAACACCCAACACAAAAAAATTCGCGGACGCGCTCGAAGGTTGGCGTCGTAAACAAGAAATTATTTTTGTGATCGGAGGACCGCTTGGGCTACACGAATCAGTTTTGGCGCGCGCGAACGAACAGCTGTCGCTCTCACCCCTCACCTTCACCCACCAAATGACGCGCGCGATTTTGCTCGAGCAGATTTATCGATGCGTGATGCGGGAGAAGGGAAAATATGACTATTGATTTGGTCAGCGCTTGACGACACCGTTGATTCGTTTTATACTCGATCTACATTTGCACTTGGCGACGTCGTGTCGTTATTGTGCCGCCGAGGATCCGCCAGAGATGGCGGATCCGCTGTTTATACCACTCGCGAACTGACGGAAGTGGTCGACATCAAAAAATACGCTCGAAAATTAAAAAAACGTTACAAAAATGAGAGCTACGATGGGAGTTTGAAAGCTGAACATAATCTTAAAAATTGGGTCTACAATCGCTTTAAAATATCTTCGAGCAAAACGCCGCCTCGTTTTATTTTGGTGAAATCAACAATTGTTTCCCACGCTTCAGACGAATCAACGGGCGGGACGAAAATAGTCGTGCCTCGCATATAGTTGAAGTTTAACGTGAGATAAACTTTTCGTCAAACACTTAAAAACTTTTCAATCGCCCCCGCGTAAACTTTTTTGAAATCGCCGAGACTCGCAATGTCGAGCCATTCGCTCGGGCTGTGTTGGCCGCCGGAACACGGGCGCGAGGTGATGACCGGAATACCGAGCGCGGCGAAAAATCGTCCGTCGGTCGCGCCATGGGTAATCTCTTCGGCAACATCAACACCGAGCGCGCCACGCACCGCCTCCGCATACAACATCACAAAACTATTCGTCATGTCCGTATACATCGGCGCGCCAGTCGACAAAATTTCGATCTCGGCGTCGCCCGCAATCGCGCGAATTTTTTCGAGCAACTCGTCGAGCGAATATTGTTCCGTGAAACGAATGTCGATCGCGCCGGTTGCGCAATCCGGAATTTGATTCGTCGCGCTGCCGCCCGCAATCGTGCCGATGATGCACGTGCTGTACCATCGATCCGGATCATCGGTCGGCGGAAACAGCGCTTTAATTTTTTGATACGTCTCGAACAATGATTCAATCGCGTTGACCCCGAGCCACGGCCGTGACCCGTGCGCCGTCAACCCGCGCGCATGAATGCGCAGATGCAACACGCCCTTACTTTTCAAAACAATGTGCTCGGGCGTTTCACCACTATCCGGCACCAACGCAACGCGACACCGATATCCAATCTCGCGCGTCAAATATCCGGTACCATCACGCCCACTCGTTTCTTCGTCAGTCGTGAGCATGAGCGCGACAGACGGACGCATGCCCGTGGCGTGCAAATCGCGCATAATTTCCAGCATCACCGCCACCTCACTTTTCATGTCGCACGCCCCGCGCGCCAAAAGTTGACCGTCCACAATCCGCGGTTCAAATAATTCAAGCGCCGCCGGCACCACGTCGAGATGCCCAACCATCATCACCGTGAATTCACGCGCGTCGTCAAACGAAACAACGATCGACGGCTTACCATTATATTCATAGCGGCGAATCACGATGTCGGGAAGGTCAGAAAAATATGTCGCGCAATAATCAACCGCCGTGTGCAAATCAGCCGGACGATCCGCTGTCGATCGAATGCGGATCAAATCACCGGTGATGTCTAAAATTGATTTGTGCATAAAAAATCATGAGCTCGCCGACGAATACATCCGCAATCCCCGCCGCCAGAGCGCCAGCCCCAGTGTAACGAACAAAACCGCGGCAACGCAAGCCCACAACGCGAACCAGCCGGACAAACGGCCGACGAGCCCGAGCGCAGGAAACGAAACGATCGCAAAAATTGGAATCACAAACGTGAACACCTGCTGGACGCCACGCGGAAAAAGCGCTGGCGGATTGCGCGAAGAATATATGAAGTCGCGATACAGCCACCACACATTTTCCGCGTCCTCAACATAAAACGAAACTGCCGCGATCGAAAGCATGATGCCATACGCGATCGCAATACCGACGACGCCGAGCCCACACGCAAACAGAATGTTCGCCACGGACGGCGCATATTCAAGCGCGCGCACCGCATACCATAGATACGCGATAACGCCAGGCAGTGTTATAAAATCAATCCAATCAAACAGGCTCACCGAAAGCCAAAACAAAGGGCTCACGGGTTTGACGAGCAATTGGTCGAGTGTCCCCTTTTTTATTAACATCTGCAATTGCGTGAGGCCACGCAAAAAAATCATTTGTGTCACGACGTCGACGGCGTTCATCATCGCATAACACACGAGCAACTCGCCGCGCGAAAATCCAGCGATGCTCGAAGAATTTTTAAACAACGCGAGACCGAATACCAAAAAAAATCCCATGCGCAATAATTTGCCCGCGCCATACGCCACGAGCGCGAATCGTTTCGTTAGCAATCGCAGCGCTTGCATCCGCGCCGCGAGAAAAAATATTCGGATGTAGCGTGCGAGATTATCGGCCATATGCTTCATACGTTTTTTTCCCGCGATTCCATACAACGTACACCGCGCATGCAGCGACCACAATCCACACAAGCTGTGTCACAAACGCATGCTGAAACGCGGCCGCGTCAAAATTCCCGAGCCACATTTGCGTGGGCGCGTACACGATGAACGGAAATGGCGTGAGGTTTAAAAGATTTTGCACGGCCTGCGGCAACACACTATTCGGAATGAGCGCGCCGGACAAAAATAAAATCAACGTCGTGATGAGCCACTGGACGCCATGCTCATCGTCAGTCCAAAACGCGGTGAGTCCGCCCAAAAAATCGATCAATTGGACCATGATAATAGCGTTCACCACAAGCAGCGCAGTTTGCACCGGATGCGCGACATGAAAAAAAGCAGCGATTGAAGTACGCGTCACGAACGCAAGCACGACAACGCCCACACACCCCGCGACCGCGAGCAATCCACGCGTCGCAACCATGCGTGCCGCCCAATACGGAAGAAATTTCAGCGGCTTCACAAAATAATTCGACAAATCGCCGTTTGTGATTTCTTCTGACATCCGGCCCATGGCGTACGCATGAATAATCGATGAAATAAAGTAGCTCACAAGCACATAGTCGATGAGCTTCACGCTCGAAAACGCGCCGATACCGCGCGGGATGCGCTCAAACACATACACAAGCGTGACCGAAAACACCACGCGCCGCAACACACCAAACAAAAAATTCGTGCGATGCATCAATTCATTGGTGAGCGCGAGCCGAAAGCCGAGATAGTATTTGGTAAGGGAGGGCATGGGTTATTAAAATCTATACATTTTACAAAAATCTTTAATTTTCCCCTCAAAATCTTCGTCCATATTCATGACCGAAAATTTGTATTTCGCAGCCTCGCGCTCAAACCACCCGCCGTAGCGACTAATCATCTCACCGATTTTGAAAAATGTCGCGGGCTTTTTGGTGCCACCAATCACCCAGTCGTTGGGTGTGGAACTTTTGCGCACATCGGCAACCCATTTTTCGATGTCGCGCTTCACAATAAACAGCACGCGAAAATTTTTGCGTCCGTATTTTTTCATGAGGCGCGCCGCGAGCTCCGGTGTCACGTGATATCCTTCAATTATATAGTCGTTGCCGTCCGTAATTTCGCAAATTGAAAACATATCAATCGCACCAGCGGTCGGTTTCGCCTGCTTGATCAGATTGCGCACGATCTGTTGTGGCGTCGCGCGCGCATACGTCTCGTCGTTGTTTTTGCCTTTCATCGCGCTGTGTGGATACAATCGCGCAAATTCTTTTTTCGTCGCATAGCGCCCAATGTATTCGCGCCCAATCACCTCCAGCGTATCAGTCGCAACCCACTGAATACCAAGCTGCTTCGCGAGTCGTTTCGCAAGCGTTGTTTTGCCACATTTTGGCGGGCCACCGATGAGGTAAATCATATATACAGGTTACGCGAATACACGGTTGTGGTCAACCAAACAATGATCGGCAGCACGTTATTGACAGTTCATCATCCGCACTGCTAATATATGTTTAATCACCATGAGCAGGCAAATACGGCCAGTGCCGTAGTCACTCCCGCTTCGAAATAATCGCCACGCGGCGATTATTTTCGTTTTGAAGAAAATTTTTCAAAATGTGCGTTCATGTACCATCGGTACTCTCCAAACTTACGGAGCAAGGCCGAGTATCTGTGCCGGTTTGGAATCAAAATCCAACACATTTTTTGTTGCCGCACCAAATATTCAATCAAACAATAAAAATCACCATCACCTGAAATAATAATCGCATGTTCAAAATGAGGAAATTGAATCATCGTGTGAAGTACCAGCTCTGCATCAATATTTCCTTTGACTATCGATGCGCCGCTGTCACGAAAACGCGTAACCGGTTTGAATATGATTTCAAAACCTGCGCGTCGTAAATGATCGTAGAGCATTTTATTTTCATCAAGATACCCGATGAATAAAAATGCTTTTTGAACACAGAATTTATCTTGCAAAAATTTACAGAACCTTCCAAAATCAATATCCCAGCCTTGAGCTCGCGCGGCCAATACCAAATTTTGACTATCAATGAATGCGAATACAGCCCCTCCTTGCTGCGTAATATTTTTTGTTAAATTTTTGATTGAGCAGGGAGGGACTCGAACCCTCAACCCTTGCGGGACTGGCTTCTAAGGCCAGCGCGTATACCAATTCCGCCACCTACCCGAACGTGCATATGATAGCGGTGCAGCCGCAAAAAATCAAGGTGTGAAATGCTTATCCACCGTTTGTTCACAGCATCAAGGCTTGACAAATTTTTATTTTCGTGGAACCCAGTAGTTACTATGAAATTTTTTCAAACTGTCTTTATTCTTATCGTGGCGATCGCGCTCGGTCTTCCGCTCACGGCCAATGCCGCACCAACCGTTATCATCGAATCCATCGAGATCGGCAACCCTGCCGCGGCCGATGAATTTATTGTGCTGCGCAATGTTGGTGCTACCGCGATCGATATCTCTAAATGGTCGTTGCAATGTCGATCAAACGGCAGCGCGACCGTGCAGAAAAAAAATTTCAACACGGGCACCATTGTGCAACCCGCTCAAAGTTATGTTGTCGCAAACAAAGACGGACGATTTGCTACGACCGCTCAGATGACCTATACAACACTCAACCTCGTCGATAAAGGCGGCGTGCTTGGGTTATTTGCAACCACAACGTATGCCGAAACATTCCAAGAGCAAAGCCTTATTAGTGTACACACTTACGGCACGCCACCAACGCCGACGTCGACCGCAGAAACCACAACCAATTCCGCCGACGCCCCAAGCGCCACAACCGGAACCGAATCCACAATGGCAGCCACAAAAGCAGTAACTTCCGGGCCGGAATTTATTGGCGACATCGGCGGCCCGCAACCAAAAAAATGGCCCATAAAACTAAGTGAGCTGTCGCCAAATCCGATAACCGGCGAAGAATTTATTGAAATCGCAAACGTAAGCGGCGACGGCATTGATGTTTCAGGGCTGTGGCTGTCTGATGCTTCGGGTGCGTCATATGCGCTCGGCGCGCGGGGTGAAAACACAATTCTGGGCGCATACGAATTTCGAATTTGGAAACGCTCAACAACGCGCATTGCACTCAACGATACTGATGGCGAGGTGGTTTTGCTCTCTGACCAATCAAACAATATCATCGATCGAGCCATTTACCGCAGCGACGCACCGGATGATGGATCCTACATGCGGTTTGGTGACAGTTGGCTGTGGACGCAACAACCAACGCCATCGAACAAAAATATTTTTAAATCCGTCGAAACACCACCAAAAGCGCGCGCAGTCATCCCCGCGGGGCCCGTGCACGCACAGCAATTGATACGCGTTTCTGCGGCAGATTCAACCGATTCAAATGATGAGATTGTTCGGTATATATGGAGCTTTGGCGACGGAATCGAAACAAATGGGGTGACGTCTACGCATGCTTTTAGCACAACGGGTACGTACACAATCACACTCGATGTTGTAGATACGTTTGGTCAACATGATTCGGTCGCTCGAACGATCACCGTTATCGCGCAAAATCCGTCAACAACACGCATTGCTGCTGCGGGTGTTTTGATCGCAAAAAAACTACCGATACCCACAAACAAACGTTACTCCGGCATCGTAGAAATTCCACCCGGCACACTCGGGCACCGCCGTCTCGTGATGAACGGACGCACCGTCGAATTCACCACCGATCGAACCGAACTTCCGCGTTTACAGCGCGGCGACGCAATCGAATTCACGGCACGAGAAATTTTCAAAGTCGACCGCATGTTACTGCAAGTTGGTTCAAAAGATTATTTTACGCGACACGCGTTGGCAACAGCGCCGCCATACACCGAATTCACCGGAACGATCTTGCGTATCGATGCAGCGTCTTTTGATCTCGCAACAACGAGCACTGATTTTTTAGTACTGGGTCCGACCCGCCTCTCAAACGGAACACGTCTCACGCCAAATGATTTTATTTCTGTACGCGGTGTGCTGCTCACCGATGACGCAGACCGTCCGACCATCGCTGTTCCATCACCAAAAAACATTCAATTCATAAAAAAACAATCGAGCGCGCAATCAAAAATCGACAGTAAATATTTCAACCTGATTTTGCTCATGAGTAGCGCTGCAATCCTCATCACGCTTCATCTATTTTTGACACGATATAATCGATTAAATTTACAAAAAATAAAACCACCACTCTCCTCACCGCAGCAATAGTCGTGCCACAAAAAGGAGGTGGTAGTTGTTTACTCGATCATATGCCACTTCAGATCCCAAAAATGCGTTCCAGTTCGGCGATGTACATCCGTAACCGCACAACTTCACCGCCTGAATCAATCACGGTAGGAGCTGACGTCAAATCAGCCTCAAGCTGACGAAGTCGCAATCGTAACTGCGCATTTTCGAGACTGCTATCCCGCAGGCGCGCTCTCAAACGTTCGGCCTCCGCACGTGCCGCGCGCTCACTGAGATGCGCACGTTCACACGTGTCTTCAAGCTCGGCGATTCGTCGAGTCTGGACATCTGCTTCATCGCTCCGACTCGTCGAGGTTCCTTTCGTGTGCAACGTGTTCTCTTTTCTTAACGCATTCTGATGACCCGCCATGTCTTTCACCTCGTTTGCATCAACCAGCGATGAAAAACGGACCCCCCGTATTTCCAATCCAAACTCACACGAGAGCTCATTTCGATCGAAACATTCAGCAAGAAACCGATCCAGATCTGGATTGCGCTTCAAAATTTCCTGCGCTTCATTCAAATCGTCCGTGAGCTTACTAACAATTGGACCAAACGGCCGCTCTTTCCCGCACAATGCACGATATGCGATGAACCCGTCCGGACTCAATTTTTGTGTTACGAGAAATTTTTTCACCCGCTCAAAAGTCTCTTCAAACTCAAGCTGCTGCATCGGTGCAGGCCGTCCGCCAAATCCACAATTAAGAACAAGCTTGTAACGAGACAGTCTTTCTCCGTGCAAACTCACGACAAATGCATGCCCGCGCACAACTGCCTCGCGCAACAACAAACGAATTGGTCGTATGGTATCGAAGTAAAAACTCTCAAAAACGAGATCGTCATCGACAAAGATATCTTGAATTTCAGTCGAAGAGATATTGTCGTCAGCAACCGACTCATCCTGAAGTGCATCCAGCGTCGGCGCGGTGTGTTCAAGATAGCGCTGCGCACCGAACGCATCATGCCGATACACAACATCTGCTGCCGACAATTCGGTCAATGCACGTACCCACCGTACACAATGCAAAGCATGAAACAACGGCAAATACTCGTCATCCAACATAAGCCGTTTCGGCTTTAGGATGTTTTTCTTCTCCCGCTCTTTCATCTCCGCCTCTGCCTTGCGCAGTAATTCGACTAATTTTGTTTGGGTCAGCTCCGCATCAACGGGCGCTGACTGCTCATGGTCAGTTAAACCATCCCGCATTAAACACCTCGTTGGAATTACACTTTGCAAACTACTCGCAAAGTTGGAAGCACAGTAACAAAACCCCCATACACTGTCAAAAAAAATGCCCCGAGCACCCGCAACCACGTGCTGATGTTCGAGGACTTCTTACTCTCTTGTTCATGATGCCGACAATGACACATTCGCAAGAAATTTTTGCTTCGCTTGCTGTGCGCGATTAATCATCTCGGCGAACTTGGCTTCAGCCGCATCAGCCCGCTGCTTCTCATGCGCCACATCAGACTGCGCCACAATCAATGCCGCACGTGTCGTAGCAAGCTCGTTCTGCAACTCGGTAATCCTAACGACCGAATCACGCTTTTGCCTCGCTGCTAAAACTGCGAACTTTGATAATTCGTGCTGCATCAAATACACAGCATCCAGTAATGGATCCGCTGTCACAATTTCAACAGGTGCTGGCGGTTCGGGAACTGATTCAATGACCACAGCTTTTTCGGTCACATCATTTACAATCGTTTCGAGTTTAGGTGTGTCCGACGTCGCCGGCGGGGCGTCCGTCTGCCCATGCGCACCTTGAACAATCTTCGCGCTCGTCACATCACTTGGAACATTCGGTGGTAGGCAAGTCCATGCGTAGCACATTCCCTTACGTGCACCAGTGATCTCAAAATACCCCCGCTCGACAAATTTCTTGAGTACGTTGCGTACTTCTGCATCATCACGAAACGCGGGATGTTGTCCCTGAGTCCAACGTAATGAAACGTTCTTTGCGCGCACAACACCACCGAACGTGCATCGCGCAAAAATCTTAAGGCGATTGAGTTCATATGACCACACCCAATCAATCTTACCACTGTCCAACGAATACACGCCGTCATCGTCAAGTGTAAGCCATTTGAGTTCGACAAGCTTTGCAAGACACCCCTCAAACAGCTCCATCGAGATCTCTTCGGGTTCAGATGATCGAGCAAGGTAGCTATTCAAAATTTCAAAAGCTTTGGCTGCGGTGAAGGTTGGTGTGCCCGCCACAGCGCAAAACAATTCCCACGCAATCCCCACAAATTCACCGAGATTATCTTCAGCCCTAAACTTAGGCGCTTGGCTTGGACGACCCAGCATGATTACCTCCTATTCGACCGACTATGGCTGCCGCGCAGCAACTGATTAAGATTCAAAACTTATGCTATATAAAACACCAAAAATCGTCAAGTTAAAATAAATAAAAAAATTCCACCACATTATCCACTTCCAAAGAAAAAAGCCCAACACATGTTTGGGCTTTTTTCTTTGGAGCGGGCAAGGGGAATCGAACCCCTCTCTGCTGCTTGGAAGGCAGCCATAATAACCACTATACGATGCCCGCACGTGCGAACAGTTTACGAAATTTTAAAAAAAAATGCAACCATGCGTGCCACGCGTAATCCAACGCAAAGCAAACATGGTTGTGTACGAAATCAACGGAGTCGAAAATCGCGTTACGCCCGCATCACCCCGCGCCCGCGCTCAAATACCCGCGCGCGAGGGCTCGGCTTGATTTTTTTCTGATTGATATCCGCTGTTTGGCTGAGATGCAAACCGCTCGTGCTGTAGTCCAACACATAGCGCATGCCATGTTTTCCTTGCGGATAGATATCCAGACGTTCACCGTGCCGCATGACAACGAGGCCGTCAAACGTCAGATGCTTCCGACCGCGCTTTCCGTTGGAGCAACGAGCTATCGCGATATCGCGAACGTTGCCGGAGCACTCTTCGGCGCCCGCGGAACTCCATTGCCACCCGCCAACACCGAACGACTCATCGACACGCATCCGAAGGTCGATGCGCACAAGCACCGACTCACCGGACCGACGCGCTGACAAATCATCGTCCCGATCAAGCGCCTTCAAGCGAAACCTCGTTTTGCCCTTTTGCTGCAAGCCCCCGTCGATCGAATAATCAATGGATTCATGAATAGCCCACTGCATCAACGTGCGCCGTGACAATTTATCGTTGGACAAACACCCAAAAACCGGAATCTTGATCCCACGCTTTGAACGGGAACCGAGCGGCACAACATATCGACGCTTATCTGAATCCCAGCTCACCCGAATCCCGAATGACAGCATCAAAGAACCGTCCGCCTTAACCCGACAGGTCATCGCACGCATGAAACACCCCATGACCGTAATGGTCGAGGACGATACTACAGAAGATTCATTTGAAATGCAAGCCCGCGCCGAGCGGCGATTCCCCTTGCACAAAACGATAAGTGATGATAGTCTAGTGAGGTTCGCATCGGGGCGTAGCTCAGTTGGCTAGAGCATCTGCTTTGGGAGCAGAGGGTCGCACGTTCAAGTCGTGTCGCCCCGATAAAATATTCCTCATTTCGGTGAGGAATATTTTTTATGAAAACAATTTCGCGTAACCATATTGACAACTTTTTATAAAATCAGTACAATATTCTCACTCTTCGCGGGCCCTTAGCTTAGTTGGTAGAGCGCCGCATTTGCAATGCGGAGGTCGAGAGTTCGAATCTCTCAGGGTCCATATAAAAATTCCACTTCGCGTGGAATTTTTAATTTCCGTCTGTTGACGAATTGCATTTTTTTTTATACAATTCTCGCGTTCGGGCCTATAGTAAAGTGGTATTACGCGGCATTCGCATTGCTGAGGCGGGAGTTCGATTCTCCCTAGGTCCAAAAAAATATGCACACACGCATCGTCAAAATTTTATGCGCAGTAACGCTGCTGACAAGCGGCTGGGGTTGCGCGTCGCAAAAAAATCAGAATTTTAAAAAATCAGAGATCAAAAAGCCGCTCATCGCAACAACAATCGTCCCGCTTACCATCGTCGTTAAAAATATCGTTGGCGATTCAGCCGATGTACAGTCTGTTTTGCCACACGGCGCCGAGCCGCACGATGTTGTTTTATCACCAACCGAAATCAGCGCGATCCAACATGCGCAGGTCGTCGTCAAACTCGGACTCGGACTTGATTCGTGGGTTGATAAAGGAATCGAAGCAACGGAACAACACCCCATTGTCATCAATGTTGGCGAACTTTTACACATTCCTGCACAATCGGACCCACACATCTGGCTCTCCCCTCGCCGCATGTTGCGCATCATCGATGCACTCAACACAGAAATTTCACGCGCGCTTCCGGAAATTAAAGAAACCACGCAAACCAACGCCGCTGCATATCGAAAAAAAATCGAAAACATCGACACAATATATAATTCCACCGCCACATTTTCATCGCACGAAATTGTAACGCTCCATAATGCATTTTCGTATTTAGCAGCTGACTACAACATAAAAATCATCGGCGTCATTAAAAATATTCCCGAGGATTCGCCATCACCAACCGATATCGCTCGCATAATTACCACGCTAAAAAAATTCCCGGACGCACCATTGTTTGCCGAATCCGAAATTCAACCCGCGATCATTGCAACCATCGCACGCGACACCAAACGCACAACATACATTCTCGACCCCCTCGAAACTGGGTCGCTCGATCTCGATGCATACGAGCACATCATGCTCAAAAACTTTGCTGAACTCGAACGCGCGCTCAATAAACCCAAGATGTGATATACTTTTTACAATCTTTTTTCTATGTTGACGAAATTTATCACCACGCTCGGCTTATTAATTTCATTACTCGTCGCTACTCCGGCTTTCGCCGCACCATCCGGCCCCCAGAATTTCGGAATTTCCCCCACGCCGCCTGACATTTACATCAAAACAAACACTCCCTCATTCAGCTGGAGCGCGCCACTTACGACAACGGCACCCATCAGCTATTACTACCTAACCATCGACGAAGATCGCATCGGCAATGTTGGAAACACCTTTACCACAACCTTACCAAAAACAATCGCGAGTGGCAGCCACACCGCGTCGCTCTATGCAGTTGACACAAACGGGGCCGAAGGATCTTTGGCAACCACTTTTTTTTCAGTTGATACGACGGTACCATCCGTTCCGGCGATCACACCCGTTGCCGCAACCGTAAACGTCCCCGTTACACTCCGTGTTGCACCAACAGATAACATTGAGGTCATTCGATGTAGCTATAAAGTTAGCGGCGTTGACCAAGGTCCCATGACAAAAGACAACTCAAACGGAACATTTTACGTGGAGCGCGCGTTCGCCGGAATCCAAAGTTACACCGTGAGCGCGTCGTGCAGCGACAAGGCAGACAACGCGACAAACGGCCCAAACACCAACATCGTGGTTTCTGCAGCAACGCCGGTACCACCTGCTCCGCCCGCACCAAACAATCAACCGATTTCAACCGTCGTAAACAACAACACAAGCTATGTGTTACTGTCAAAATCACAGCTCGCGCCAAACACGGGCGAAGTTGCAGTCATCACCATTGTTGTACGCAACGCATCCGGAAACGTACTTCCAAACAAATACGTAACGCTGACAACGAATCGCCCGAACTCGGACACCATCATTAACATTTCAGCAACGACAAACGAACTCGGACAAGCTGTTTTTCATGTTCGTTCGGTGAGCGAAGGGACTTCGAGCTATAACCCATACGTCGACGGTGTGTTTTTGGGAAACAGCGCAACGGTAACGTACCTTTCGAGCGCCGGCCAATCACCAGTGCTTACCGGCATTGCTCCCGCCGGGACACTCGTAAAACTTCCGTGCAATGCAAATGCATCGAGCATGGATGCGTGTCGTGCGGTTTATTTTGTCGGTAATGATGGCAAGCGCCACGCCTTTCCGAATGAAAAAGTTTATCACAGCTGGTATCCGAATTTTTCAAATGTTACGGTTATCGGAGCGCTCGCGATGAGCAATTTGCCGATCGGCAAAAATATAACGTACCGACCGGGAGTTAAGCTCGTTAAATTTATTACCAACAAAACAGTGTACGCGGTGAGCAAAGGCGGATTACTACGCGCGGTAAAATCTGAATCAATTGCAGCATATTTATACGGTTCGACGTGGGCAAAACAAGTTGATGATATTTCTGATACATTTTTTGGCGACTATGTGTATGGTGTTGATATTGATTCAAACTACTCATACAACGCAAACACGGAGGTGCAAAACGTGCCGAGCATTTTGGCGAATGTATTGTAAAACCAGACAATGACAATTAAAAAATCCCGTCAAAACGGGGTTTTTTAATTGCCGCGAATGGGACTTGAACCCATATGCCTTTCAGCGGGGGATTTTAAGTCCCCTGTGTATACCATTCCACCATCGCGGCAGGTGTTGCCACAGTTTATAAAAAAAAAGCTCTCATTGCAAGGCACCCAAAGTTGCCGAGCAAAGAGAAGCTTGTAAAAACGAGAGAAACCAGGGCCTACACGGTTTGTGTAGCAACCAACTTCGCCAAATACGGCACAACTTCCGCGAGTTCGTGAACGACGTGTGTCGCGAGAACCGGCCGCACAAACGAACCATCCGCCCTGAGTTGACGGACCACAAAAATCCGTTCATCCGCAAACTTCAGCTCCATGTCCGTATGCGTGTCGCCGATTTTGACGATGACGCGCGGCTCAGGAATATCCGCAAACCGACTCATCACCTCAACGTGCGTTGAACTATGTGACTTGCCAAGCTCCGCAACAATCACATCCGCACGCGGAATCACGTTGTACAGACCTTGAAGTCCCAACCGCCCAAACTTGCAGGTGCGCGAATGCGCCATATCAAACGTCGGACGATGAAGCAGACTATCCGATTTAATACGGACATCGCTTGTCGTCAGCGCAATCACACGCGCTCCCAACTCTTCGCGTAATTGGCGAACCGTTTCAGCTGCGTCCGGATACAAACCGTTGCAACGCGCCGATAACGTGAACATTTCTACTTCGACACGCACAAGCTCATGAACGATTTTGTTGGTGAGCGTATAGCCACTTGCTTCGAGAAACGCACCCGCACGACAAACGTGCGACCACTGCGCTGCCGGCGGCTTGATCCCTGCGATCCCCAACGAGATGCACCGGTCAAACACATCGTGCACGCGCCGCTCTTCGGCTTGACGCGCCTCATCACCATGCACGTTGCCCATGAGCACGACGAGCTGATTCATGAGCCACGTGTAGCAATGATCTCGATTGAGCATCCAAAAATGTCGTGAGAGGCGATCCGCTAAAAAGCCAAGCGAAACAGAATTATCATACGTACACATCGTCCAATCCACGTCAGTAACAACGCCCAAATTCATGGCTTCCTCCTGTTTGTTGAGCCGCGGACATCTTACCTGTTACTTGGCAAGTACGCAACCCGAGAAATCCGCGAGCTCTTGAAACGAATGCGCGCCCGTTAATTTTTCACCCTTCGCATTAACCCACGTTGGATAACCCTCAATACCCGCTTTCGTGCATTCAGCGGTCTGACCGCTTCCGTCTGCACACTCAACATACGGCAATTTACTCACCGCACCGCCAAACATCGCTTTTTGTTCAGCGCAGTGCGAGCACCATGACGCGCCATAAAATTTAACACCCGTGTCAGTCAAACACTGCGCAAGTGCCGCGGCGCCCGCAGGAGTCGGTTTTGACCACGTCCGAATGGATACAAGACCTAAAATCACGATGATGATAAGCCCGAGTACCGTGTATATAAAAATATTGCTGTTATTTTCTTGATTCATATTGACGATGGTCAGACGGTTTGCTATAGTTCTGCTGCTTATTCTAGCATGCCTCGGTAGCTCAGTGGTAGAGCAGACGCCTGAAGAGCGTCGTGTCGTCAGTTCGATTCTGACTCGGGGCATACAAAAGAATTCTAGTATTTGTTCGGGTCACGCGTCGTCGCGTTCCAGCGACACTCCGCGCTGTCTCTCGGCATCACTCGTCCTGCATGCGCAGGACACCAAGCTCGTGATGCCTGCGAGACGACCCTCACAAATACTAGAATTCTTTTTGTTTCAGCCATCGATTCGTAATGGTTTACTCAACGAGCGTCAGCATTGACTTTTTTTCATACGTCCCGTAAACTTTAATGCAACTCGCGCACAACTCCTCGCGCGATGGAGACTGACCATGGAACTCGGAACAAAGCTCGTAACAAGTGGCCCGACATCCATCGACATGGACATTCTAAAACACATGCAGGGGGTGGCACTTGCAATCGGCTGTTGTGTGAAATTCACGGATCATCCGAATGAGCCACGCACGTCACACACGCTCGCCTTTGTCAGAAACTGCCGCGAACCCAAACCATCCATCGAGATTTCACAACTACACCCCATGTATCTGTGCATGAAGGCAAATTTCACCAACGGCGATTGGATCGAAATCGTAAGCGAGTGCAAAGAAAATCACTGGAAAATCACCACGACAACTCTTTCGTGCGTGATCGAAAAAAGCGCACCAGACGTTCGCTGCACCGAGACATGGACAACACGCGACGGAACACTGGAAAAACTCTGTTGCAGTGTGATGATGGTGCAGCGTCTATCGCTACAGCCAGCATACGCCATCTGATGCTTCCTGCGGCTACTGTGCCGGCCGAGTTTCGCCAACTCGCGCCGGTTGTTTTTTTTCGGACTCATCCTGTATGCTATGCATACTATGCACCCACACATTGATTTTCTCCGCTCGCAAAAATTATTGACGCTCGCATGCCACAATGAAAACGAGGTGTGGGCCGCGAGTGTTTATTTTGGCGCAGACGAAGGCGGCACGATTTTTTTCATCAGCCCGAAAGACACAAAACACAGCGCGATGATTTTGGAAAATCCCGCGATCGCGTTTTCGTGTGCGTGGTTTGACGCGGGCAATCACAAAAATCGCAAAGCCGTGCAGGGACTTGGGGTGTGTCGCGTCGCACAGACCGAAGATGAAATCGCGCGGGGCGTCGCGCTGCACAACAAAAATTTTCCGGAGTTTGCAAACAAAATTTCAGTCGATTGGATTCGTGCCAACGAGTGGGGTTCGTATGTATGGATCGTGCAGCCAACGTTCATGAAATATTGGGACGACGAATTGTACGGCGCTGATGAAAACGCTGAATTTACATTTTGATATGGACCTCGCGAACAAAAAAATTTTGGTGACAGGCGCGTCGAGTGGCATCGGACAAGCGATCGCAATCGCCGCCGCGACCAAAGGCGCGACGGTTTTGATTCATTATCGCAAAAATAAAGTCGGCGCGCATGAAACATTGGCCGCGGTAAAAAAATTTTCGAGCGGCGCAATTTTTCAGGCAGACCTCACTAACGAAAACCAGATTCAAAAAATGTTTGATGCGATTGCAAAACAAAATGGCGCAATCGATGCGCTCGTCAACAATGCGGGCGAGGTCGTGGGCGGCGATTTTTTTAACAACGCCGCGTGGCACGAACAATTTGAAAACATTTTTTTCAGCGCCGTGCACACGACACAACAATTTCTCCAACAAAATCGCGTGGCAAAACTCAAAAAAATAATTTCCGTCGGCTCGATCTATGGAAATCTCGGAACAGGCAACGCGGATTATTTTGCCTACTCAACCGCGAAAGCCGCGCTCGCCCAGATGACCGTCACGCTCGCACAAACAAATCCGCGTGTTCTCGCCAACCTGATCGCTCCGGGCTATACGCTGACGCCGCTGTGGGATGGAGTTTCAACAGCAATCAAAAAATCATGCATCAACAAAACCCTGATCAAACGATTCATCACGCCCGAGGAAGTTGCGCACGTCGCAGTCGCGCTTCTCGAAAACGACGCAATCACCGGACAAGTCATTACGATTGACGGAGGGCGCTCACCGCAGCTTTGATGTTCGGCATGCAATCCTCGGGCAGCGCATCAATCGGCAGCCACGCAAACTCGCGCACGTCACGCGCCGGCATCGGTTCACCGCTCACAATTCGCGCGGCGTAGTGAATTAAAATTACATGTTCGGCAACGCCATTTTTTTCGCGCATGAACGCGACGACAAATGGCGCACGATCTTCATCAAGCTCGATTTCGATTCCCAATTCTTCGCGCGCCTCGCGCCGCGCATTTTCCTCGGGCGAATTATCACTGCGCAATTTGCCGCCCGGAAATTTCCACCCGCTGTCGTCGCCGTGTTTGTCGACTAAAACTTTTCCGTCTTGAATAATCACCGGCCCCGCGGCAATCGTAACAAGCGCGGGCGCGCCGTCGGGCGTCATGGCCAAAAATTTATTAAATTCGATCATATTCGTTTCTTCCACATTACCTCACTCACGTCTGCGGTGCAATTCGCATAACGCGCCGCGACAAACAACAAATCGCTCAAACGATTCAAATATTTTTCATAGAGCGGATCGGTCGCAGCCACGCGTGCGAGCGCAACTGCATGACGTTCGGCGCGGCGGCACACCGTGCGCGCCATGTGCAACAGCGCAGCCGCATGTGAACCGCCGGGCAAAATAAATTGCGTGAGCGCAGGAATTTCCGCGGACAACGCATCAATTTTTTCCTCGAGCAACTCAACAACGCGATCCGGCAGTGTTGGCATTTTCTCGTGCGTCGGCGCGCCATCCGGCGTTGCAAGTTGCGCACCCACGACAAACAAATCGTTTTGCACGTCGTTCAAAATTTCGTCGAGCGGCACACCCACGTTGTGCGCCCGCGCAAGACCGATCACGGAATTTAATTCGTCGACCGTGCCATACGCCTCGATGCGCACATCATCTTTCGGGATGCGCGTGCCATCCGTGAGGCTGGTCGTGCCGCCGTCGCCGGTGCGTGTATAAATTTTTGTCATAGAGTAAACCGTAGCCTATTTTACACGAGCAAGTTAAAAACAGTATACCAGTTTTAAAAAAATCACCCGCATCAGCTTGCGCTAATGCGGGGAGTTCAAGGGTTCAATGAGCTCGATGGTTCAAATCTCGATGCTCACGAATTCCGGACGGAGCCAACGCCGATGCCGCCGTCGCGGCAGCCATCCCAGCCGAAGTAGACGTCGAGCCCGTCCCGAACGAAGAAGCCGACGCCGAACCGGCCGCCGCGGGAACTCACGTCCTTGCAGCGAACGTAGATCTTTTCGAACATGCGCTCACCAGTCGTGAGGAACAGCGCGATAGTGGCGAACACCACGTCGCGCGCCCACGGGTTCTCTTCGCCCCGCGGGATGAGCTGGAGCTGCTCCTCGTAGGTCTTGGAGGTCGAGTTGTCGATGGGCTTCTTGCGAAGCAAGAACCACCGACACTCAACCGACGCATTGGCGAACGGCTCGTCGTTGTACCAGCCTTCGCCGACCGCCGAGAAGAACAGCTTCGCCGCGTTGCCTTTCACATTGCGGTTCTTCCGAATGTCGTTGATCGACATCCGGAAACCGGCGACGAGTACGTGCGTATCCTTGGAGGCACACAGCGTTTCGTCGCTGAACTGGATGGTCGCGAGTTTCGCGCGGTCACCCGTCGAGTATTTCACGCCGAACGCCTTCTCGACCTCTTCGAGCCCGAGGAAATTGCGGCCCATGATGGCCTGCGCCTTCTCGTGCGATTCGGTCGTCTGCATTGGCGCATTCGTGGCTTCGCCGTTCACGTGCGTGAGCCATTCGGCCGCGGACTTCTCGATCCACGACCGGTCCGCCAGCGCCATGAGCGCTTCAAGCTTGTTGTCCGTGATACCGTTCGCCGCGAGCTCCGCCTTAAACGCCTTCATCATCTTATTGGTAAACATCTGATTTTCTCCTTGCTGTCTTGTCCCAGTACCGCTGGAACCCCCGGTCTTGCCGCCCCGAACTGCTCGAGCCGACCTGTAAATTCGCTATGATTAGCGCGCTCACAGCTCGGCTCGCCGTTTAATTCTTGACGAAAAACTATAGCAAATTTTTTGCTATTTGTCAAGCCTCTGTACAGTCTCCTTTCAAGGGGTTGTGATTGCAACGAGACGTAGTATTATTGTCGATAAAAATGGCTGTGGCCCGCCGAAGCGGGCCGTTTCAAGTCTCTATCTTCAACGAATTGCTCCACAGCAAGAGATGGATAAACTATAAGACAGAATTTTGTTTTTGTCAAGCTTTTAGCTACACCCCATCGACGCGCCGCAATTCAAACATCGATAGCACGAGCCGTTGCGCACGGTTGTGTGGCCACACGTGTCGCATGGTGGTGCGTCGCCCATCAAATTGTCGAGGCCGAGCGAGGATTTTTGCGCGTACCCCGTCGCCGCGACCGAAGATTCAACATTCGGCAGCATCGCTGTTTGCTCACCGGCCTGCGTCGCACGCAACACATCATCGGGCAAAACTTTTTCCGCAATTTTCATCGCCGCATCCGCGAGCTCACGCAATTTTTCCGTGCGATGCATCTCGATTCCCTCGGGTGGAACTTGCGCAAGATCAAGACGCCCGAGATATTCAACCGCGAGCACACGAAAAATATAATCCACGATCGATGTACACATTTTCACGTTCGGGTGCGTCGTGAAACCCGATGGTTCAAACCGCGTGAACGTAAATTTCTCAACAAATTTTTCAAGCGGCACGCCATACTGCAACCCCATCGAAACGGAAATCGCAAAACAGTTGAGCACCGAACGAAACGCCGCGCCCTCGCGATACATGTCGATAAAAATTTCGCCGAGATCGCCGTCCGGATATTCGCCCGTGCGCAAATAGACCTGCTGATTGCCAACTTTCGCTTCGACCGTGATGCCCGAACGCTTCGACGGCAACGCGCGCTTCGTGCCAAACTGCAAATTTGCAGTTGCGCTCGCCGCAATCGGCGCTGAATATAAATTTGCATGCGGATCTCCCCCGCTCGCCAGTGGTATGGGCGAACTCGCCGCAACAGTCTGGGGAACGACACCACGCGTGTGTTCTGGTAATGAAGCAACGGGCTGTGGCGAGGAAGCCTGCGGTGATTGGATAGCGTCGGAGACATGTGTGACATTCGCAGCAACAGCAGGCTCCGCAACCACAGTCTGTTGCTTCTCATCGGATACACTCTTGCTGTCGCTCTTCGCCGACAACGGCTGCGACAACTTACACCCGTCCCGATACAACGCCATCGCCTTAACCCCGAGCTTCCACGAATCCATGTACGCATCCTTAATATCATCAACCGTCACCTCGTTCGGCATGTTGATCGTCTTTGAAATCGCGCCCGACAAAAACGATTGCACCGCGCCCATCATCCGAATGTGCCCGCTGTGATGAATGAACCGCTCACCCTTTTTGCCGCACCGATTTGCACAATCAAACACCGGATAATGTTCCTTCTTAACGTGCGGCGCACCCTCGATCGTCATCGTTCCGCACACAAAATCATTTGCCTCCGCGACCTGCGTATCGCTAAATCCGATCGCGCGCAACATGTTAAAATTCATGTCATTGTATTGCTCCGGCTTCAAACCGAGCCGCTGCATCACCGCTTCGCCGAGCGCATACACATTAAACGCAAACTGCAACTCAAAAACACCCGGCAACTGTTTTTCAATTTTTGCAAGATCTTCGTCGTCAAAACCCTTGACTTTGAGTGCCGCGTGATTCAAATGTGGCGCACCCATCAACGTTCCGGTCCCGCGCGTGTATCGAATAATTTCTTCGATCTGATCCGCCGTGTAACCGAGCGTTCGCAGCGCAACCGGCACACCCTCGTTAACGATTTTGAAATATCCGCCGCCCGCGAGTTTCTTAAATTTCACGAGCGCAAAATCTGGCTCAACGCCCGTCGTCGCGCAGTCCATCAATAATCCAATCGTTCCGGTTGGCGCAAGCAACGTTGTTTGCGCGTTGCGATAGCCATAAATTTCGCCAAGTTCAAGCGCGCGATCCCACGCACTCCGCGCCGCACGAAGCAAATAAACGGGGCATGCCTGTGGATCCAAGCCCACCGGCTTCACCGAAATTTTTTCATATTCATCCGACGATGCGTTGTATGCCGCGCGCCGATGATTCCGCACCACACGCAACATGTCGCTCCGGTTCAATTCAAATTTCGCAAACGGCCCGAGATGTTTCGCCATCTCCGCACTCGTTGCATATGATTCACCGGTCATAATCGCACTCACCGCCGCGCCGATCGCGCGCGCTTCACGGCTGTCATACGGAATTCCCGCCGCCATCAAAACACCCGCGCCTAAATTCGCATACCCCAACCCGAGCGTGCGAAAATCAAAACTCATTTCCGCGATTTCTTTACTCGGAAATTGCGCCATCAAAACGCTGATTTCGAGCACCACCGTCCACACACGCGATGCATGACGAAATGAATCGACGTCAAACACCATTGTTTTTGAATCAAAAAAATGTGCGAGGTTGATTGATGCCAAATTGCACGCCGTGTTATCGAGAAACATATATTCGCTGCACGGATTCGACGCGTTGATGCGCCCCGATTTTGGACAGGTGTGCCAATCGTTGATCGTTGTGTCGAGTTGCACACCCGGATCCGCGCACTTCCACGCCGCGTCCGCAACTTTGCCCCACAAATCACGTGCCTTGAGCGTCTTGCACACACTTCCATCCGATCGCCACCGCAAATTCCAATCACGATCTTCCGTCACCGCGTCCATAAACGCGTTCGTGACGCGTACCGAATTATTCGAATTTTGTCCGGACACAGTGTTGTACGCCTCACCTTCGTAATCCGACGGATAGCCCGCCGCAACAAGCGCTGCAACTTTTTTCTCTTCATTCGCTTTCCACATGATGAACTCTTCGACGTCCGGATGATCCGCGTCAACAATCACCATTTTCGCCGCACGACGCGTCGTGCCACCCGATTTAATTGCGCCGGCTGCACGATCGCCAATTCGCAACCAACTCATGAGCCCGCTCGACGATCCGCCACCCGAAAGTTTTTCGCCCGCGCCGCGAATCGTTGAAAAATTCGTGCCCGTCCCCGAACCGTATTTGAACAACCGCGCCTCACGCACCCACAAATCCATGATCCCGCCTTCGTTGACGAGATCGTCGTTCACGGATTGGATGAAGCACGCGTGTGGTTGCGGATGCGAATAGGCGTCCGTCGACTTCGTGAGTTCGCGTGTGTCCGGATCAACATAATAATGCCCTTGTGCAGGACCGGTCGTGCCATACGCCCAATTCAACCCTGTGTTAAACCATTGTGGCGAGTTTGGTGCGGCCATCTGGTGGAGCAACATGAACACGGTTTCGTCGTAAAACGCCTGCGCATCACGATCGCTCGCAAAATATCCATATTTTTCCCCCCACGCACGCCAACACCCCACAAGTCGATGAATAACTTGCCGCACCGATGTCTCGGGGCCCAGCACGGGCGTTCCGTCGGCCGCAAGTTTTGGGGTGCCATCCGCATTTTTTTGTGGAACCCCCGCTTTTCTAAAATATTTTTGCGCCAAAATATCGGTCGCAACCTGCGACCAACTTTTTGGAATCTCAATCGTGTCCATGTTAAATACAACGGTCCCGTCAGCCTTGCGAATGATCGAGGTGCGCATCTCGTATTCAATCGATTCAAACGGATCGCGCCCTTCTTTCGTGAATCGACGCTGAATCGTGAGGCCTTTGCCGGTGCCGCCTGCCATCGATGGCGCGGTTGTGTTGGTGTATTGAGCTTGCATTTCGGGGGACATACGCAAAAAAATCAGAAATGAATAAAACACTACATGTTGTGGTTGTCCCCCTTTTGCAAACACACTATGTGGTAAGTTGTAACGTGCAACGGGCAGTATAGCACACCAAAAAAGTACGCATAGTTTCTTTCAAAACTATATCCACTGATTATCCCCAATGAGGCTGTGTATAAAACATTCTGCATGCTACAATTGCGACATACTTCATCTATGCCATTTCTCGACAACGCAGATTTTACCGAAGAACCCGCCGAACGCGCGACAACAACGGGTGCCGGCGCAGAGGAGCGCGTGCTTGAAAACGAACTGCGCCCGCGATCGCTCGCGGATTTCATCGGCCAAGAACATCTCAAAGCGAGTTTGGGTGTTTTTTTGCAAGCAGCGCAGCAGCGGGGCGAGCCGCTTGACCACGTTTTGCTCTATGGCAATCCCGGGCTGGGAAAAACAACGCTCGCCAACATCATCGCAGCTGAAATGGGGCGCACCTGCAAAGTAACGAGCGGCCCAACGCTTGAAAAAGTTGGTGACCTTGCCGCGATTTTAACGTCGCTTGAGGCAGGCGATGTTTTGTTCATCGACGAAATTCATCGACTCAATCGCTCAATCGAGGAAGTGCTCTATCCCGCGCTCGAAGATTTTGCACTCGACCTCATGATCGGCAAAGGCCCGGGCGCGCGCACCTTACGCATGCAAATCAACAAATTCACGCTGATTGGCGCGACAACACGACCATCGCTCATCTCGTCGCCACTGCGCGATCGATTCGGCGCAACATTTCATCTCGATTTTTACACGGACGAAGACATGCAACGCATCATCAAACGCTCGGCGCACATTCTCAGCCTTGCGATCGACGATGATGCGGTCGTGAAACTATCTGCCGCAACACGGCGAACTCCTCGTGTCGCCAATCGGTTGCTCCGCCGCGTGCGCGATGTTGCGCAAGTTGAAAATTCCGCAACCGCGACGCTCGACATCGTGAGCAAAACACTCGACATGCTGCGTGTCGACCATCTCGGCCTCGATCACGGCGATCGAAAAATTCTTCTGACCATCATCGAAACATTTCGTGGCGGCCCGGTCGGCCTTTCAACGCTCGCCGCCGCAGTCGCCGAAGAAATGGAGACGCTCGAAACCGTACACGAACCATATTTGCTGCAAATCGGATTTCTTGAACGCACGCCTAAGGGGCGTTGCATCACGCCACGCGCGCTTGAACACTTAGGCTTACCAGTTGTCCGTCGTGATTAATTGTTGTAAACTAGAAGTGCTATGTTTTCAATTCCTTTTTACTTTATTTTGATCGCGTACTTTTTGTATCTTGCGATTTTTTTGATTTTCTCAATCGCAAATGTTTACCACATTTACGCGTCCGGCACATTCACCTTCCCCGCAATCGCGGTAACCACCATCGTCAGCCTGATCTGTGTTGCGATTTTATTCGTCACGTTTATGAATGTCGCGTCAATCAACTGGGGGACGGTGATCGTTTTTTTTGGACCGGGCGGAATATTGTCGTTCGAATAATATGCACCTCGCTGAAATCATTAAAATCAAGGCGTCTGAAAAAATCGAGCTTGCTATTCGTCGGCATTGGATAACGTTCATGCCAACAATTGGCCTTTTTACCCTTCTCGCGCTCGTGCCAATCGCGGTGTATTATATTTTCGGACAAACGGCCCCCGACCTCATTTCGGCCGAATATCCGCGCGCATTCATCGTTCTCATGTTCAGCGTCTACGAACTCACGATCATGCTCGTCTTTTATTCAAGTTTCCTCATGTATTACCTCGACATGATCATCATAACGAGTGATCGCGTTGTTCAAATTCAACAAAAAACTCTATTTTCACGGTCAGTTTCCGAACTTGATATTTATAAAATTCAAGATACCACAAGTGAAATCACGGGAATCGTCGCAACTATTTTAGGCTACGGAAAATTAACAATCGAAACCGCGGGCGAACAAGAAAATTTTATTTTTGATGCGTGCCCCCACGTTAATGATGTACGTCGAACGATGATGCAACTCGCCAAAGAAAACCCTAAATTTCGCACCGCCGAGGGTGGCGCGCGCGTCCAGCAACCGTAAATCCACAGGTTATCCCCTTGACAATTTTTTCCGTGCGTGTAACCCAGTAGATATACAGACAACCCCGTCTGTTAACTACCGGAGTATGTATCATGCAAAACATTCGTCGAATTGTGAGTGGTGCGATGGTGCTCGTAATTTCGCTCGGCTGCGCAACCAGTGCAGCGTCTGCGTGCAAGGCGGACACCGAAAAAAGCAAGGTGTTCGCGGATGGCGTGACAACAGTCGGCGCGACAATCCATGGCGACGATTCACCGGACAACGCAGACACGAGCTATCAGCTGCCAGCTAAATCAACCGCGGGACGTTTGGAGGGAGAACCTTGAACGTCCCCGAGATTTTTATTCGTAAACTTTCTGAAGTTGGACGCCCGTGTAATAGTACGTGAGCACCTGATCAAACGTCCATCCGTCTTTTTTGATGCGTGCTTTGGCGTCTTGCGTACTCATACCAACCCCGTGGCCCCACAATTTTTTGCCGACGTCATATTTCGCGGCAACGGGTTGCAACCACGATTTATCCTGCCCTCCCCACACCTCTTTCCATCCGCGTGTCATCCCGTCTGATCGGGTATAGTAGGGCGTTACCACCGGACGATGCTGATACGTGATGAGTACACCGCGCGTTTCATCAACAGCGCGAACCCCGTTTGGATTGGTAAGTTCGGCGGAGTATCCTTTGTAGACCTGATCCCACAGCGCATGCACATCCCAAATCCGACCCACGGCACGCACACCGTCAGGCAAATAAATGTAGGCGTATGTCCGCGCCGCGGTATAAACAGCCTTCTGCAACTCATACGGCTCCGAATTCCCCGTTTCGATGAGACCCTTGAGATAGTGTTCCATCGATAATTCATTGATCATCCATGCGCCCGTAATTTTGTCACTCCACCGCAATTCAAATGTGTCACGATACTCGTTAAACGCGATTTTTTTATTCCACTTCGCGGCGTCTGTGCTATCGGTAACAACAAATCTACTATCAGCGCCATCGGCGCGCATACGAAACGGCTGAGTCGACGTCGTTGTCGTGCCATTATAAATCAAAATATAAAAATGTGCTGTCGGTTCATATTGCACGACAAATGCAGCGCCCTCGTCCGCAGTCGCGATCGGAGTTCCATCAAGCAAATTAATTTGGTAGTGTCCGGTGCTCACCCGAATCGAAAGCGGTCCCTCAACTTTACCGAGCGCAACACGAATGCGCGGCTCTGGCAAAACCTGCTCTGCGGTCAAAATTTCGCGCTCAGAATTCGCGACTTCAATTGGCACCCGAATCGAACCACCTAGAATCGGCTGGCCATCAACGACGAGCGCTGCCGCAAACGAATATGATCCGGGCTGCTCCGGCGCACGCAACGTCATATCAAAAAACTCAAGCCGCCCAATTCCAAGCACATCGCCGGAAATTTTCACCGGTGTCGTTGATGCGGCCCATGAATTGACTGCAAATAGCCCACCGTCGGGGCCCTGCAAAACAATTGCACGCGATTTCCACGGAAGTTTTCCCGTATTTTTAAATCCAAACCGCAAAGTTATTTCTTCATTCGGCATGAGCCGGAGTTCTTGCGCGCTGCTGATCAAAAGTTGCGCACTTAATTTTGGTGGCACGACTTTTGCGGCGACTTTTGCGGCGACTTTTTTCTTAATCGTTTTCTTTTTTATCGGCGGCGCGATAATTATTTTTGTTTTCGTCGGCGATTTTGAATTTGAATTTTTCAAAACTGCAGCATGCGTGAATGCGGGAGAAAAAATTAACGCTGCAGCAAATAGTGCTAAGATGTAAAATTTATTTTTTTTTCATGTGTCGGACGTCCAGTATATCGGACGAACGCACTCATGGCAACGAGCAACCAAAACAAAGCTGAAAAATCATTTTTGAAA
>JAHFHU010000012.1 GCA_023246755.1 Candidatus Magasanikiibacteriota bacterium
GGCAAGAAATCCGCAACAAATTGACGGATTATTGGAAGGATCACGAAGTGAAAGAAGGCGCGGAATACGCCGCGCTCACCAACGTTATCCACAAAGAATGGACGGGAATTTCTGTGCAAAAACACAAAGAAGTGAAAGATTTGTCCGCGCGAACGAACCTGCGTGATCATATGAGCGAGGCCGAACTTTTGTTTAGTGCGCTCGCAGAATTTTCCACCACGCAAATCGCAAAAGCAGAAAAAGCGCGTGGCTACAATAAAAATGAAGTAGCAGCGCACAAAGGCGGCGCGATCGCCGGCACTGCGCGCCAATCGTTGGAACAGCAAACAGGGAAATCCGTCATCACCGATGAAAATTTTTTGGCAGAGGACGAGGAGAGTCGGAAAAGGATGGGTTTGGAGAACAGAGAATCATAACGCCGTGATCGCTGCAAGTTACCGGCAGTTTTTTGAAACGCTATGGCGGATGGGGAGGTAGAAAGTTTTGATTTCTGGTATAGTTGGAATAGCTTTTCCACACCTTATCCACCATTGACAGAGTCATGTATCTATGCGACGATCGAAGTGTATGAATAAGATAACAACAACCAAACAAAAATTGACGGCCAATGGTCTGACAGTTGCACAGGAACGTGCTATTTTAAAAGCGTCGACCGAAGCGCGTGCAGGCAAAAATATTGTTGGCCCGTTTACGATTAAAGAATTTAATAAATACATCGATTCTCTATAAAAATTGAAAGGGGGGTATGAAAATCATTCCGCAAAAGCGTTTTTTGAAGCGCCTTGCTAAGTTTCCACAAAAATTCGAGGTCAGGTTAAAATTGTTGTAGGCATTTTTGAAGCTGATCAATTTGATATTCGTTTACACAATCACGCCCTCATTGGCGACATGGTCGGTCTGCGTGCTATTTCAGTGACCAGCGACATTAGAATTATTTTTCAAGAATTTTTTCATTATAGGGTCGTTTTATTTCTTGATATAGGGACGCATAGTCAGGTATATTAAAATTACCATTCTCTATGACAAAACATTTTCATCTCGGTTTAATTCTCGCCAATATTTTTTTGCTCGGCCTCGGATGTCGGCCGCAACAACAACCACAATCACTCGCGTCACAAAAAACCTACACCAACACGCAATTCGGCTACGAAATTTCGTATCCGCAAACATTTTCAGAGTTGAACGCGATGTCGGAGGCTGCGGATCTTGCGCTTAATTTTCCGGCGGCGTACACAGAAGGCACGAATCTTGGTGAAGCGCACATAATCACAACGGCACACGTCGGTCTCACGAGTTCCACTGCGCCAAAGTGTCTTACCAATCCATACACCGGCGTGCTGTTGACGCAAACCGTCATGCAGGGCGGCGAAAAATTTTACACATACGACATCGACGATGCGGGTGCGGGGCAGCGATATTTTTACCGAGCGTATCAAACATTTCGCGCCAACGTTTGTTACACCGTGCTGCTCCAACTTCACAGCAGCGCAATTGAAAATTTTGATGAAGCGCAGCGTCCGCGTGCATATGATCACGGAGCGGTTTTGGCGGCGTTTGATAAAATTTTCACAACGCTCACCTTTCAAAAATAAATACGCCTCGAAACAAGGGGGAGTTGTTTCGAGGCGCGAATCTTACGAGAATACATCCGACACAACCGCATATTTGCGCCAGTAGGCACCAGCGGCGTTGACGAATGCGATGATTTCCGCAGTGGTTTTCGTCGCAAGTTGTGGATCGCTTTCGCTCAAGCTGAGATTGTTGGCGAGCGACAGCCCGTAGTGAAGCAGAAAAAAATTATCGAGAGCTGCGTCTGCTTCGGCGGGGCAGCCATATAACCTCCTGAGAACATGCTTGCATGTCACCGAGTTCGTGATGCGTTCGATCTCGGCGCTGTGGCCAAGGTTTGATTGTAAGCCAGCAAGGTACGCTTCCTTTTTTTGAACAAAAGCGACGCACATGCCCGTTGGTGTTGTAGTCGAACGTTTGAGATACAACGTCGGAAAACCCTGACTCGTTTTACCGAATAGATAGTCATCCGGATTGTCCGTGCGCAAGCCAACGTGACAGGCAACCGAATCTTGATTTCCGAGACTATTCCATACGACCGTGAAGTTGTTGTTGTTTGATCGATCAGACTGTTCGATCGCGCCGTACAAATCCACTAAAACTGATTCGCTGATAATGCGCGTTCCAATGGTCGGAAAGTGTCCGGCCACGCATGTCGACGCAATTTGAATTCCTGTCATGTCTGAAATCCGGGTGATGCCCGTGATGATTGACGAGCGGCCGGCTGGGCCGGTTCGATGTGCGGAAGGCTTTGGTCCGATTTCCATGTATACCTCGGTGAGCGGGAAGTTGAGTTGCTCAATGAGATGATAAGTCTCGAGGGGCTCATGTGTCAATGGCTCGGATTTTTTTGAGTTTGTTTTGAAAAACGATTTTCCAGAAATTTCCGGGCCACCACACGCGCCGCACCCCGAAATGTGTTTTGAAATTTGAGTATCCTGCGCCGGATTCGAGGCGATCCAAAAAAGAGGGTCCGACGATATGTCCAAAATTGAGTGTGATGAGGCATTGTTCGCGCGAACGACGGAACCACCAATCGACGAGCGCGGTTTTTGCGTACAATTTTTCGGTGCCGCGCGTGAAAAAACCGGCAATGTAGTAAGACTGTCGCGCTTCATTAATCATTCCGACCACAAAACACGCCAAAAGCTCTCCCTCGGGAGATTCAGCGATTAAAAATTCTATGGTCTCTGGGTGAGCTGTCATGTGTCGGTGAACTTCAGTGACAGCAATTCGTTGGATGTGTGAGGGAATGTGTGATTTTTTTATGTTTTTCTCGAAGATTTCGACGGTGCCGATGCGTAAATTAACGTCGTGAGATTTTTTCATGTGTCGTCGCGCGTGCGAACTCCAGGGCAACGGTTCATCCAAAAAAACGAGCGCCTCGCGATGTGGAATTCCAAAACGTAACCAGCCGCGCATGTCGTTCGTCCGAAAGGATGGGCACCATTCGTGGAGCGTAATCCATGACGCGCTCGGGTCACACGCGGGCGAGACGCTCGCGTTGGTGAACGTCCGGCGCCACGTTAAAAATCGATTTGCAACGACGGTGACGGTATGGCCGTTTTCATTGAAAATAATTGGTTCGGCGCTGCGGGCGATTGCAGCCATCCACCGTGTTGCAAAAAGCCATCGATGTGGCGATCGCGCGAGCAAACAAACATCAGCGACATGTAAAAGTCGAGAGGTATCGATCATGTGTGTGGAGTTAATATTCCGGCAACCGGCACGACGGCATCCAAATTTCGAAATCGAAATCGAATTCGCCACAGCGTTCGTGGGCGCCACACGCGATGGATGCCAAAATGTGTTTTGAAGTTCGAATAACCGATTGCCGGGTCAAACCATGGAGTGCGCGGGCCGGACATGTCGCCGAAATTCACACTCGCGCATCCACGTGCAATCGATCGCGCGAACCACCAATCGATAAGACCGGTCATTGCTTGGACGCGCGCACCCGCAGCCGTGTAAAATCCGCCGATGTAATAGCTTTGGCGCACCTCATCGCACGTTGTCGCGACAAAAAAACCGAGTGGTTCGCCTGTCGCGCTCTCGGCGACTAAAATCTCAACGTCGCTCGGATGTTCGATCAGCACGGATTCCGTTTGCTCAAGTGTGTGTTCCAAAACTTCTTCAGCGAGATAACAATCGCGCGCATGTTTTTTTAGTTCATCAAATGTGCCGAGTCGAAGTTTGGCGCCAGACCGCGTGAAAATTTTTAGATGTCGCCGCGCGTGATCGCTCCAGCTCTGTCGATAGTCCGCGTCGCCGTTCAAAAATGTCACGCCTTGTTTTTGGGACAGCCCAAATGCGCGCCATCCGTCGTGGTGAACCGGGAATGAATCCGCGACCCATTCGTGAACGTATATATAGGAAGGTGGTTCGAACGCAGGCGGCGGCGCAACGTCGCGGGTGAAGCTGCGGTGCCATGTTAGCAAACGATTTGAAAAAAGCGCGACCGTGTGCCCATTTTCGTGTGGCGCGACCGGTCGATTTCGGGCTGCAATCGGCAACACCCAGCGACTCGACGTCATTGAGGCGTGATGCGGGTGCAGCAGCGGACAAACATCTTTAACTCTGCGAAGTCGGCGCAAATCCATAGCGGACAAACTATAACAAACATTTACTCACTTTGAACAGAACATCAGCGCCACCTTCTCGCTCGAGAAGCCAGCAACTCGCTTCAGGCGGCGTCGTTGCTCTGTTGAACGGGTATAAATTGTTGGTGTAGTTTGGTCGTTGATTGACATTTCTCCAAAAAAAGGTTAGTTTGTAGGCAGCTAACTGTGCTGCCCTCTAGGGGCAGAGGAGGCTGTTCATGCCGAGAAGCATTGAGTTGCGGCCACGCCGCGAAGTGCTCGAGGAAGTGAACCGAAAGATTGGTGAAAAGTGTCCGTGGTTTTGTCCAATCGTAGATGAGCGCGAGCTCGGATTACATTCGAAACGTGAGATTGAAATTGTCGGTGTGACGCAGGTGATCGCGGATTTATGGCATGCGTTTGCGCATGTGCAGTTCGTGACTATCCAGCCAGACGGCAGTATCAAACCTTACACAGTTCGAATTGATAAGCCTTCCGCGCTTGTTTATGCGGTAATTAATGAGAAACTACTTTTGTCATACCAGTCTCGACTGGCCATCGGCACAAAGTGGACTCTTGAATTACCACGTGGTTGGATTACTCCACACGATGCAACTTCTCCAGAGTCAGCGGTGCGTGCACTGCTGACAAGGGAGTGCGGCTCAGTATTCGTCGCATCACTCGATTCGTTTAAACCTGTGGAGGTAAAGCGAATTTGGCAAGATACGGGTACTATGCGCAGCGATCTGCCGGTGTACTATCTTGAAGCTAAAACCACACAGGTACTACTGGAACGTCAGGGCCTGTGTAAGCCGAAGTTGTTTGGTTTCGACGAAGTGGAGGCTGTTGAGGAGAATGGAAAGTTGAGTGACGCGTTTTCCCTCGCAGGGTTGCGAGTGGTTGAGCGTTATCTGCAACGCACGGTCCGGCTTTAGGCCGGGAACAGCTACGCGGGCTGCCCGGACTCGGGGCAGGTGTGGCACCGACGACCTTTTGGGGTCGAATGGGTATAAAAATGTCAGTAATTTCGCAGGAGCAGTTCATTGAATTTATCCTTGGACTTGGGATCGGTGAAACGCTCACCATTCCACCCGAAGTGAGCGGAACTCAGTGGGCCATCGAGCTGAAGCGCACGGATGCGTTGCGCGTGGACGTGACCATCTACAACCCGGTTGGCGATGGTGGGCGCAAGCTCTATCAGGTGACGACGCTCGGAAACCCGTGGGGCGCGCCGACCATCATTCAGGAACCAACGCTTGGAATTCCGTGCCGTGATGCCGGGATCGACAGCGACGGGAATCTGGTCGGCGTTGTCGTGCTGAACGAAGAGAACGCGGTCATTCTGCGCGCGAGCTGGTCGAAACTGGCTTTTGCGCCTAAGCCCGAAGATCGCGTGTCGTACAGCGTGAGTCCGGGCGGTGAAGTGGTGATCGGTGACAAAAGCATGGGCTACATCCATGCGATCTGTCTTCCCGACAAGAACCGCATGGCGGGATGGGTGGCGTTTGTGCGCCCGAATCAGCCGGACGGTCCGGTTAAGAAGCTCGAGCTGGAGGATTTGGTTGTTGCCGCGTTGGCGAAATAGTTGCCGCGTTGACGGTGTTCGCAGGTAGCGGCGATTGTTGAAAGACGATTGCTGCTACCTGCTCTTTTTATTTAACTTTCGGATAAACTGCACCCCACACCCCGCTCAAAGGGAATGAGTGTGTGACGCATTTTCCACCGCTATTGACAGCAAAATCTCATTTTGTTATTATTCCCGCACAGAAACTATGCGTAAATACGAATTAACAGCGGTATTCGCTGGCACAATTTCAGATTCAGAGCTAGAAGTTGCGGGTGACCGTGTTCAAAAACTTGTCGAAGACGCGGGAGCTGTCAATCTCGAGCGCGCACAGTTGGGCAAACACAAGCTTTCTTATGAAGTGAAAAAGAATGCGTACGGCAGTTTTGCAACACTTACTTTTGAGTGTGAGCCAACTGCGGTTGCGACACTTTCGAAAAAACTTAAGCTCTCAAAAGAAGTGGTGCGATTTAGCCTTGAAGCGTTTAACGCGGCTCGGCTCAAACGCACACCACAAATTGCCGACACCCCACTTATCAAAGCATCCCGTGAAAAAGAGCGTGAAGAACGCGACAACGCACGCGGGGAGCGCAGTGATCGTGGTGAACGCAGCAGCAACAGCCATGAAGAGCGGGGCGCTGTTCCAACGATGTTTGCAAGTGGCCACACAGAAAAAATCGAACCAGCATCGGCAAACGAAAAGCCGATTGATCTCGAGGAGATCGACAAAAAACTTGATCAACTGCTTCAAGGTGATTTAACACCTACAGTGTAATTCATAAGAGGGATATGAATCTCAATCGTGCACAGATCATCGGCAATTTGACTCGCGACCCGGAATCACGTTCGACGCCAACAGGCCAGACCGTTTGCTCATTCAGCATCGCGACCACGTATTCATATAAAGATGCGACAGGTCAGAAAGTTGAAAAGCCGGAGTATCACTCAATTGTCGCGTGGGGCAAGCTCGCGGAAATTTGTACGCAATATTTGGCAAAAGGCCGCAAGGTTTATGCAGAGGGTCGGCTCCAAACACGCGAATGGACATCGCAAGACGGCCAAAAGCGTACGCGCACCGAGATTGTTGCAGAAAATGTGATCTTACTTGATCGCGCGCCTGCTGGCTCGGCCGGGGGCATGGGCGGTGGTGCAGCTCGTTCAATGGGTGGCGGCAATAGCGGCGAATCAATGGAGGAACCCATTGCGGTGCCGATTCAAAACATAGATGACGAAATCAAAATCGAAGACATTCCATTTTAAGGTATGATGAAACCAAAACGAAAAGATAAAAAAGAGATCAAGCCAACCGCACAGGTAAAGCAGAAAATGTGTTATTTTTGCGTACAAAACATCGACGATGTTTCGCCACGCGACACCATGACATTGCGCCGCTTCATCTCTTCATTTATGAAGATTGCACCGCGTCGTCGTACCGGTCTTTGCGCGATCCATCAACGCAAAGTTTCGCGCGCAATTAAAGTTGCACGAGAGCTTTCGTTGCTTCCTTACGTAGCAGAATAAATTAAAAACAACGTCATCCTCGCTACCACTCACAGTGGCAATTAACGCCACTGTTCGCGGGAACCGCTCCGGATGACGTGTTTTTAATTTGTAGCCAAAGCAAAACTTAGGCCGACAAATAGTCATCGAAAATCGATGTGCTATAATTAAATCACTATGGAAAAATCACCAGCGCATCGGCCGGTTACGAGCCTACTTATTATTTTAATATTTGGAGTTTTTATTCTCGGCACACTTGTGGTTGTTCAAAATCGTGAAATGCGTCGTCGCACAGAGCGGCACGAGCAAGAAAAAATGGAAAAAGAAATTAGTGATGCGATGAAAAATCCGTCAGCGCTAAAAGTTTTGGTGGATCAACCGATGTTGTCCGGCATCACAACGGAAACCGGATCGAATATCGTTATGGTTGAGCGAGAGTTCGTGATGCAGGGAGGGCCGATAAAAATTACGCAGGCGTGCGACGGAACCGTGACGAGCAAGAAACGCGAGGGCGATGAACCGTTCAAGCACTGTGTGGGGAAAAACGTTTTGAAATTTGAGGATGGCACACGCACGAAAATTATTGCGTCGTCAATCGCGCTGACAGATGAAGAATCGCCCGTGTTCGATGATATTCAGCTCGTCGGCTCAAACACAAAAACGCCACGACTCATCATCGCCTACGAACCAAACGCGTGTTTGACCGCGCACATTGATTGTCCGGAAATTGGCGGACCGACGTATGTGAAGCACGGATGGGTTTTTAATGTGGGAGATTTGACGGTGAGAAAAATCGCAGAATATCAAGAAAACACAAAGGCTCCTGTGTGGAACGCTGCGGGCACGAAGGCGTTGGTTATTCAGGATACGTGTGGCGAAGGTGGGTGCATACAGCTGGCAATCATTGGTTACGATTTAGATCGTGACATCGCAAAGTCAGTGACCACACAAGAGGCGACGGGTGGGCAGTATGCGGATGCTGAAATGCCTCGACCACGTTGGGAATCGGTTGCATGGAAAACAAATACGAGTTTTGTCGCGACGATGTTGCTCAAAGATGGAACGAAAAAAGCGGTCGCGGGAAAATTTTAATTGATTTTTATGCGTGATTGGAAAAATCTTCTCAAAAAACTTGGATTCACCGAAGGCGAGGTTTCGGTGTATTTGGCATCGCTTGAAATGGGCGCGGCAACGGTACAGGACATTGCAAAAAAAGCGCGTGTGTCGCGGGTGACAACATACGCTGCGATTGAACGATTGGTTGTGCAAGGCCTGATTACAACCATTACAAAAGGCAAACGTACACTCTATCACGCAGAACCGCCCAAGCGCTTGATCGAAGTTGTTTCACGACACGTTGCAGGAATCGAAGCAACATTGAGCGATATAAAAGACAGTGTTGATGAGCTGTCCTTGTTACAAGGCGGCGAAAAGCCGGCGGTGAAAGTTTATGAAGGGCCGGATGCGCTGGCTGCATTGCAGGATGATATTTTGAATGAGAAACCTGAAACAATCGACGTTGTTACAAACTTGATGGCAGTGCGCAGCTTGTATAATCCAGAACAGCGTAAAACGTATTTAAAAAAAGAGGCGCCAAAGTATAAATCAGCCATTCGAGTTGTTGGTATTTTGCCGGAGGATGGCGGCCAATGGGTGGGTGCGGTTGCGGTAAAAATTCCACTTGACCGCACAAAATATAATTTTGCTGCAGATATTACTGTTTATCAAAATAAGGTTGCGCTTTCGGTTTTGCGCGGCAAACAGTTCATGGTGCTCATCGAAAGCAAGGATTTAAGCGATGCGATGCGCGCTTTGTTTGATCAAATTTCAAAAAAATAAAATCACCGCACCACACCTCGATCAATCGTTTGGAATTAGCCTTACGATAATTTTGGTATGATGCGGCGTGTGAGCTTGCCTTTTGCTCGCGTTATGTTTACCCCACAGGCCCCTCAAGAGCCTGTTTTAAAGTGTTGATACAGCCGCACTGCTTTACTATCCGCCGGCGCCCATAGGACACCTCCTTGTTGAATTCCTCTGTTCGGTGGTCGTACCCGTGCTTTCGCGTGGTTATCACAGAAAAGAGGCGTGGTTGACTGTCCGGACAGTCCGGCTCAGGGTGAGTACAGAATAGCACACAAAGGCCATTTTGTCAACGTAGACTTTACTTTTCAATAAGTAGCTGTGGATAATAGTAAACGCAGACCAGCAATAAACGCCATTTTAATTAGAAATTAAGCTTAAATAAGCAAAAAGATAATAAACTGTAAAGATATACTTGACAAATATAAAACCTTGTGATATTCTGTTTTCAGTTCGATGCTGGAACTGAGAACACCTCATGTAGGTGCCTCGGGAAGCGCATCGAATTTTGTTGACTATGCGAACCCTATCACATGCTTGTATAGGGCAAACGCTACTCCCTTATAGCTCCGGCTCGGGGAAACGCGTATTTCGCACAGGCATACCGCTCTCTACAGAAAATACACGGGATGCTGATCAGCATCAGCATCCTGACCGGGGACAGAGATGGACATCTGTCTCGAGTCGGGATGCGGAGTTGAAACGCAAACCAAAGTATACGGGTGCTGCAGGCACCAAAGTTGATCAGTATGTGCATGCTTGACTTACGAGGGCAGTCTCGTAGGCTTTGGCCCTGGAGCCATCTTCAGACGCGGCAACGCGCACTGGAGTAAAGCACAGAGCATGCATCTGATCGACAATTGTATGTATGTCCGTCCGTACTTCGGACTGTCCGGCATATATACAATCGACGAACACGCAAGTGGATTTGAAACCACTGGTGTGTTCGGAAGTGTTGACGACCATCGAACAGCGGCTTCACAAAAGGAGCTCTGCTGCTGTGACGGAGTCGTACAGCTTTCTGAGAGGACGCGGCCTTACCCGTCGTTTCCTAAGTCGAACCTGCACAGTTCATCATGAGGGGGCTTGAGTGATTCAGTTCATTCGCCCCCGGTTTTTTCTAGGACGCACAACAATTTCGTTGCGCTTCAAACTACGGAGGTTCATCATGAATGAGTACAGTGAAGAAGGGATTGAACGTGGCCCCTCGGTGATGCCGAGCGGTGCAATCTTTGAAGCAGAAATGCGGAGCCGCACATCGGCAACGCAAATTGAAGGCGAAGTGCGGCGGCAACCGAGCCGTCCGTACAAACGCCAGCCCGGAAGACATCTGATTTTTCGAAAGTCGGGGGGACGCATGGAATGCGCGGGGTGTAACAATCCTGTGGCGCCCAGCGAGATCTGTCCTTGCAATAATAGCATTACCCATTAGGCTAAAAAGTCGGATTGAGCATAGAATTTAACGCTCTCTGACAGATGGGTTCCTTTTCTACTTACTCGCGTGTTAACGAGGGTGTGTGAAAAAGGGAGAAGGAGTTTTTTTTAACTGACAGCGCATCCATTTAATTCGACACACAACAATTTCGTTGCGTTTCGAACAAAATGGAGGAATCGATGTTTTTTCAAGTTTTGGCAATGTGCGTGCGCGAGATTTTACGGTTCGTCGGCTGTGCAGTTCTTCTGTGCAGCGCGCTGAGCAGCGCGGCGTTTGCAGTTTGTGTGCACGAAGCACAGGTCATGCACGCGGGCGACGGGCACGATGACGAGCGTGCCATCGTCATAAAAATGACCATCGCATTAGCCTTGTGGTGCCTCATCTGGATTTATGTGTTGTTGCGAGATGAAACCACGACACAGCCGATGAGGCGGCAATGAAGAAAAACCAACCACAATTCCTGCGTGATGCGCAGGCGGCTCGACGGAAGGCCGAAATTACTTCCGGCATTCGCTCCGATTCACGTTTTGTCAGCAGGTTCATTCCTGACAAACGTCGAAAGAAGGCGAGTGAGATTGAGCGGCGCGAGCTGCGTGATCGGACCGTGTATTGCTAACGCATGCACGGTTTTTTTGATTGATGAGTATGGACGAGTTTGTTTATTTTTGATATGTTGGATCGACTAATATGCACTGGCAGACTCTCGAAAAACGCAGCAACCATCTTCGCGCAATCCGCGAACTTTTTTGGGCGTGGGGGTTTTTGGAAGTTGATACACCCTTGATCGTTGCGCGGCCGGGGCAGGAGCCATTTTTGGATCCATTTGAAACGCGTGTTGAGGATGCGGCGGGGCGCGCACATCCCGGATATTTAATTACATCGCCGGAATACGCGATGAAAAAATTGCTTGCAAAGGCGGCGCTCGGGGAGGCGCCCGAATTCGCAAAAATTTTTCAACTGGGAAAAGTATTTCGCAACAACGAAGATTTTGGTGGCACACACAATCCGGAATTTTGCATGATCGAGTGGTATCGCTTGGGCGCTGACTATCACGACTTGATGGCGGATGTAGAAAATTTGGTGCGTGCGCTCGCGGGGCGTGACGAAATAGTTTTTGCGGGCAAGAAAATTAATATCGCCGCGCCGTGGCGTCGCATCACTGTCGATGACGCGTTCAAAGAATTTGCGCAGCGCGATGATGCACTTGAGCTCGCGATGACGGATGAGTCAGAATTTTTTAAAGTGATGCTCAATGAAGTCGAGCCAAAATTTCGTGATGCGTCGTATCCAATTTTTTTGACTGAATATTCTGCATCGATGGCCGCACTCGCGCGTAAAAAAGAAACGGATCCGCGGGTTGCTGAACGGTTTGAATGTTACATCGGGGGAATCGAAATTGCGAATGCATTTAGTGAATTAACTGACGCGGTTGAGCAGCGCGCGCGATTTCAGGAAGAGCAGCGGCAGCGCGCGCAGCTTGGAAAAATTCCGTTTGAGCTCGACGAAGAATTTTTGTCGCTGTTGCCGCACATAAAAAAGGCGGCAGGAATTTCAGTCGGCGTCGATCGTTTGTTGATGGTGCTCGAAGATAAACAAAACATCAATGACGTGATTTTTTGGCCGGCGCGGGATTTGTTTGGCGATCAATGATATAATTTTGCGGACTATCTATGAAAACAGCTTTGGTGACGGGCGGCGCGGGATTTATCGGATCACATTTGTGTGAACGACTTTTAAATGATGGATTTCGTGTGCTGTGCGTTGATAATTTTTTTGTTGGTTCGGAAGAAAATATCGTGCATTTATTTTCGAATAAAAATTTTAAATTAATCGAACACAACATCATTGAACCACTCGATATCGACGAAGATATTAATTGGATTTTTAATTTTGCCTGTCCCGCGTCGCCGGTGCATTATCAATATGATCCCGTGTTCACGCTCGAGACAAATGTGATTGGCACGAAAAATATGCTCGAGCTTGCGCGTGCGCATAACGCGCGCATCATGCAGGCGTCGACGTCCGAAGTTTACGGCGATCCGTCGGTGCGGCCGCAACCGGAAACATATTGGGGAAACGTGAATTGCACGGGCGTGCGCGCGTGTTACGACGAGGGAAAGCGCGCGGCCGAGACGCTCATGTTTGATTTTCATCGCGAGCGGGGTGTTGATGTGCGCGTGATCCGAATTTTTAATACGTATGGTCCGCGCATGGCTGTGGGCGATGGGCGCGTGGTGAGTAATTTTGTGGTGGCGGCGTTGCAAGGGAAACCAATCACCATTTATGGCGATGGTTCGTACACGCGTAGTTTTCAGTATGTTGATGATCTTGTTGACGGCGTGATGCGCATGATGGCGCAAGAAAAATGTATCGGGCCGGTGAATCTCGGGAACCCCCATGAGTTTACGGTGAAAAATTTTGCGGAAATTGTTCAAGAGATGACGAACACATCGAGCGCGATTGTGTATCGCGCGCACGTCCCGGGTGACGATCCAAAACAGCGACAGCCAGACATCACCCGTG
This sequence comes from Candidatus Magasanikiibacteriota bacterium, assembly GCA_023246755.1. Taxonomy (GTDB): domain Bacteria; phylum Patescibacteriota; class Patescibacteriia; order Magasanikbacterales; family 2-02-FULL-50-9b; genus 2-02-FULL-50-9b. The sequence goes on from JAHFHU010000012.1 coordinate 13,034, forward strand.
CGCGTGCGACGCTTGATTGGGAGCCGAAAATTGAAGTTCATGAGGGGCTCGAAAAAACTATTGCATATTTTCGAAAAAAAATTGCGCGTGAAATTCGTGTTGCGATTTTTGTGCCGTCGTTTGTTGCGGGGTGTGGCTTGCAAGAATCATTTGTGCGCAATATGGCGCACGAGTTGTCCGATATTTCATTTGATGTGTATACGATGGGCGACGGAAATTTGTCGGCGCACGAAAAAAATGACAACGTGACGATTTTTCGATTTGGAAATGGGCGCGGCGTCGCGCGATTGTTGTTTCCGTGGCGCGCGGCACGTGCGGCGGCAGCGCGTGAACGCGAAGTCGGCGAGTACCAAGCGGTGTGGGGTGTGATGGGTTCATACGGCGGGTTCGCCGCACGCTTGTTTAAGCATCATGTTCCGCGCACCGCAATTTTTTTGAGTCTCGACAGCAACGAAATCAAACAATCCGCGTGGACGCCGGTTGGATTTATCAAAAAAATTGTGCGCTCGCTCGCGTGCCGCGCCGCGTCGTACGTTGAAGTTGTCAAAACCGACGGCTCGATTTCGCTCGACGATATTTTTTCAGGCACACGCGACGAAGCGTCCTACGCGGGCTATCGTTTCCGCCAACTTTTTTATCGTCTCGGCCTCGAAAAAGAATTCGGTCGACCGTTTGTGATGATGAAACGATTGTTTGAGAAATAAAATTTATTCATCGGCGCAGGTCTTGACAAGAAAATTATTCTGTGGAACCCCGTGGTGTATATGTACACCACTGAAAATAATTACGCATTTATCGATGCTCAAAATTTAAACAGAAGTATTGCTCGACAAGGGTGGAAAGTTGATATGCGTCGGTTTCGTATTTTTTTGAAAGAGCGCCACAGAGTTTCTCGTGCATTTTTGTGTACAGGTTTTTTGAAAGAAATGAGCGATATGTATGATTTTTGGAAACGAGCTGGATACGAATTGATTTTTAAGGAGGCATTTCGAGCGACCGACGGAAGTGTTAAGGGAAATTGTGATGCCGAGCTCGTGCTCGAGGCAGCTCTTCGGTTGCGACAATACGATCGCGCGGTGATAGTTACTGGCGACGGCGACATCGCCTGCTTGGTCCGGCACTTACGGCAAAAAAACAAACTAGAGCGGTTGCTGGTGCCACATAAGCAAGAATACTCTTTTTTGCTACGCAAGGCGGCAGGTAAATCCATCGCGTTTATTTCAGACCAACGTGCACTGCTTGAATTAAAATCTGGTGAAACTCTCAAAAAAAAGGACCCCAGCGGGACGGAACCCGAAGGGGGACTTTTTGTATCAATCTGAAATAAGACTACCAACCAATTGAGCGCATGTCAAATATGAATAAAACATACCACCTGCACGGTCTTGACGCACGCCCCCAAAATAATGTATTATTCTGCCGTAGTTTCGGCATAATTTCGAAAATTCTATGGCATCAGTAACGGACATCAAAAAAGGATCAGTCATCAAACGCGACGGCGAATTATTTGTCGTGACGCTTTCCGCGCACATTACGCCGGGTAAGGGCACGCCGTTCACGCGAAGCAAGATGAAATCGATCACGACCGGAAAAGTGATTGAAGAAACACTCAAGGACAATGAAGTCGTTGAGATTGTTGAGGTTGAATATCGAAACATGCAATATTTGTATAACGACGGAACATTTTATACGTTCATGGACAATGCGAATTACGAGCAGTATCAGATGGATGCGGATTCGGTCGGCGACGACGTTCAGTATTTAAAAGATGGCCTCGAGGTCGTGATGTGCATGTACAACGAGCAGCCGGTTGCGGTTGAATTGCCGCGCAAAATTTCGTATAAGGTTGTTGATGCGCCGCCCGCTGTTAAAGGCGACACGGCCGGTGGTAGCGTGCAAAAAGAAATCATTCTGGAAAATGGCCTCAAGGCGATGGCGCCGATTTTTATTAAAGAAGGTGAGCGTGTGATCATCAATACGGATACGGGCCTCTACGTTGAACGCGATAACACATAAAAAAACAGGCCCGATTGTCTCATTCGCCGCGTCCCTGTTGGGTGTCGCTGCAATTGAGGTCGGGCCGGCCGCTCTTAACGGCATTTTTTAGCGCGCCGAGACGAGGTTTTGTGTGCCGTCGGCTGCTGCGCTAGTTGTTAATCTCGCTCCAGTCACGCCACCACACCTTGCTGGCCGCGGTGGACTGCGGCGAGACCTTGTTGATGAACGGCGGCGCCGATGCGTTGGCGACCCCACTGCTCTTGGCCTGTTGCGTGTACGCTTTGGCCGCCGTTGCCTCCATCGAGTGCTTGATGATGCAGACATCGGTGGCGATGCCGTCCACGGCGCGCTCCTTTTCGACCTTGACGGCGGATTGGGATGCGAAATGAGACGGACGGGCCGCGCCGGCCGAAACGGCGACAAAAAGCATCAACAAAACCACGCTCAGGAACGCCGCCCCGGGCGGGCGAACCATGTTGCAATAGCGCATGAGTTACCCCCTTTTTGAATTGAGAACTACCTCCGCGGCGTGATGCGCTCACGACACGGATGGAACCGATCAGCAACGTGCTGCGGTGCAGAGAGTAAATTAACATACGGCGATTAACCTGTCAACCATCTATACAATCACCCGACCAAGGTGGATTGCCACATCATTTTTTGGAGTGAAACCAGTATGTGATATAATTCACGTACGTATGCCAAACACACTCGATGAGTACTTTAAAAAATTAACGGCAGAAGAGATTGCGACGATTAAAAAAATTGTTGCCGACCCAAAATTACGATTGCAGTATTTAAAAATAGGCGCAGATTTTTTGCGTCAACATGATCATTCTCAAAAAATGTACGATCGCGTACGAAAATCGCTAACCGTAGGATTTAAAAAATCATAATATGCCGGGATTTGAACAAAGTTACGGTCCGATGCATGATGGAATGAGCGGCGAAGTGCGCCCATCTGTCCATGAAGTTGTTACTCCTCATGATGGGGAGGATCAAGAAATTTCCTCTGAATGGCGTTCCAGCGATGAGACGCAAAAAGAAGAAGCGCGCATCACCGATGAACTCAAAAATTATAAACGGGAAGGAATTTTTGGACTGCTTTCGCAGGGGCCGGTTAAGCGGATTGTTGGTGGGGTTATGTTGTTTGTTATGGGCATGTCGGCGGTGACCAAGGGGGCGTTTCATGCGAAAAAAGTTGAGACACCTCAAAAAATTGGTGATGGTTCTGGGCAGAAATCAAATAAAACAGTGATAGAACGATCGGATAGTTCAGCGAGTGCGTCCAACGCAGCACGTGCCGAACGCATTAAAACAGTTCAACAAAAGATTCAGATCAAGGGGGGCTCTGGGTTTGTAAAAAGCAGTCACGCACCTCATTTTAAAGGATCTTCGACAACGACCGAAGCTGGTGGCACAGCAAAGATTGCTGATCAAATAAAAGCCACACAAGCAGATCTCGACCACAAAATAGCAGAAGCAAAGGCTGCGGGGTATACCATTAAATCTGCAGGAGTTCATTTTTCCGGACATGGGCATGCAAGTCATGAGTTTAATAATGCTATAAAAGGTAAGCTCGCAGGCGGTTTGAATGAAAATCTGAGAGATACGCGTGCGCACGACGTTGTAGAACAAGTGAGTCAAAGTGGTGCATTGCATGGGGTGAGCGTCGAGTTTGGCCCAGATCACGATGTTCGTGTGCCGCAGCCGGACGGCACGGTTAAATCGATGCCGCAAGCGGATTTTTTGAAAGCACACAACATGAGTCAGAGCGAATTTAATAATTTGGCAAAATTAGTAAATAGTGGACATCATGTTCCCGCGCAATTTGATTTTGTAAAAACTGTTTTAGATGCGAATCGCGGATTTTCGTTTGAAGTGACGGGCAATTTAGACGTCGAAAAAACAACTCAAACGGCTGATCCTGTTCATCCGCCAACGTCAACACATCACGACATGCGGATGAATCATGAAATAATTGACCCTGTTCCGCTTCCACAAGGGCCACATGATGCGACTGCACACGCCGATTATTACATTCCGCCGCAAATCATGGGGAATCCGGAAAAAGATGATGAGGATCCGGTCCCAGACGACACCTCAATTATTGTTGATGACACGCAAACAGACGATCGTGGGCGCACCAGAATTCATGTGGATCCACCACCCCCACCCCCGCCGCCGCCCCCACCGTTCTCAAAAAAAATACATCAAACAACAGAGCTGGAATACAATTCATATGCCGGCAAGGGCAACAAGACTGTTTCGCATCAGCGCACAGCAGGAACCGCCATGGGATTTGCAACTCCGGTTGGAAATATTCCGCGTGTTAAGAATGAATTTTCAGCAACACCAAAAAACCGCGCACCAGAGCAGGCCTACCTTGAGGGGCTTTCAAAAGGCGCGCGCGTAAAATTAGAGAACGAATTTCGGAAAGCGGCGGGCAACAAATCGATGAAAAACGACGTGTATCAAGCAAAATTAAAAAAATATGTTGCGCAACGTATGGCTGAAGGGACGCTGTAATCGAACGGCATCAACAAAAGAGTGATGACCCACAGACTGTTTGTTGTAATAAAATAATCTGGTATAATATTATTATTAAATAATGTAAAATACCAGTACTATGATGGGTGAAAACATGGCGCCTCCTGACGCACACGTCGAGCAAGTGCATAAATTTGGCAACGAACAGCGAACTGCTGTAGAAATTTTGACAAAGATGAAAGAAGATCGCCTGCCGAATTATCTTCTCGCGCAAGGCTTAGGCACATTTGTAGCGTATCAGGATCTTGTTGATAGTGGGAGTGATGATCCTCATAAATTAAGAGCATATCAAGAATTAGCTGAGGAAGGTGCTGATCGAGTAACGAGAGAGCTGGGTAATTGCGGTGTTACAGGTGTTACCCGCGACCAGCTTGCATTACTGCAAGCTGAGCTCGAAAACCATTGTAAAGAAGTTACGGGGCGCGATTGGCCACAGAAATAATAATCAAAAAATAAAACATACCGCGTGATCGGTTCCCCTACGTGCATTGAATGATGCAGCGGTGGTGACGAGCGCGGTATGTTTTTATTTCTAATGACTAGTTCTCAAAATTCGGAACCCCTTCGTCATTGCCCGCTTCGTCTGCGTCATCTTTTGGCTGGACTGGCGTGCCCGGGCCAACATCTGCGAGTTTGACCGCTTCGATCACGTCGCCGCGCACGCTTGTCAACAAATCGCCGCGCGATTTCAACGTCGCTTTCGCATTTTCGCGACCAACACCCAGTTTTTCATCGCGATACGAATAGGAGTTGCCGGATTTTTTGATCACGCCATAGGTCACACCCGTGTCGAGCACATCGCCACTCACCGAAATACCTTCGTTGTACATGATATCAAACTCAGTTGCGCGAAATGGCGCTGCAACTTTATTTTTAACGATCTTAACCTTCACGCGGTTGCCGATAATTTTTTCGCCCAATTTAATTTGCGCCGCGCGACGAATTTCAATGCGAATCGACGAATAGAATTTCAACGCGTTGCCGCCGGTCGTCGTTTCTGGATTGCCAAACACGATACCGATTTTCATGCGGATCTGGTTGATGAAGATAACGATCGTTTTTGTTTTGCCAACAACGCCCGTCAATTTACGAAGCGCCTGCGACATCAACCGCGCTTGCAAACCCATGTGTTGGTCGCCCATCTCGCCTTCGATTTCCGCTTTTGGCACCAAAGCCGCAACAGAATCAACGACAACCACATCAACCGCATTCGAGCGCACTAATGTTTCAAGAATTTCCAACGCTTGTTCGCCGGTGTCAGGCTGTGAGATCAATAATTCATCGACGTTCACCCCAATTTTGCGCGCGTAATCAGGATCGAGCGCATGTTCCGCATCGATAAACGCCGCGATGCCGCCTGCTTTTTGCACTTCCGCAACGATATGTTGCGCCAACGTCGTTTTTCCCGACGATTCTGGGCCGTAAATTTCCATGATACGTCCGCGTGGCGCGCCGCCAACACCGAGCGCGATGTCCAAAGACAAACAGCCGCTCGAAACGGAATCAACTTGCATCGCGCGACTTTCACCGAGCGTCATAATTGCGCCATCGCCGAATCGCTCGCGAATTTGTGCCAACGCTTCCTGTGCAGCTTGTAATTTTTCGCTCACCTCATTTTTTTTTGCCATAGCTTTTCAAAGAAAAAATAATCTCATAACGCATTGTGCGCCATGAGTTTATGAATTAAGTAGAAGGATCAGTTGAGGGAATGTACCGATGCTGCAACGGGGGAACGTGAGACGGGGGAAGAAGCAACTTCCGGTTGTTTCAGCATAATCGTTCGCGACACCGTTGTAAAGAGTCCGTGTTTTTTTGTTGCGCTGATAAAAATTCGATTTGCGCCAAATTGCAGCTCAACCGGTTGCGCGAACGTTCCATCGGGGTGTGCATAAACCTGTTGGCCGTTGATTTCGACGGCAACTTCGGGCGTGGTGTGGCCGGAAACGATAACTTGCGGGTGGTCGGTCGACGCGCCTTCGATCGGCGAATCGATTGAAAGCGTGGGTGGACCGATCATGCGCCAGACCTGAAAAACAAGAAAACCAAAAAATGCGAGCGCGCCAGAAAATCCGAGCATCCAGCGGATTGCGGTTGGGCCGCCTCCAACGCCGCGATGGCGGGGGACGGATTGAAAAATATATTTTCCGCGCAGTTGAAATGCGTGTGCGCTGTTGCGCTGCGCATGTTCAGAGCTAAACGGATTTAATTCGTTGCAGAGTCGTCGGTTGTCCATGTTTTTTTCGGGGCCTCCTCTTCAAGATCATCGAACACGTCATCAATTTCGTCATCCGCGGCCGATTCTCCGTCGAGAACATCGAGCATGCCATGATTGACTTCTCTCATTGTAGCATCTGCGGACTTCAACGCCAAGATTTCGCGCGGTTTTGCACCTTCGCCTGGGCCAACGACGCCCGCCGCCTCAAGTTCATCGATGATTCGTGCAGCGCGCGCGTACCCCAATTTCAATCGACGCTGCAACAACGATGCCGACGCTTTGCCCGCCTCAATTACAATTTCTTTTGCTTCATCAAACAGCGCGTCATGTTCCTCGCCTTTGTTGCCAAACACCGTCGAAGATCCGTGCGCAGACTGTTTTTCAACTACGAGCGGATTATATTCCGGCGCCGTGTCCGATTTCCAGTAATCGATAACTTTTTTCATCTCTTCTTCGCTCACAAACGCGCCCTGGATGCGTTTTGGTTTTGACATGTCTGCAGTTTGCAGCAACATATCACCGCGTCCGAGCAATTTTTCCGCACCACCCGAATCTAAAATCGTGCGCGAATCAGTGATCGACGCAACCGAGAACGCGATGCGCGCGGGAATATTCGCTTTCATGAGACCGGTGATGACATCAACGGATGGGCGTTGTGTCGCGACGAGCAGATGAATGCCAACTGCGCGCGACATTTGCGCGAGACGCACGATGCCGCCTTCAACTTCAGCGCCCGCCTGAATCATCAAATCTGCGAGTTCGTCGATCACAAAAACAATGTACGGCAATTTTTCTGAGCCCGCTTTTTTGTTGTACGACAAAATATCGCGCGACCCAACTTTCGATAACAAATCGTAACGGCGTTCCATTTCAGAAATTGTCCATTTGAGCGCGTTTACACAACGAGCAGGGTCGGTGATCACCGGCGTGAGCAAGTGTGGAATGCCATTGTAAAGCGTGAGTTCAACGCGTTTCGGATCGACCATGATGAATTTGAGTGTCTCGTCGGTGTTTTGATAGAGCAAGCTCAAAATTAATGTGTTGATACACACGGTTTTGCCCGAACCGGTCGCGCCCGCAACGAGCAAGTGTGGCATTTTGGTGAGATCTGCCATCCACGCTTTTCCCGCAACATCTTTTCCGAGCGACATTTGCATGTTTGATGCGCGGCGTTGAAATTCTTCTGCTTCAAGAAGTTCGCGGAGCGTCACGAGCGCGACGCGTTCGTTTGGAACTTCGATGCCAACGTACGGTTTGCCCGGGATTGGCGCTTCGATGCGGATCGGGTGCGCGGCGAGCGCGAGCGCAAGGTCGTTCGAGAGTGCCATGATGCGCGCGACCTTCACGCCTTTGTCCGGATGGATTGCGTACTGCGTGACCGTTGGGCCGGTGCGCACTTCCGCGAGCTCGCAGCCGATTCCAAATTGTTTGAGTGTGTCAACGATGATTTGGCCGTTGCCTTTGACGTCGCCAGCCGCGGCTTTTGATTTGTTCGCGAGTAATAAATCAAACGCAGGCAACGGTTTGAACACATGTTTTTTTGATGGCATCGGAAGCGGCGCTTGTTTGCCGGTGACCGGTCCACGCACTTCGGCGGGCTCTTCCTCAAATTCCTCTTCATCGTCCTCGAATTCCTCCTCGCCGTCGGTTTCTTCCGTGTTTTCTTCTTGCGCAGTTGCGAGTCTGTGTTGCGAAAGTTCGGGGAGTGGTTCGTCGGGCGTTGCCATCGCTGCGTGTGATGCGACAGATGTTCGGGTGAACATCATCGATGATCGAATTCCATTCCACACCGCTCCAAACGCGCGCGCAACGAGCGAGGCAATTTGTGTGACCGTTACATTTGCGATGAGCATGAGGCTCAAAAGTGTGAAAATGATGAGCACGGGGGCTGCTGCATACAGACTGGTGAATCGGATGAGCGGATAGGCAAGCGTGAGACCAACCATGCCGCCGTGTAAGCCTTGCACCGCGTTTGACCACATCTGTTCAAGCGGCAAAAAAACATGTGCGAGGCCGTTGACGGAAAGTAAAAATAAAATAAATCCGATGATGTGGTGCGGTTTGCGTTCGACCTCTTCTTCGCGCTCGATGAGCACGGCCCAAACGATGAGCAGGACGGGGACGATGTAGCGCATGATACCAAAAACGAGCGACAAAAAATCTTGGATGAGTTTTCCAACAACGCCGGCTGCGTTAAACAGCGCGAGGCCGGAGAGCAGCGCGGCGAGACCGAGAATGATCGGGATGAGGATGCGCTTGGTTTCAACGCTGAGCGGTTTTGAAATTCCGGTTGCCGTGTGCGACGAATCATCGCGGTGGCGGGCGCGTTCGCGACGTTCGGGGCGGCGCGGTTTTCTTTCGGGTTCGGGTGCGCGAGTTGGGGATGTGCGGATGGGCATACAAAGAAAATAAATTATAGCACACATGGAACAATAACAGCTATGCATTTTCATTGTTGAGTGCATGTGTACTTTCTTTTCGCACGCGCAGCCAGCAACGTGCACAGAAAGCACACACGCACTCATTAACCAAGATTCATTTCTGGTGTCATTCCATGTGTGCTATAAATTTTTTCGTTTGGGGAACGACACCATGCTTGAGTTTAGGTGTGAAAAAGTGTGCGGTCTTCTGAAGTACGTTGCTGGCCTCTCGTGCGAAAAGAAGACCGCACACTTTTTGGTAGGAAGATTCGCATGGTATTGTTCACCAAAACAAAAAACCGCCGGCAACTCATCTTTTATTCAACTTCGGTTAGAAGTGATCATCAAGATGGGTTGTCGGACGGTTGTGTCGCGGGCGAGTTCGCAGCCTAGATCGCAGCCTAGATCGCAGCCTAGATCGCAGCCTAGATCGCGACTGCTTCGTAGAACGACTGCCGTTCGAGTCGCGCGCGTTCGACTCGGGTGCTCTCGCATGCGCGGCGCGGGAGGCGCGCCTCGAGCGTGCGGCTGCGCGAGCGGGACTCGGCGGCACGAAGCTCAACGCCGGGTTTTTCAACCCGTGAGGACTTGGCGAGGCCCATGCCAACGCGCACGACTGAAAACTGTGGGCTGTCAAAGTTCACCGCAATCGGTTCGAACTCTTCGGGCACAACGGGCGTCACTTTGTCTTGCTCGTGGTGGTCATCAAGGTCGCGGCTTTCCGCTTCGACCTCGCCGGAGCGGGCGGCGTCGAGGAACTCAACGAGAGCCTCCTCGTAGTCACCGTCGAAACTGGCGACCTCGCTGACGTGACGCTTCTCGGGCCAGCGCACGTAGACCTTATCGGTGCAGCGCGGGCGCGGCGGCAACGCGTTGACGCCATCGATGCTGGCCCAGCCGGCCGGCATGTTGTCGACAGCGTACCGCTCCAACATTTTGGCAAAATTTTGCTCGGCCGCGGCGCGACGCAGCTGCAACTCCACGCGGCGTTTCTCCGCGCGGTCGTACGCCGCGAGCTCGCGACGCTTCTTCTGCTCGTCCGATTTTTTGATGCGCCGATCCAGCTCTGCGCGGCGTTCCTCTTGTGTCATAGCCATCTCTGGCCTCCTTTTCTGAAATGACGCTTTTTACGGCGCCGGTGGCAGGGATAACCGTGTGCGCACAAGTACGCTCGCCTGAACGTATTATGCACAACGTCCCCTGAATGGGGAGGTGAAGAGAGCATGTGGCAGTCGAAACTGTTATGCTCGTAGATATTCCGCCGGAGCCCACGAGTCGAAACCCGCGAAGTCCTTTGTTGTATCCGACAGCCTGACAAACGCCGTGGCTGTTTTTCACCCTCCTATTCAGGGGACATTATGTATTTTGATGTTTAATGAGCGATGTCAGCCATCACAGCTGAACTGACAAGAATAGCATATTTGCGCAAATGTGTCAAGTGTGCGATTAACAAAACGCAAAATGAGGCCAAAAATCGAAATGTGCATACAATGGGGATAACAACGACTTGACAACCTTGACAACGGTCGCAATCAGCGTTATCATATATCCACTGATGAGCGCGGATTGGCGAAGATTTGGCTAAAAATCACCCATTCTGCGTGCAAGGATCCCTCAACATGCCTTCCTTGCTTGTAGCCCACGTCTCTCACTCATAAAATTTGACAAACCTTTCCCCGATAGAGGCGGGGTAAGGGACTTTTTGTTTACGTAAAACTTATGAAGTTCAAGCGCAATCGAAACATCGCCCCAGAACGTGTCTACTTTACTAACAACAAGCCGGCCATGGAGCTCCCTCCGTTGACCGATTTGCAGACAAACTCATACAAGTGGTTCTTTGATTTTGGCCTGCGCGAACTTTTCGACGAAATTTCGCCGATTCGCGATTTCACGGGCCGCGATCTCGAGCTCTACTTTAAAGAATACTACGTTGACGAGCCGAAATTCGACGAGGCAACCTCGCGCGCGAAGAATATCACCTTCGAAGCGCCGCTCCGCGTCAAAGTCGATCTCGTCAACAAACGCACGAAAGAATCCCGCGAACAGGAGGTCTATCTCGGCGACCTTCCTTTAATGACCAACAACGGAACGTTTATCGTTAACGGCATCGAACGTGTGGTCGTGTCCCAGCTCATCCGTTCGGCCGGTGTATTTTTCACCTCGGAAATTCTGCGCGGCCGTCGCTACTATGGCGCGAAAATCATCCCAAACCGCGGTGCATGGATCGAAATCGAATCAGACATGAACAACGTGCTCTGGTGTAAAGTTGATCGCAAGCGCAAAGCGCCGATCACGACATTGATGCGCGCGTTTGGTTACGGCGACACCGAAGTCATCAAAACAGAACTCGCGGACGTTAACAACCACCCAACAATTGATTTCGTTTCAGCGGCGCTCGCAAAAGATCCCGCAGCAAACGAAGAAGAGGGTCTCGTCGAAATCTACAAACGCATCCGTCCGGGTGATCTCGCAACGCCAGACAACGCAAAATCACTCGTGCACTCGATGTTTTTCAATTTTGATCGCTACGATCTTGGTCGCGTGGGTCGCTACAAATTCAACCAACGTTTTCAAGTTACCGGCGAACGCGGCGACATCGACAAAAAAGAATTCCGCACCCTTTCAAAAGAAGATTTGCTTTTGATCGTGCGCGAAGTCATTCGCCTCAACGTCACGCAAGAAGAAGCTGACGACATCGACCACCTCGGCAACCGTCGCATCCGCGCGGTCGGTGAGCTCATGCAGAACCGGTTTCGCATCGGTCTCGCGCGCATGGAACGCATCGTGCGTGACCGCATGTCAACGATGGATGTGACGGGCCTCAACCCAAATAAACTTATCAACGCGCGTCCGATCATTGCGGCGGTGCGCGAATTTTTCATGTCCTCGCAGCTCTCGCAATTTATGGATCAGATCAATCCACTCGCCGAACTCGAACACAAGCGCCGTCTTTCCGCGCTCGGTCCGGGCGGTTTGTCGCGTGAACGCGCAGGTTTTGAAGTTCGTGACGTGCATCCAACGCACTACGGTCGCATCTGTCCGATCGCAACGCCGGAAGGTCCGAACATCGGTCTCGTCGGTCACTTGGCAACGTTCGCACGCGTCAACGAATTTGGTTTTATCGAAACGCCGTATCGCATCGTTGTCAAAGAAGTTGCGAATGATGGTGTGAGTGCGGTCGGTGAGCAGGCGCGCGAAGCACTTGCAAACGGCAAAGGCAAAATTGTTGTTGGTCGCCACGAAGAAATCACCAAAGAGATTGCGAAAAAATTAAAAGAAGAAACAGATTGGGAAAAAATTCCGGTGCGCACGCGCGTGACGGAGCGTGTTGAATATATCAACGCGTTTGTTGAAGAAAAAGCCGTGACCGCAGCTGCAACAATTCAGATCGATGAGCGCGGGTTCTTCAAAGAAGAGCGTTCGGGTGTTCGTAAATTTGGAAAAGCTTCGATTGAACCGGTCGACACCATCGACTACGTTGACGTTGCGTCAAACCAAATTATTTCAGTTGCAACATCGCTCATTCCATTTCTCGAGCACGATGATGCAACGCGTGCATTGATGGGAACGAACATGCAGCGTCAGGCGGTGCCGTGTGTGAAACCGGACGCGCCATACGTGGGAACTGGTTTTGAAAAGCGCGCGGCAGTTGACTCGGGGCATGTGCTCGTTGCGCCGGAAGATTCCGAAGTTATCGAAGCGGACGGCGCACACGTTGTGCTCCACGGCAAATCCGGCACACGCCACACGATGCGCATCAACAAATATTTGTTGTCGAACGCATCAACGACCGTCAATCAGCGCGTCAACATTTTACCCGGACAGAAATTAAAGAAGGGTGACGTGATTGCGGACGGCCCGTCAACGCAAAACGGCGAACTTTCGCTCGGTCAAAATGTGCTCGTCGCGTACATGACATGGGACGGCTTCAACTTTGAAGACGCGATCATCTTGTCAGACCGCATCGTGAAGGGCGATCGTTACACCTCAATTCACATCAACAACTACACGATCGATTTGCGTGAAACAAAACTCGGCCCCGAAGTGATCACGAGCGACATCCCGAATGTGTCGGAAGAAAAATTAAAAAATCTCGATTCAGAAGGCATCGTGCGTATCGGCGCGGAAGTGAAGTCAGGCGACATCTTGGTTGGAAAAATTACGCCAAAGGGTGAAACCGAATTGTCGGCGGAAGAAAAATTGTTGCGCGCAATTTTCGGTGAGAAAGCGCGTGATGTTCGCGACACATCAATGTATCTCGAGCATGGCGAACACGGAAAAGTTATTGACGTGAAAATTTTTAGCGAAGAAAATGGCGACAAGTTGCAGCCGGGTGTGATCCGTCAAATTCAGGTGAGTGTTGCGGACATGCGCAAGGTGCAGGTTGGTGACAAGCTCGCGGGTCGTCACGGTAACAAGGGTGTTATTTCGCGCGTGGTTCCCGCTGAAGACATGCCGTTTCTTGAAGACGGAACACCCGTCGACATTATTTTGTCGCCGCTCGGTGTTATTTCCCGTATGAACTTGGGTCAAATTCTTGAAAACCATTTGGGTCTCGCGGCCAACGCGGAAGGTATTCGTGTTGCAACGC
>JAHFHU010000013.1 GCA_023246755.1 Candidatus Magasanikiibacteriota bacterium
TTTACGGAACGTAATTTTGAACTCGCCGAGGCAATTCATCAGCTCGCGCGCTTGAAGCAAGGACGCGACCGCGGGTTGGTTGAGGAGGATATTAGATCGAGAACAAATGCCTTAGTATAGTGCAAGCAGCACAGCACGTCGCTTCCATTCGCAACGTTGAGCCACAACACACACAACCTATTTGCGGGACGACCGTCGCTCACGGCAACCGCTCCGTGCAGCGTTGCTTTCACAATAAGTCTATCGTAACTGGTTCCAAGAGAGAAATGCAGCCCCGAAAAAGACTGCGCAGGCGATGCGGGCCGGTGTCGTGCAAAATACGACGAGCATCGCCGAGGAAGTCGAAAATTTTCCGCTGGGAAAATTTGAGATGGTCTTTTGAGGGGTTGTATTTCTCTTGGAAAATGTTATTATAGACTTTACTATGTCCCAGACTTTATACCGAAAGTACCGTCCACAAAAATTCGCCGACATTCATGGCCAAACGGGCATCACGCAAACCCTTACCAATCAAATTTTAAATGGACGCGTCGCACACGCGTACGTGTTTGCGGGCACGCGTGGCACGGGCAAGACCACATCCGCACGTGTCTTCGCAAAAGCACTTAATTGTCACGCGCGCACCGCCGATTCATTCGAACCATGCGGCGCGTGCGCAAGTTGCACGGACATCACGCTCGGACATTCGGTCGACGTCATCGAACTCGATGCGGCGACTCACACCGGCGTTGACACGGTGCGCGAAGAAATTATCGAGAACGCGCGCTTCATGCCGACGCGTGATAAATTTAAAATCTTCATCATCGATGAGGTGCACATGCTTTCGACGTCGTCGTTTAACGCGCTGCTCAAATCACTCGAGGAGCCGCCCGCACATGTCATCTACATTCTCGCAACAACCGAACTTCACAAAATTCCGGCAACCGTTGCATCGCGCTGCCAGCGTTTCATTTTTCATCCCCTGCCCGTTGAAATTATGCAAACGAAGTTGCGTGCCATTGCAACCGCGGAACATATGTCCGTCGAAGATTCGGTGATTCGACGAATTCTTGCGACGTCGGGTGGCGCGATGCGCGACGCGGAATCGCTCCTCGGTCAATTACTCGCGCTTGGCACAACACACATCACCGATCTCGAAGCAGACGTTATTTTACCGCCGACACTTTTCACCGAAACGATTGATTTTATTTCGCTGCTCACACAAAATAATGCTAGCGCTGCGTTCTCACATCTTGAAACGCTTTTTGAGGCGGGTGTCGATATGTCGTGGCTGCACGATGCGCTCATCCGACGCGCACACGAACTCATTGTTGCGAGCGCGGTCGGCGGTGTGCCGCCATACATGGGAATTTATAGCGACAACGAATCTGCGCGTATCGTCGAGGTCGCGCGCGGGATGGACGCGGCATGGCTCGGTCGCGCCCTTGAGGCGCTCATCGAAAAAAAACCGCTGTATAAAACTATTGGATCACCTTTTATTCCTTTGCATCTCGTCATCGCGGAGTTATGCACAGCTGCCACGCGAAAAGTCGCGGCAGCTGTTTCGCCAACCCCCATCACACCAAAACCAGAACAGCCAGCGGCTCCCCCACCGGCAAAACCAACGACGCGATCTGATTCTGATTTTGACATGCCGATGATGTCGCTCGACGACGCAGCGCCACCGCCGAACGAACCGAAACCGACACCAGCAAATGATCCGGCGCGCGATGAAATCACCCGCAATTGGTCACTCACCCTACAGACTGTTATCGCAGAGCAACCATCGCTCGGGATAATTTTGGCCGCAACGTCGATTCACGATATACGCGACAATCAAATCACCCTTGCGGTGAAATTCCCAATGTACCGTGAAAAATTAATTGAGATCAAAACAAAAAATCGTATCGAGGTTAAAATGTCCGAACTGTGTGGAAAAACAATCACCTATATCGTGACGCACATTTCTGAGGACGCAGCGCACGGAGCCGAGATGACGGATTTGCTTGATACGTTTGGGGGGCGCGTTGTTGCTTAGAGGAAATTTATTGTCATTTCGCTACCACATATAGCGTCAATTAACGACGCTATATGCAGAAACCGCTCTATGACGATAATTTTCCTCTTTTAGTCACAATAATGTTGCAATAATATGCGCGGTCTGCTATAGTTTTGCGGCATTCCGGGATCGTCTAATGGTAGGACACGTCCCTCTGGAGGATGGTATCTTGGTTCGAATCCAGGTCCCGGAGCCAAATAAAAATACTCACCCGTCGCGGTGAGTATTTTTATTTGATTTCCAGAATACCCCGGATCGAATCCGAGTATGATAAACTATACCCATGTTTCCCGTAATTTTAGCGATCATCTTACTCCTCCTCATCACCTACGCCATCGCAGGCCATAGCGCCGCGCCGTGGGTTCCATGTCGTGCTGACGATGTTGCACGCATCATAAAAATCGCTGACATCAAACCCGGGCAAAAAATTTACGAGCTCGGATGTGGTGACGGCCGAATATTATTCGCCGCTGCACAACTCGGCGCACATGCCGCGGGCTGCGAAATCTCGCTCATCCCGTTCGCCATCGCGCATCTGCGCCGCATCTTCACCCGTGGCCCAAAACCGACGATCGAATACAAAAATCTGTGGAATGTTTCGCTCGCAGATCAAGACCTCGTGATAATTTTCTTGATGCCCCGCATAATGGAAAAACTTCGCGCAAAACTTGAGCGCGAACTCAAGCCGGGCGCCCGGGTCATCTGTTATGTTTTCACGCTCCCGGGCTGGACACCGATTTATTTTGAAAAACCAGACGGTCGATTCATGATTGCGCTATACGAGCCAAAATAATTTCAAGCTCGCTGCGCGTTCCAATTTTCATCATCTGTTCGCGCCATGGCTTAATATTTTCGATCCCCTTAAAATAATATGAGAGGTGTTTTCGAAATGTCGCGACGCCGTGTTCACCATATTCTGCACAGTGCAAATCAAGGTGCGCCAAAATATATTCGACACGCTTCGCCATCGTAATTTCAGTTTGCCGAGCGCCTGTTTCCGCAATCTCTCGATACCACGAATAAAACCACGGACAACCGAGTGCGCCGCGCGCGATCAACACACCGTCACAACCCGAAACCGTGAGCGCCTCAAAAACTTTTTCCGGCGTGTGAATATCTCCGTTGCACAAAACCGGTATCGAAACCTGCTGTTTTGCACGCCCAATCATTTCCCAATCCGCAACGCCGCTGTACCCTTGCGCGCGCGTGCGCCCGTGAATCGTGATGAGCTCGGCGCCCGCCGCTTCAAGTCGCTTCACAAAATCCAAACACTCGGTTGGATCGCTCCACCCCAATCGAATCTTAACCGAAATCGGAGCCTCAACCGCGCGCTTCATCTCGCGAATAATCGCACAAGCTCGATCCGGATCTTTCATCAAGCACGCACCATTAAAATCCGACACAATTTTGTAAACCGGACATCCCATGTTGATGTCGATTCCATCCGGATGAAAATTTTTTTCAATAATTTCTGCCGCGCGTGCCATCGTCGCCGGATCCTTGCCGAAAATTTGTTGGATGATCGGCCGCTCAGCTTCGTGAAATGCGGCCATGTGCAATGTCTTCGCGGACTCACGCACGAGCGCCTCGCTCGACACCATCTCACGAAACACCACGGGCCACCCAAACTGCTTCGCGATACGACAAAATGGCGAATCGGTCATATCCGCCATCGGTGACAGTGCCACAATTGGTTGCTGAAAATTTTTCCACGAAATCATGATCGGGAGTGTACCACACGCGCAGCACTCAATCAAGACAGGACTTATTCGTCGTCCTTATCCGCGTAAAAAAAATCATCCGTTTGAGTTTCTTTTTCGCCGCCCAACCCGTCGTCTTCGCCGGTTCGAATGTCAAATCCCGCTGGGTCGAACTCTTTATATCCAATATCCGCGCTCTCTCCTAACTCATCTGTATCGTCGATCATATAATTTTTTGCCAAAAAAATTATGTTTAGTAACTAATTAGATTCTGATGATAGCAAACTGTTCATGATTTGCAAAGTGTGTTATCCACAGTCAAACCACGAAAAATAAAATGATCGAGGCGACCATGATAAATAACGTCAATCCACCGAAAAAATTCGACAGTGTCGAGTTGCGATATTTTCCCATTTCCTTCTCATCATTTCCTGCAACGAGGAGCAGTAATATGGTAAATGGGGCGACAAATCCGTTGATAACCGCAGTCCACACGAGCATTTGCATTGGAGGAATCCCCACAAAATTTACCAACAGTCCGGATGCGGTTGCGAGCGCGATGACCAAATAAAACTTTTTTGCTTCGAACCATTTCAAATTTAATCCGGAACGCCACCCAAACATTTCCGAAACAGCATACGCACCCGATCCCGCGAGCACCGGAACGGCAAGCAAGCCCGCACCCAAAATTCCAAGCGCAAAAAGCAAGCCCGCGCCATCTCCCGCAAGTGGCTGCAAGACGCGCGCCGCGTCCGCCGCCGTATTGATTGTTGTTCCTGAACCAAACAACACCACCGCCGTTGTCAGCACAATAAAAAACATGACGATATTCGAAAATATCATTCCAAAACTTACATCGAATCGCATATCTTTAATTTCACGTATCGTCGCGTTTTTGCGCTCGCTGATCGTCGCACGCCCCATCGTAATTTCTTCTTCAACTTCTTCTGATGCCTGCCAAAACATGAGATACGGCGAAATTGTCGTGCCAAAAATCGCAGTGATCATAAGCATTGTGTCGCGCGTGAACGCAATGTGCGGAAACAGTGTTGCAGACCAAACCGCACCCCAATCGATGTGCAAATAAAGTACGACAGCGATATATGAAAACAAACTCAACGTCAACCATTTCAGATATTTCACGTATAATTTGTAATCGACAAAAATTTGTAAACAAACGCAGAACACCGTGAACGCAATCGCAATATAATAAAAATTCCAACTCGGAGCGAGGAGGTGCATCGCGTCGGCCATTGCTCCGATGTCCGCGCCGATATTGATGCTATTCGCGACAACAACGAGAAGAATTGCTCCGAGCAATAATGGTCGCGGAACACGATGTTTGATTGCGCCAATCACTCCGCGCCCGCTCACCATTCCGATGCGCGCAGACATTTCTTGCACCGCAATCATGAGTGGAATCGAAAACCACGAAAGCCAGAGCATCCCGTAACCAAACGTCGCACCCGCGCTCGCGTATGTCGCAACGCCCGACGGATCATCATCCGATGAGCCCGTGATAAAACCCGGCCCTAATTTGTTCCAAAATTTCTTGATCGGCGAAAGAACGATTTTTTTTACCATACATTAACATGCTTCAAGCACCCAAAATAAATTATGTGCGCTCGATTCGTCAATTGTAACAAATTGTCGCGTTACCGGATAGAGATCCCGAACACGCCAGCCGCACAATTCAAAAATTTTTCGCAATTCGTCGCAGGTGAATGCGTGACAATATCGATCGGCAACGTCGCCACTTGCCTTCCACGGAATAGTCACATCGCCCGAATCAAAACCCGATGTCGGATGCGCAAATTGTTCGGCCAATGCATAGCGCGTTTGAAATTCAACCCCGCGCAAATTCCATGTCGTGCCGATCCACAACCCACCACGCTTGGTCATCGATCGAATATCTCGACAGAGCTGCAAGCGCAATGCCTCGCTTGGAATATGGTGCATCACCGCCAACATAAAAACAACATCGAACTGCTCACCATCAAACGGTAGCTCGAGTACGTCCGCAACGGTGAATCCAAGCCATCCTGCATCACTATCCGCGCTATATTTTTGTCTGCACCGCGCAATCAATTCTCCGGATCCATCCACACCAATCATGTTGACGCCACGATCGCGCATCACATCCGCGAGTCGGCCATTCCCGCACCCAACGTCGAGCACCAAATCTCCCTGCTTGACATACTGCGTGAGTCCGGTAAAATCTTCTGATTGGCCGCGCGTGCTGT
The DNA here is from genome assembly GCA_023246755.1 of Candidatus Magasanikiibacteriota bacterium. Taxonomy (GTDB): domain Bacteria; phylum Patescibacteriota; class Patescibacteriia; order Magasanikbacterales; family 2-02-FULL-50-9b; genus 2-02-FULL-50-9b. The sequence continues at coordinate 5,982 of JAHFHU010000013.1, forward strand.
CAAATTCAGGTGCAATTCGGTTATACTGTGCGAGCGTTTGTGCAACTAATTTTCGTGCGAGCTGTTCGTGCATATGATATGGATCAAACTCAGGTTTTAGAAAAAATTATTTTTGCCGCCGTCGAGCGCGGCGTAACCACCAAACAAGAGCTTGGTGTGATTAAGCGTGCCGTCTGCAAAGAAACCGGAACATCACTCGCATCAACTACTGAGATGCGAAAGGTGTACCTCGCCATGGTTGCGTCGGGCGTCATCGCGCCGCAACCCACTCTCGACACGATTTTGCGTAAGCGTGACGTTCGGACACAGAGCGGCGTTGCCATTATAACAGTTTTAACGAAACCATACCCCTGCCCGGGCACCTGCACCTATTGTCCGACCGAAGTGCGCATGCCAAAAAGTTACATCGAAACCGAACCTGCGGCGCAACGTGCGCTCACCAACCATTTCGATCCGTACATGCAGGTCATCGTGCGTTTGAATGCGCTTCGGGGCAACGGACACGAAACGGATAAAATCGAGCTCATCGTCAAGGGTGGAACGTGGTCTGCGTATCGATGGGATTATCAACTTTGGTTTATCCGTCGCTGTTTTGATGCGTGTAATGATTTTGGAACGACGCACGTCAGCGATGGAAATGCGGAACTCAAAAATCACGCGAGCGGTAGTTTTCAATTCGTTGATTTACCCGAAATGCGAACACACGACGTGATCGCGGAATTTACGGCGCGCGAACTTGAACGTATCACCGCTGCACAGGAATTTAACGAGACCTCTGCAACACGCATCATCGGTATGACGCTCGAGACGCGGCCGGATTGGATTCGCCCCAACACAATTTGGCAGTTGCGGGTGCTTGGCTGCACACGCATCGAACTCGGACTTCAGCACACGGACAACGCAATTTTGGAATATGTGAAGCGCGGTCACACCATCGAACAAACAGCCGAGGCGATGCGGTTGCTGCGTCACGCGGGTTTCAAAGTTGATGTACATACGATGCCGCAGTTGCCGGGCACAACGCCGGAAAAAGATTTCATCATGTTTGAAAAAATTTTTAGTGACGAGACGCTGCGGCCGGACATGCTCAAAATTTATCCATGCGTTGTGACGCCAACCGCAGAAATCGCCGAGTGGTATGCGCGTGGCGAATACACACCCTATCCGCTCGAAGATTTACTCGAGCTTTGCATTCGCGTCAAAGCCGAGCTCATCCCCCGCTATTGTCGGATCTCGCGTTTGATTCGTGATATTCCGGGCGACGAAATTATTGCGGGCAATACCGTCACCAATTTGCGCGAAACGATTCAACGGGTGATGCGTGAGCGCGGACTCTCGTGTGTTTGTTTGCGCTGTCGCGAAATTGGCCACGCGTCAAAACACGATCCAACATTGTTCGATGCTTTTTATGACGCACAATTATTCGTCGATGAATATCGCGCGTCAGATGGCACAGAATTTTTCCTGAGCATCGAGGATCCAAATCGTCGAACTGTTTTTGCCTTTGCCCGTTTGTATCTACCGGATGATGTGCATGATGTGGCTGTCAAAAAATTGCACGAGCTCCTGCCGGAAACTGCGCGAACCGCATTCATTCGCGAACTGCATACCTATGGATTTTTAGTTCCGCTGACCGGTGACAACACGAAAGATCAACAACACAAAGGACTCGGGAAAAAATTGATGGCCACTGCGGAACAGATCGCGCGTGAACACGGATTTGTCCGCGTAACCGTGATTTCCGGTGTCGGTGTTCGCGGATATTACGAAAAAATTGGTTATCGACGGAGTGGAACATATATGATAAAATCTGTTTGAAAAATCTATGCTCTACCCACATCTTGCCGTCAAAGATCCTGACATTCATCGCATCATTTTGAGTGAACTTGACCGTCGACGACGCGGCATAGACATGATTCCCTCGGAAAATGTGACGTCGGTCGCCGTGCTTGATGCGCTCGGATCGATTTTAACAGACAAATATTCGGAAGGATATCCCGGCAAACGCTATTACGGCGGCAACGAATTCATCGATCAGATCGAGGAGCTCGCCCGTGAGCGCGCGAAGGCACTCTTTGGCGTCACTCACGCAAATGTGCAACCGTATTCGGGATCGCCGGCCAACCAAGCGGTGTATATGGCGCTTTGTAACCCCGGCGACACGGTGCTCGGACTCTCGCTTGCCTTTGGCGGGCATTTGACGCACGGGCTCAAGGTTAATTTTTCCGGCGTTTACTATCATGCAACAAATTATGTGACGGGCGCAGACGGACGGCTTGATTATGATGCGATTCAAAAACAAGCCGAGGAGTTACGTCCAAAAATGATTGTGTGTGGCGCGACGGCATATCCCCGTCAGATCGATTTTCAGCGCATGGCTGCGATCGCACAATCTGTTGATGCTTTTTTGCTCGCGGATATTTCCCACATCGCGGGGCTCGTTGTCGGTGGTGTGCATCCATCGCCAGTCGGCCACGCGGACGTTGTCACGACGACGACGCACAAAACGTTGCGCGGTCCCCGAGGCGCGATGATTCTCTGCAATGGTTTGCCATCAACACCACTTAAATCCGTTGAACGGACCCGAGAAAATATTCCAACACTCGTTGATCGAGCAGTGTTTCCCGGATTGCAAGGTGGGCCACATAACCATCAAACTGCCGCCATCGCGGTTGCGCTCAAAGAAGCTGCGGCGCCAGAATTTAAAATATACGCGAAGCAAATTGTTTCGAACGCGCAAACACTCGCCGATGCACTCATTCAAAAAGGGTATTCGCTTGTTACGGGCGGAACCGATACGCATCTAATTCTGATGGATGTAACGACGCGCGGTTTAACCGGAATCGAGGCGGAAGTTGCGCTCGGCAAGGCCGGAATTACGGTGAATAAAAACAGCGTGCCGAATGATCCGCGCAAACCGTTTGATCCGTCGGGAATTCGTTTTGGAACGCCAGCGCTCACGAGTCGCGGAATGAAAGAACCCGAGGCGCTTGAAATCGCCGAGTATATGGATGCGGCGCTGTGCCACCACACAGACGATTCATTTTTGTCTGACATTCAGAGAAAAGTTACGATGCTTGCATTAAAATTTAAGCCGTACCCTGAACTGGACGCTGCGCTATGATTTTGTCGGGAACAGCTCTTGCTGATGAAATGCTCGCGCTCGTAAAAAATACGATCGACGCATCGTCCGTACATCCACGACTTGCCGTCGTCCAAGTTGGCGACGATGCCGCAAGCACGTTATATATTGAGCGCAAGAAAAAAATCGCAGCAGAAATCGGAATCGAAACTGAATTTTTCTCAATCGACCACACCACAACCAAAGAATTAGTCGAGCGAATTTACGAATTAAACACGCGGCCCGACATCGATGCAATTTTAGTCCAAATCCCCTTGCCGAAAAATATTGACACCGACGCAGTTATCGCTGCAATTGATCCAGCCAAAGATGTCGACGGTTTCCATCCGCGCAATATTGGAGCGTACACGACGGGTCAAGCGGTGCATACGCCCGTACTCGTTCAAAGCATCGAATGGTTGCTCAAAAAAACGAGTGTGCCACTCTCCGGCAAACACGCGGTCGTGCTCGGAAAATCCGATGTATTTTTGCAGCCGCTCACCTTCATGCTTTCGCTGCATGGACTTAATGTCACCTGGATCAAACCGCAGGATCTGCCATCGCCCGAAATCATGCGTGCTGATGTGCTGATCGTCGCTGTCGGTGCTCCACACACCATTACCGAGGACATGATCAAACCTGATTCGATTATCATCGATATCGGAATTAATCGTCTTGAAAATGGTAAAGTTGTTGGCGATGTTGATTTTGATCGCACGCATTCAAAAGCAGCATGGATCACACCAACTCCGGGGGGCGTCGGGCCGGTCACCATCGCTGCGCTTATGTGGAACACGCTGCGATTAGCTCTCGATCGTTCCTAATACGCGCATCTCGTTAACGGATGCGTGATATTCAAGCAACTCATTTCGAGGAGAAACAAAATAGGTGTGCCTCGAATCATGCACATTTATTTTTTGATGCTGCCCAATAAATACCGTGTCTCCGAATCCGCGCGATAATTTTCCCAAATCGGTAAACCCCTGCTTATTTTTTTTGTGCGCCACGACGGTCCCATCAATTTTGAAACAAACGCCCTCCTCAAATTCACCAACCTCATGTGTGGTTCCGTCAGTTCGCACATACTTCCACCGACGCTCGGGGGTCTCAAAAAATCTACTTCCCTCAAAATGACCTGCGTACCGAGGCGCGTCTTGATTATCCTTCTCCCACACATGAACGATTGACCCGTTTCGTGTGCGCTCATAGTACCAATGTCCCGCACCATTCGACATCGCCTCAACGTAACCATCCGCATGTTCGGCGTGTGCGTCCGGCGATTTTGGAACATCGGCGTGTTCGGCGGCATGCTCCTCAAGTAATGCGACGATCCACGGCGCATCTTTTTCTGGAACAAGTCCGTGCACAGCACCGCCCCGCGTCATGCGCAAACGTAAATCTGATTCTGTTTGCGCAAGCACTTGATTCATAAACGAAGTCACCCGCGCCGTTTGCTCGCTCATCTCGGGTTGCACAAAGGGAAGCGCATTCCGATATGCTTTGAGCAATCCCGCAAGCGGTTCACGCTCAACGGCTGCGTGTAATTGTTGCCCGCGCTGCATTGAACGCGCGAGTTCAACCGTAATTGATTGCTGTAAAGAAAATAAATAAGAGTCCCAATCCACTGTTGGGCGCCCAACCTCAGTCAAAATTCGATGTTTCTCAAGCAATTCGTGTGCTGATTCTGTGTTCCCCCCGCCTGCCGCGTCGATACGTTCCGCACCCGATGTCATGGCCGCTGCCGCGCGAGCTGATGCACCCTCGATCATCCATCGCTCAACAACACCCGGAATATTATGTCGCGTTCCGGATAAACTATTGAACGCATATCCATCAAGTGATTGCGGAGTCGCCGTTTTTTCCGTCGGCCGCGACCAGCGAAATAAATTTTGTGGCGCGTCGAGCACTCTTGAATTTACACCCGTTCGATCTCCCACAGCGTGCAGCGCAGAGTCAGCATGCGCTGTTTGCTCATCGATAAAACGACTTGTCCGATATTCGGATAATTCCTGCTCAAGATCACGCACCTCACGTGCTAATGTTTCGCGCTCCGATTCCTTGCGCGATCGCTCAGCTCGTTTTGATGCGGAAAAAAAATGTGTTATGTGATCGAACACACCACGTGCTCGTTGCAACGCTTGATTTTTTTGATCAAGCTCGCGCTCTTTTTGAATAATTAATTGCGGAATCTCCTGCGCGCGCTGCGCTGCACCCGCAATTTTATTTTTTTGATTGACACTCAAATGTGCAAACCACTCATCGCGTAAAAACGATCGCCACTCAACGCAAGCTGATACGGAAAACCCTTCCGGACAAAATGGAACATCGCCCCGACTCACCACTGCGTACGTATCATACATGCGCATCGGCTCTCGCGTAAAAATTCCGCTCAAAAGTCTTCGGTATCCCGCCATGCGCGCTTCACGTAAGCGCGTCTCATCTTCGATGATGGTTTCCCCCGCATCTCCCCGAACCCGTCGCGCCGCAATTAAAAATTTTTGTCGGAGCGGCTCACCTAAACTTTTCCACCACGCTTCAATCTGTGGCTCCCAAATAAATTTCTGCTCATGTTCGGTCAACGGTTTGTGTGCGGAAAAAATTGGTCGTGCGCCACTTGCAAGGTCCAGAATAATTTGTGCATTGTCAGCCGACAATGTCTCGGGAAAAAGTCGCATGATCGATTTATGCAGCTGATATTCGACCGATGTCTCGACGGGAAATTTCCGATCGATCGGTGGTGGCGGAATCGGCGGCAGCGATGGTTCCTCTAAAATACCCCGGGCATATTTTTCAACGATGCCAAAATCATCTCGGATCGCCCGCTCCATCGCCGCTAACTCTTTAGTTCCGATTGTTTCAGGTTGTTCGCGCATAGCATTAATAATTATTGTGCAAACGTTCGATCCCACGCTTCTCTTGTTTTCTCCATCCACTGTGTACGAACAGAATCGAGTTCTAATTTCGACAATATATTTTTATAAGCATTTAATCCGGAACTCTCCATCACTAATTCAAAATATTTTTCAAGAAATACATCTGGCCGAAAATTTCCATACTTTTGAAGTACGCGCTCTCGTCCGGGACCCGTAAAAACCGCGGCGACACGCATAATCGTTTCCGACACATCCTGCAAAATTTCGGCATGCGCACGACGCACTGTTTCTTTGTCGAGATCGCTCACACTACCCGCCAGCATCTGCTCAAACGCGCTCGCGACCCGCGCACGGAGTGCTTTTCCATCATCACCCAATCTCTTTTCCTGTTTGGTGAGCAACACTCCGATCGATTCGGTAAATACGCGCTGCGCTTCTCGTAAGTCTGCCTCCTTGCGTGAGGAATCGTCTTGACCACCTTGATCGTTTTGCTCGATCGACTCCTGCGCTTCTTCTACGAATCGTTTCCCCATGCCGGTACGAACAAACTCCGGCACGACTTTAAAATAAAGTGCATCAGTTCCTTGCTTACCTTTTTGTTCCGCTGCAACATATTCTTTGACGCCGTCGGGAAATTCAAACTGCGCATCTCCATCTTGCATCGTCGCCGTGACTACATGATTAAAATTTTTAAATGTTCGGCACGAAGCGTTGATCACGAGATACCGACCGCCTTTGATCACCGAACCGATTGGCTCACCCGAATCCGTATCACGATATAAATTATCAGGAATAACCTGCTCCGCGCCAGAAGCACCGCTAAATGGTGCAAGGTTTACGATGGCTGTACGATGATGTGCGTTATACCCAACATAGCAGTCATACCCCAAAGCGAATGCGCCGAGCCCCCGATGTTTAACGGAATTAAATGGATCAAACAATGTTTTTCCGAAACGACTTACGCCCACGAAACCACGCGCTTCAAGATTTCGAACAGCATCGTAGGATTGTTCTGCTTTAATTTGTAAGTCGCGAGACAAGTCTTTCCCGTTGACGTCAAGAAGTTGCGGCTCGCGCGCATGAAAAAAATCTCGAACATCGTAGGTGATCAATTCATCGAGCACACGCGATCGCAGATCGTCATCATTTTTTATATCCCCGTCTCGCTGACGCACCTCATTTTCAATTCTCGGCAATTCTGAATTCAAAAAATCAATCACCACGCTGTACAAACCCTGATTAATGAATTCCTTGCCTAACCCAAAAATATTTTTATGATGGTTCGCAATAATATCTCGACACCCTTTTTCGGTTTTATACGCACCCGCATAACTGTCATCCTCGCTAATCAACTGACGCAGATACGACGTGAATTGATTATTGCGCAGAAACCCAAGTTGCTCAAGATGTCGAAAAGTCGCCTCACTCGCACACAAAATATCCTCATCATTTTCATCCAAGAAAATTGTCACTCCATTCCACGGATCTCCGTTTGCGCGCGTAGAGCCCACAATTTCCTCTCCACGACCATGACTGATATCGATATGTATCGCCTCTTCGATGTACGCACGATCGCCACGTGTCTGGTCGGGTGTGAACGGCACGACAGCCAATTGAATCCCCGCCATTTTATAAAATTCAATCGCTGTTTCTCCGTCTAAATCCGACGGGAAAAAAATCTGACGCACATCCGCTCGATCAAACAAGGCGCACACGTCTGCGTCATGTATGCGATGAAAAAACGCAACGTATCCGTCCCACGTGCCAGCCGAATCATCCTTCGGTTTGTTATTTTTTCGTTTTGACTGATTTTCGAATGCATCGAACGCGCTGTATGCCTGATTTTGAAGCCCGCGCAATTCAGTAATCAATTTTTTATCCGCACCCGAATTTTCTAAACCATCAAGTGCGCGGGCAAAATCCGTGAAACCCGTTCGCATCATACGGCCCGTCGAACTCACGACCACGTCGAGCGGATTTTTTTGAGACTCATTTCGAATCGCTGCTCTCGCTTGCTCTCGATCTCTCTCGAGCAATCCAAAACTGTATGGCGCGTGGTCATACCGGCCCCGCGTTGTTTTGCGATAATAATGAGAAAAAGCTGCCTCCATTTTTTTTCGATACGCAAATTCTTCCGGGCCAATAACATGCCCAAAATAAATCGGAGTCCCTGCTTCCAATTCAAAATCAGACGGTTTTTTAATCCCCTGCATTTCAACAAACGGAAACTCATTCGTCGAAACACCATCAGCGTTAACTGCGTAACCGGTTGATGTATCAACAAATCGAAATGAATTGAACGGAATACCAAACAAATCTCCGTTTGGCAAAATATACAGCCCTGTTTGCGGCACAAAACCAACGGGACGTATGCGATCGCGATTCTCAAACATCTGGTGCGGCCGCTCAAGTGTAATCGATTCCGTCTTATCGACGCGCTTCTTTGCGGCAACTTTAAAAATGAATGTGTACGTTCCTGCGGGGATTTGCTCGACGGAACCATGAGAAAATCCAAACCGCGCGACAACGCCGCTGTCTTTAATCTCCATCGTTTTTACCCCCGCGCGTTCAACCATCATCGGCTTAAAAATTGCGAGATCCGGTGCATGCATCGCACCGTTTGTATCGACGACAACTTCCATTTCCATCAGCCCACCTTCGCGTGGAATTTGTTCAGACGAAATCGGTTTTTTTATCTGTTCAAATCGTTCTCCCGCGTCGTGCCCTTGAAAAAGTTTATCGGCAACATTCGTTAGATCAAGGGGCGCCTCCGCAGCCGGCTCGCTCACATCGACCTCGAGCGCGCGATTAATTTTTTCTAAAATTTTGCGGCTCCCTTTTTTCTCAAGTTCACTGAGCAACACATCCGACGCCCAAATTTTGATGAGATCTTCAATATATTCATCCGGTTCGTGCGATTCCTGATACGCGTCGGATAAAATTTCATCACGTCGCGCGCGTGCCAAAATCAGACTCGGAACAACATTGGAAATAAACTGTTGTACATTTGATTTTACTCGCCGCATCCAATCAATGACGAGCTCGTCCGCCCGTCTATTCGTGATCGATTCGATACTTTCTGCAACTTCTACAACTGGTTCTTGCGGCGGTGGCGGCAGATTAACAACCGCCGGAGCCTCCTCAATTTTTTCGACGGGCGGTTCTAGTTTTTTTAGCGGCCCTTGAATTTCTGGTTTGACCGTCGACAAAATTTTATCCTCATCAATTCCATACAGCACCCGCATTTCGCGCGCCAAATTTTCATCGGCCACTGATGAATTTAATTTGTTGTACAACAGACGAAGCGCATAACTTGTTGCCAAACTTGCATTAAATTTACCGGCAGATTTAGCACCGCTCTGTAACTGTTCAAGAATGAGTGCATCGCGATTAAATGACTTTCGACTGTTTTTATCATTAAAAAATTTTCGAATTTGATCAGCGTCTCCATCAATCACACTATCAAATTTTTTTACGCCTTTTTGCTGAATTTCAAATAATGTAGCCGGCGTTAAATCAAGTGCGACAATATCGGAAAAAAACTCATCGACCGCGGATTGATCACCCGCCGAAATATGATCGATTAAATAAACCAACGCATTATCAACGGACATTCCTTGATCAAAAATTGCGTCGGTAAAAAGATGTGTACACTCGCGATACGTTTCAGAATTTTTCTGTTCGAGAATCGGCGCACCCTGCATGAGCGATTTTGGATCTCCAGCCATAGAAAATTATGCGGGTTGTGCAGCAAAACGCTGCCCGAAATGATGTGCTTGTTGTTTAAGATGTGCGACCTCAGAATCGATGAGTCGCGCAACATCGGGAACGTGCGCCTGTAAAAAAACAGTCTTCTCCTCATCCGTTCCAATTTCAAGTATGCGCAAAAATTCTTCCTGAAGATTCGGCGCGAGACGATCTAAAATTTTAACCATCACTCTTTTTTCAACAAGTTCGATTAACCGGCCCATGAGTTCGTTCTTTGTTGTCTGACTTGAATTGATCAGTCCAAAGAGCGAGAGAATATTTTGGTGAAGGAGCTGCGTCATAGTTTAAAAAAGAAATGACATGATAAGGCTGGCGGAAAGTAATTTTACGAACCATCCCGCAAGCTGCATGATCGTTACTGCGCGATGGTACTTAACGAAGAGGTGCTGCGTTACGAGTTGTGGAAGCGGGATGAGCATCCAAAGAAAAAACGCTGTCGCCACGCTGCGACCCAGAACCGATGTGAACACAAGTCCCGGTCGCATCACAAAATAAAACAGGATGTACATGACACTAAACAAAAATGTCATGAGAATCGAAAGTGTGATTACCGTTCGCTCGGCGTGTTTGCTCGTATCGCCTTCCATCGGTCGCCAAATTTCAGGTGCTGCTGAAAAATATTGGTGCGCCCATTTCGATCCACTAAAAATCCAGTCCGTGATCATCGACGCGGCAGAGATGAGCAACACGGAACCGATGAGCTTGAAGATAAGCATCGTCCACATAGCAGATGCAGTATAGCACAATGTGGTTGTGCATGATAGAATTTGGGAAACAACCGTGCGTGAAATTCCATCAAGGAGTGTGTGGATAGTTCGCTTTCATGCGAGAGGCCCGCAACGCATACGCGAACTATCCACACACTCCCAAACCAAAATTCACGCATGGTGCAATTTCCCACACATTTTATGCAGAGACGCGTTGAACTTAAATCACTTGCAGATACCGAAAAATTGGCGGCGGAAATCGCGAGTCAAATTTTTGGCGGGCAAATTATCGCGCTCGAAGGACCGGTCGGCGCGGGCAAAACAACATTTACAAAAGCATTTGCGGCCAGCCTTGGCATTTCAAAAACAATCGTGTCGCCAACCTATACCTTGCTCCAACCCTATAAGTTACCTGCGGCGAAAAATGGCGTTGCAACACTTATCCACATCGATGCCTACCGCATCGAATCGCCCGTAGAACTTACTGCTATTGGGTTTGAAGATTTTTTGCAGGACAACACCGCTGTGCTGCTCATCGAGTGGGCGGAAAAAATAATTCCACTGGTCGGCGCGCGCCCGACCGTTTGGCTCACATTTACTCACGACAGCCAAAAACGGTTTTGCGAAATAAAATAAAAGTACCGCAGCGCGCAACTCCGTTTGTGGAGTGCGCGCTGCGGTGTGAAATTATTGCTACACCTCGGGAACATTGTCGAACAATGGACTGGGCTTACCCGTCTGTAGTTCCACCGCCACGTGGAGCGCAGCAAGCAATAAACAGGTTTTGAGTTTAAGTGTGTTCAGTGCCAACGATTCCATCTGGCGACGATAGCTATCGACAGCCGAACCGTACCAGGCCATGTCCAATCGAAGCTCGTAAAGGACCGCAAGACATAATCGAATCTGATCATCACCAGCAGAGGCACCGCTGCCAATCGACAAGCGATTAGCAATCTCGTGCAAACGTACCACGTGTTCTTCGAACACGAAACGCACCATCTGCCGCCTCTGATTGTCCAGCTTAAGCCTCACAGGATAATCTCCGACACCAACAGCTGAATGTGGTGGCAACAATGGGGTGGACCGCTGTGGCGTGAGCATTGCCTCAAGTAGTCCGAAACGGACCACGTCACTCAAATGTTCATTTACACTTACAATCTCTTTAAATGTCAAACTACCTGCCATGATTTTCCTCCTCAATCTCGCGCGCCACATTGGCCCGCAACAACAAGAAAACTACTATTTCTAGTAGTTTCTGTCAACTCGCGCCGCGCAAAATGTGTTACGACCGAGAATTGCGCTTGCGCTCGTTTGCATCCAAAAATTGCTTGCGCATGCGCACGCTCGCGGGGGTGATTTCAACCCACTCGTCGTCGCCAATATATTCGATGCACTGTTCCAAAGTAAGCAAACGGGGCGGTGCGATTTGCGCCGCAAAATCCGCGCCGCTCGAGCGCATATTCGACAACTTTTTTTCTTTACACACATTAACTTCCAAATCTTCGTCCTTCGCATTTTGGCCAATAACCTGCCCCGCATACACCTCAACAGCTGCTGGCACAAACAAAACACCGCGCGCCTGTGCAGCCTCGAGTGAGTAGGTGGTGGTCGTGCCTGTTTCGTATGCGATAAGCGAGCCGTGCGAATTCGTGGTCAAATTTGTCACCCATGGCACAAAACCATTAAACAACGAATTCAAAATCCCCGTACCTTTCGTATCTGTCAAAAATTCATTGCGATACCCGATCAAACCACGCGTTGGAATCACAAAATGGAGGTGCGCCTGCCCTTCGCGCACGCCATAATTTTTCATCTCGCCACGACGTTTGCCCAGCTTTTCAATCACGGTTCCCGCATACGCTTCCGGCACTTCCACATACACATCCTCGGCAGGCTCCATTTTCACCCCACCCTCTTCGTGTGTCACCACCTGCGGACGCGTTACACACAGTTCGTGCCCCTCGCGACGCATTTTTTCAATCAAAATCGCCAAATGCAATTCGCCGCGACCCGACACAATAAAATTATCCGACGCATCGCCTTCATCAACGCGCAGCGCCACATCAGTCTCCAATTCCTTCTTCAAACGCTCAAGCAGCAAACGCGATGTGTTCTTTGTCCCCTTTTCCTGTCCATTAAACGGCGAATCATTCACCCGAAACGTCATCTTAACGGTCGGTCGCTCGATCACATCCATCGCAATTGCAACCGGCGCCGCAGGATCTGCGAACGTGTCGCCGATCGAAACTTCGTCAACGCCCGCGAGCGCAACGATGTCGCCCGCCGTCGCTTCCTGAATTTCAACTTTCTCGAGGCCCTCAAAACCAAGCAGCGCGCTCACTTTTTGTTTCGTCATCTGCCCCGCGCGATTGATGTGCATGATCTGGTCGCCAACTTTCACCCGGCCGTTAAAAATGCGGCCGATACCGAGTTTGCCTTTGTAATTATCCATCTGGAGCGATACGACAAGCATCTGGAGCGGCGCAGCTGCGTCTCCGGTTGGCGGTGCGATTTCCTTGATTACCGTATCAAAAACCGGCGTGATATCTGTCATCGCTTCGAGATTGTCTTCGTAACCCGCTTTGCCCGCGATCGCCGAAGCGTAAATCACCGGAAAGTCGAGCTGACGATCTGTTGCGCCAAGATCCGCGAACAAATCGAATGTTGTATCTAAAACAAATTTGCAGCGCGCATCTTTTTTGTCGATTTTGTTGATCACGACAATGATGCGCAACCCAAGTTGCAGCGCCTTGCGCAGCACAAATTTCGTTTGCGGCATCGGCCCTTCTTTTGCATCAACCAAAAGCAACGCGCCGTCTGCCATTTTCAAAACGCGTTCAACTTCACCGCCAAAATCCGCGTGACCCGGCGTGTCGATAATATTAATTTTGGTGTCGCCATAATGCACGCTCGCATTTTTCGAAAAAATCGTAATACCGCGCTCGCGCTCCAAATCATTGGAATCCATCACGCGCTCGCTCGGACGATCATGGCCAATCTTGGTTTTTGTCAGTTTCAAAAGCGAGTCCACCAAGGTTGTTTTGCCGTGGTCAACGTGAGCGATGATTGCGATGTTGCGGATGTCCATAGATGCGCGAGGTTAAGCGATTTTCAGATTCGAGAAGTGTAACAGGTTTAAGGGAAACAATCAAGCGCGGACAGATAAAATAAAAACGCGCAGGACCCCTCTCTCAAAAGAGTCCTACGCTTCGCACCGAACACGTCTAGCGTGCCGGCATCGTTTGCTGAATCTCCGCCATCATCATGTCGCCAAATGACCGACGGCCGTACCGCGCGATCGTAGTTGGAATTGCAAACTGCCGAACCGGATCAGCCGCATAATCGGAGTTGCCGTGCCCAAACACCGTCGAGGAAACGCGAATGAGCGTGTCCTTGAAGCCGTTCAGCGCTTGCAACTGCATAACGACGTCTTTATCAATCACAACTTCGTGAAAGCCCGCTTTCAAAAAGCCGCCGGTCAGGCTCTCGAGTTGCGAGGCAACTTGGATCAGCAAATAGCCGTCCGGAACGACGACACGCATCCGCTTACCGCCAACCCATGCGTGCAACCCGCCCGCATTCGCGCGGTTGTGAATCGTGAGCAAATTGCAGTCGCGATGAAAACCCGCGGCAATGATCGGATGTCCGCCGTTAAGCAGGCTCCGTTGCATTGCGTACGTGATTTTGGTGCCGGTCGGTGCGAGCAAGTGCGGGCCGACCGCCATCCGTTGTCCCCAAATCGTATCAGCGGGCCAGCCAAACCCTTCCGCAATCCGCTCGCAGGCGAGCTTGATGCCACGCAGCAACAACGCGCCTTGCGGTTTCAAAACGTCGAGGAGCGGAACATACGTTTCTGGATAGCCGTGCTGATGATTAAGCATGGAAAAGAGCGTATTTTCCGGCGCGGGACCGAGCCCACCAAAAAACACCCGAAGTTTCTGATCGCCGCCATTCTTTCCGTGCGCCATGTACTGCGCGAATCCGCCTTTCGGCCACTGCGGCCACTCTGTTTTCGGCAAATGTTGCCAATCTGAGGGCTTTGCAACAGTGCGCTCATGTCCCGCAGGTGAGATGCCGAGTTGGCAAAACTGCTCGGGGTAAAAATCTTTCTTGAGCACGTCCCATGGCTGGGAATAGTATTCCTGCATTTTTGCGAGATACGCCGCATTGAGCGGACCCTCGTCGTCAAGTCCGGGGAAACGGACAAGCGCAGCGCTGTTATCGTGTAGCGCGTCGACGAGCGCCAGACCACACGAATCCTCTGACAGATCAAATCGCGGCAAATGCAACGTCGACGCTTGTGGTTGATTCTCCATGATATTCCTCCGTGTTCGCGTTGTAGACAGATGCACCACTTTGGCGCAGCACTAAGATATAAGAATCCGCGTCATGTGTCAATAAAATAAAACGCGCCTTCTGAAAACGATCTTCCAGAAGGCGCTCATTAACGCAGGCCAATTGCGCGCTTGAGGCGGACGATGACTCCGCTCTTTTTGAGCCAAGGAACGAACCGCGGCGCCAAGATCCAGTGCGGATCGAAGATGGTGTAGCCGAGAACCGCAATTTCGTAGATGGTGTCCGCGACCCCATTCCACCGCCACAGCGGATACAGCGGGGTGATCCGGTCGTTTACCCGCGTCAAAATCCACGCGCGAACGATCTGCTTCCCCTCGCACACAACCGCAGCGTGCCCCACCGGCAATTTCGCGAGATTCCTCGCCTCTTCATGCGTTCCAATTGACCACTCAAGGCGCGGATCATCGTGGGGCGTCAGAATTGCTTCGCGTGGAAAACTCAAGTCGGGCCGTATCATCCACAGAGCGGCGGCGTACGCATACTCACAATCGTAGCCATGATGCTTGCCGCCTACAAGAATGATCTTGTGCACGTGCTCCGGATCAGCAAGGACCATGCGCGAACGGCAAGCGACGGCGTGCCGACAAAGTTCTTGGAAACGAAGTTCTGGCTTGCCGGCAGCAAAACAATCGGGACCGAATACCAGCAAATCGATCGGCTGCTTATGCCTGCCAACGTAAGCACGATGGTCGAGGGCGCGGCGCCAGCAAAAGAAAATTTCAAGCGGCCCGAGCCCAAACCAGAATAGGCTCAAATTCACGATGAGCACAACTAAAATGGCTGAAATTAACATGGAACCCCCGTGTTGGTTTGTGTCAAAGTTTTCAACGTTTGACCACACAAATTACAACACATCGATCAAAAAGAGTCAATGCCTGATCCACGGCTCTTGAAAATGATGCGCGGGGCTGATACAATGAGCGCGCTCGGCCGTCGCTCGCCGATGTCACATTCGTACGTTATTTGGCACTAGCTGTTTGCTTCGCAAACAGTAGCGCCTGCGTTCGGATCAATCGTCTGAGCAAGCTCAGCCGTTGATCCTCACTTGGCGCTATCGTCTATCGGTTAGGACATCAGATTCTCAATCTGAGAAGACGGGTTCGACTCCCGTTAGCGCTAAATAAAATATCCACCTGTAATGGTGGATATTTTATTTAGCATTATCGAGAGGGAGTCGAACGGGCACAAAGGAATGTTCAGTGAACATTCTGACTGCCCCGGACCGTGAGGTAATCCGAGCGGCGACTCCCGTTAGCGCTAATTAAAGTTTACTGAAAAATTATACATTCCCATGCTGCAGAGTCCTTTGATGGTTCCGCTGTTCGGTGTGCCCAAATCAATAATTTCCTCTCCCGTATTTGGTAAAATTTTCTGATACCCAATTGCTCGTATGACCAGCGACGACGAGCAATCGTACGTGCCATTTGTTTTCACAATGAGTTTTGTCGGCACATGAGCGCGCGCAGAAGTCACCTTTGGTGAATACCCGCCCCGCGCGTTGATCGTCACATACTGAACCCCATCTCGAATTTCGATATTTTTGGCCGACCCCTGCCCTTCTGTGCTGACACCATTTTTTGATTGTCCAAAGAACATGATGCCGATACCGATAACTAACGCGACGGTTATAATAATTGATGTGGTTTTTTTCATAACGTGATTATATATTAAACAACGGATTTATAATTCCAAGTCCCGCAAGTCCGGCGAGAAGTGCGAATAGTCCAAGCCCCACAATGACTACTCCGGCGGATTTAAAAAACAATGCGGCGTGTTTCCCGTGAGCAAATGACGCGGAGCCAAATGAGAGAAGCACGAGCATCGGTAATGTTCCGAGCGCAAATGCGAACATGATGATCAGCCCCGACATGAACGATCCGCTGCTTAATGCTGAAACCTGCATTGATTGTGTGAATCCGCACGGCAAGAAAAATGTTGCGAAGCCAAGAATAAGCGGTGTCAACGTTTTATGTTCGATTCGTCGGAAGAAACCGAAAATGCCCGCGGGCACGGCGATTTTATTTTTTGCAACGACGCCGACCAAATTCAGACCGAGCAATAACATAACTACTGATGCAAGTATTCCGAGTATGGCCGTAAACGTGAAATTGATGCCGATCGCGCTGCCAATTTTTCCAAGTACGCCGCCCAACACTGCAAAACTGATGAGTCTCCCGATGTGAAACAGGACGAATGTTTTTGTGTCGCTGACGCGGTCTTGAGATATTTTAGCAGAAAGCGATAAGACCAATCCACCAACAATCGCGAGACAACTTGATACGGATGCAATGAGACCGATGACGAAACTCGTGGTCGGTGTTATCTGTCCACCGATTCCGAGATTCAAAATTCCGGATTTTTGGAGCAAGAAAAATAAAATTAGGAATCCGAGTCCGATCGGGAGCGCCTGCCAAATAATTCCGCGGTCACTTTCTGCTTTCACCACTTTCTCAACAGAGAGTGTGTAGCCGTTACGTTTTATTTTCTCCGTCAAAATCTCGGCGAGTTTGTGCTGACTCTCGTCGAGTGTGGTCTCGAATGAAACGATCTCGTGCGCGAGGTCGACGTGCGTGCGCGCAATGCCGATCTGCTCGTTCAAAGCATCTTCGATAAAGATTTTGCACGACGGACAGTGCGTGCCCGAGACGTGAAATGTATACGTGTTCATATTTATAATTTCTTAGCTTTAATTCTCAGTGAATTTGACACGACGGATACCGATGACATCGCCATGGCAAACCCCGCAAAAACGGGGTTCAAAAGCCACCCAAAAATCGGATAGAACAGCCCCGCAGCCAACGGTATGCCGACGATATTGTAGATGAACGCCCAAAACAGATTTTGCTTGATGCCTCGCATGGTGATTTTGGATAACTTGATCGCTTTCACCAGTTTTGAAATATCCCCGCCCAGAAGTGTGATTCCCGCAGACTCAATTGCGACATCCGTGCCCGTCCCCATCGCGATGCCCACATCTGCTTGAGCGAGCGCTGGCGCATCGTTGACTCCATCGCCCGCCATTGCGACAACGCGGCCGTGCGCCTGAAGCGCGCGTATCTTTTCGAGCTTGTCCTGTGGCAACACATGCGCGATGACATCGTCGATGCCAACGAGCGATGCGATATATTTTGCTGCATTCTCATCATCGCCGGTCAGCATGACAACTTTGATGCCGAGCGCATGCAGATCCATGATTGCTTGCTTTGACTCCTTTTTTATTTCATCCGAAACCATCACAACGCCGATCACCTTTTCTTTTGTCGCAAGAATTATCGGCGTCTTGCCTTCTGCCGTATATTCATTGAGCTTTGCTGTGTCAAATGAAAGCGCGCGGTCGCTGACAAGCTTTGCATTACCAACAAAATACTGAGCACCGTTAATCGCGCCCTTAATCCCCTTGCCTTGTATATTTTCAAAATCCGACGCCTCCGACAGAGCGATATTTTTTTCTTGCGCGTAGCCAACGATCGCATGCGCGATGGGATGTTCGGATTTTTTCTCGAGTGACGCAATAATCGACACGAGTTGGTTGTCCGTCATGGTGGAAAAATTTTGAATATGTACCAACGTCGGCTTACCTTTGGTAATCGTACCCGTTTTATCCACCACCACGGTATCCACTTTGTGAAGTTTCTCAAGGGTCGCCGCATCTTTGATGAGAATTCCTTCCTTGGCACCTTTCCCCACACCAACAATAATCGCCGTGGGTGTTGCAAGCCCGAGCGCGCAGGGGCATGCGATCACCAGAATACCGACAAATGAAGTGAGGCCGAACGAGATGGCTTGAGAGAATCCTACATATCGCGACCCGACGACGAGCCACACGCACAGCGTGATAAAAGCAGTAACAAGAACGATCGGCACAAAAACGGCGGATATTTTATCGGCCAACGCTTGAATCGGCGCTTTACTTCCCTGCGCGTCTTCGACCATTTTTATGATGTGCGCAAGCAAAGTTTCAGACCCAACCTTCGTCGCGTGGAATACAAACGACCCGTGCGTATTCATCGTTCCCGCAACCACAGCATCGCCCATCTTTTTTTGCGCGGGCATCGGCTCGCCGGTCACCATGGATTCATCAATAAACGATGACCCTTCGGTTATCACCCCATCCACGGGGATTTTTGCCCCGGGTTTGATAATGATCAAATCACCCTGCTTCACGTCGCCGACCGAAATTTCTATTTCTTGCTCATCACGAATGACCAGCGCTACTTTTGCTTGAAGGCCCAAAAGTTTTTCAATCGCATCGCCCGTCTTTATTTTTGACCGCGCCTCCAAATATTTGCCCAGCGTAATAAACGTAATCACGACGATCGTCACATCGTAATACTGATAATCAACATTCATAATCGGCCTTAATGCGTCTTCAAAAGCCGTGACGACAAAGCTGTATAAAAACGCAGCAATAGTTCCGATGCCAATCAATGTGTCCATGTTCGCTTTTCCATAGCGCAAAAATCTATAAAAACCCATTAAATAGGGCTTACCGACCACGAAAAGAACGTACGTTGCAAAAATTGGAAGCAGGTGATGAAAAAATTCCTTGAGGGTAAACGTCATTTCTGTCACGATTCGATATTGCGCAAGAATATCCCACCCCATCATGAATGCGGCTATAAACGCGAGCGGAATTGCTGAAAATAATTTCACCCGCATATCGGCGACCTCCATAAACTTTTCTTTTTTTGATTGACTCAACCCAACATGCTCTGCATGCTCGGTCGGTTGGGGAATCTCGAGAGAATATCCAAGCGACTCAATATGTTTTGACAGATCATGCGGATTTGTTATTGCGGGATCAAACGAAACTTTAGCCTTTTCCGTTCCATAGTTTACTTCTGCTGACGCAACCCCCGCGACTTTCTTAAATGTCTTTTCGATGACCGACGAGCACGAAGCGCAATGCATTCCCGTTACTTTGTAAGTTTGCGTATACATATTATTTTCGCTTTAACTTATAAACTTTAATGATCTCATCATTTGCTTTTTTAACTTGGCCGGATTGCATCTGGTGATGCACACAATGAC
>JAHFHU010000031.1 GCA_023246755.1 Candidatus Magasanikiibacteriota bacterium
ACCAACGCACGCGGCGCGACGCGCGAGATTCGGGTGAAAACAGATGCGATTTTTGTTGCGGCAGGGCTTGGTGAACCAACGTATGGATTTGAAATCGAGGGAAGTCGCGCGCAGCGTGTGTTTGATGAAACGAAAGACAAAAAAGGTTTTAAAAAAATTTTAACAACACTCGAGGCATTTCGCGCATTGTCTGATCGGCGTGAAGCAAAGCAGTCGCCGGGTGAAACAATGGTGATTTGTGGCGGTGGAAATTCTGCGGACACACTCATCGAATTTATCGGGAGCGTTTTTCAAGGAGAAAATCCGCGTGTGCGCGATGTTACAAAAATTTATATCGTGTCTGAAGCAGATTTGAGTTCGCGTCCGCGTTACGCACAAATTAGTGATTTGAAACCACGTAACGGACGTGGAAATTTAATCGAACTTGTGCGCGCACGTGTTGCTGATGCGGGTTTTGATCCGTCGTCGAAGATTGATGCGGATCCGATGAAACGCGGTGTTGTTTTATATGATCGTGCGGGGAACCAGATCAAGAACGATGGTGGCGAAGTGATTGTTGCTAACACGGCAATTGCAGCAACAGGTTTTCGTCCGATGCTCGATCGGGTTTTGCAGCCGATCATTCAGGGCGCGCGGTTGAAAAGTGAGGGCGTTGATGATCCGCTTGAGCCAATCACACTTCCAACAAATCCTGATGTTGCGGTTGCAGATACATTGGTGGCGGATCCAAGCATCGTATTTTTGGGGACCGCTTCACGGCCACGTTTTCAAAGTGTTTCCAAGCTCGGTCAATTACCGGCCGAAGCGCGCGAAGCTCTTTTGCGTAACGGTGCTGAAAATGCAGTTGCAATTGGTTTTCGAGCGCCTGACACACAAGCCGCGGTGAATATTTGGTTGAATCAGCAACGGATCGGAGTGACTGGTCGTGATTTGCGAACGGAGCGGCCTCAAATTCCTGTGGTTGGTGAATTGCGAAAAGGTGCGATGCAGCGCATGCCGCTTCGTCCAATTGACGCGCGTATTGGTGTGCCGGATCATGTCGAAAATGATCGGGCGCTGCTTTCATCCCTCATCACCTATGAAATCGGAAATCGTGTCGGAGCTATCGATCGATTCACCGGAACGTTTGATTTTAAAATTTCATTGGCTGGCACAGACGAGATCGAGGTTGAATTTCAAGACACGGCGACAACGGGAATATCGTCGCAACTTTTTGAGTTAGTGACACGTGCATTTTCTGACAGGGATATTCAAGAATACGTTACGGCGATGATTGGCAAACGCCGCAGAAATAAGGTCTTATCATGCACGCTTGCGTTTCTCAATGGAAATATTGATCCAAAAAATACGGTTATTGAATAAGTTTGACATCGTCTCAAAACCATGATACTCTAACTTCAGACTAGTCATTGTAGACTAGTTCATTTTTTTGAAAAAAATATGTCAAGCCCCATCATGCAGGCGATGAAACAAATCGCTGACGAAAAAGGAATTAAAGTAGAAACCGTGCTCGATGCGATTCAGCAGGCGCTCGCGGCCGCATATCGCAAAGATTTTGGTAACAAAAATCAGAATATTTTTGTTGATTTTGATGTTGAAACAGGCGGCATGAAAGTGTGGGATCATAAAACAATTGTGCCGGATGCGGACATGACGGAAATCGAACGACTTGACGCAGAAGAAGCGCGGTTGCGCGATGAGGCGCTCGCGCGTGGCGAAGAACCGCCGGCCGAAGATCCAGATCGCCCGCGTTTTAATCCAAAATTAGAGATCATGATCACCGAAGCGAAAAAACTGCAGGGCGGTGTTTCAATCGGCGATGAACTTAAACTTCCGCTCGAGATCACTACCGATTTTGGCCGCATGGCAGCGATGACGGCGAAGCAGGTGATCACACAAAAACTTCGCGAGGCAGAGCGACTGACGATTTACGAAGAGTACAAAGATAAAGTTGGTGAAATTTTGCAGGGCGTTGTGCAGCGTCGCGAAGGTCGTAATTTTTTGATCGATTTTGGTCGCTTCAGCGCAATTCTTCCGCCCGAAGAACAGATCGTCGGGGAATTTTTGCGACCGGGCGCGCGGTTAAAAGTGTATGTTGTGTCATGTAGCCTCGGTAATCGAGGGCCTGAGGTAATCGTGTCGCGTTCACATCCAAACATTGTGCGCAACGTGTTTATGCAGGAAATTCCTGAAATTCAAAATGGCACAGTCGAGATCAAAGCGATCGCACGTGAAGGTGGTTCACGCAGCAAAGTTGCGGTGTGGAGCGGTGAAGAGGGTGTCGATCCAATCGGTGCGTGTATCGGACAACGCGGAACACGAATCCAAACCGTTATTTCAGAATTGGGTGGCGAAAAAGTTGACATCATTCAATGGAATGAAAAGCCGGAAGCATTTATTTCGAGCGCTTTGTCACCGGCAAAAGTCGTTGCGATCGATCTTGACGTGGAAAATAAAGTTGCTGTCGTTACCGTTCCTTTGGATCAATTTTCTCTCGCGATTGGCAAGGGCGGACAAAATGTTCGTCTCGGTGCAAAGTTGACGGGCTGGACGATCACGGTGCAGCAAGCCGAAGGTGAGATTGTCGCAGAGCCTGCTGCAATTGAAGAAGTACCTGCATCAATTCCCGTTGAAGAAGAAAAAAATTAATCGATCTTTTTATGCGCGAATTTTTTCACGCGATTTTGTATCGTCCGTTGTACAATCTGCTTATCGCGCTTGTTGCGCTGATGCCCGGAAATGATATGGGGCTTGCGATTATCTGCATCACGATTATTATTCGTTTGGTGTTGCATCCATTTTCGATTTCTGCATTTCGTTCGCAGCGCGCGATTCAACGCATGCAGCCCAAATTGCGCGAGCTCAAAGAAAAATATAAAGATGATCAAAAAGGGTTTGGGACTGCAAGCATGGCAATGTATAAAGAAAATAAAGTGAATCCTGCATCATCGTGCTTGCCGCTGCTCTTGCAGTTGCCAATTTTGCTTGCGCTCTATTGGGTGTTGCGCGCGGGGATCACGGGCGTTGATCAGACGCTGCTCTATCATTTTATTCCGGTTCCGGCACACGTTTCGGCGATCGCATTTGGATTTTTGGATTTGCAAAAATCAAGTTGGGTGATTGCGGTGCTTGCGGGGGCGGCGCAATATTTTCAGGCAAAAATGATTCAGGTGCCCGCGCCATCGATTAAAACTGAAGGCAGCAAAGATGAGGCGATGATGTCAGCGATGAACAAACAGATGTTATATCTCATGCCAGTCATGACGATTTTTATTGGGTGGTCATTGCCTGCAGGTCTTACGATCTACTGGTTTCTTGCGACATTGCTTACAATCGCGCAACAGTGGTATATTTTTCGTCAGTTAGATCGAGAAGAAGCTGCAAAAAAATAACAGTCCCCTCGTATGCAGCCGATTTTGGTGCATGATTTGCACAATTTGCCCGTGATAACGCAGGGAGGCACAAAGATAGGTGCACTTAAAGACGTTGCCATTGATGTTGATTCCGGGCGCGTCATCCATTACGTTGTTAAACGTGGCTTGATTGCGCGCGACGAATTACTTGTTGCGTCGGACGAAGTTATTGAAATTCGATTTGATGCGATGATTGTTAAGGACACATTTGTTTTTGCATCTGATCGCGTACCCGCATAAAAATTATGAACACTCGCGCAACATTCACACGTTTATACGACGCGTGTGATTTTAATGTGAAGCCGCTCATGGCTCATCGGGCGCTTGGGTTCGGTGCGGATGCATTGCGCGAAACAATGAGCAGCGTCGCGCCTTCGTCAATCGAAAAAAAAACGCATGACGATATTTTTTTTGAACGAAAAATGTGGCGAGCACGCCGGGTCGCCCGATTTATTTCGTTGCTGCCGTTTGTACGGGGCGTTGCGGTCTGTAATTCATTGGCGTTTCACATGGTGCATGAAGTGAGTGATGTTGATTTGTTTATCATCGCGGCGGCTGGGCGCGTGTGGAGCGCGCGGTGGTGGGTGACGGGCACGCTTGCGCTGCTCCGTATGCGGCCGGGTGAAGCTGCGCGCGACCCCGTGTGTGTAAGTTTTTTTGTTGACGAGCGCGTCGATGATTTATCGAACGTGATGATTGAACGCGATGTCTACTTTTATTTTTGGCTCAGAACATTGATGCCGATTTTTGGTGAGCACATTTTGTTTTTGCGTGGTGCGCGAACCGCTCCGGAATTTCGAGTTACGCCAATGAATTTTTTTCAGCGCACATTTGAATTTTTTGCGCGGGTAGTTTCGGAAAAATTCGTGCATCGCCAGCAGCTCGCCATCATGCCACGCGATGTTCGACCGCGGGGCGACACGAGCATTGTTTTAACGGATACAATTATCAAGCTTCATCAAAATGATCGACGCACTGAATTGCGCGATCGTGTGTGTGTCTAACTATGGAATTTTCGTTGTTCGCACTACTCGTTGGGTTTTTGCTTCCGTGGCAAACGCGGTTTATTTTTAATGTGCCATTGATTGGTGGCGTGACGTGGAATTTTGGAATTACGAGTATTTTCATCTCACAGATCGTGATGGCGTTGTGGCTCGTAATCGAAGCGTGGAAATCTCGCGCACACATCAAAGTGTGGTATGCGGCTGCTCGAAAAAATGTGCGGCAACGCGTCATTTATGGGACGCTTGCGATTTTTTTTCTCGAACAACTTTTAATCTCTGCGCATAGATCACTGACAATTCAGTGGTTTTTTGGTGTAGCACTTCTTGTCGGCGTCGGTTGTGTTTTGTACAAAAAACCAACAATTCGTATCCCATTTGCCGCTGCATTTATTGTTGCGTTTGTTTTACAATCTTTGCTCGCGGCGATGCAAGTTTTTACGGGCGCAACTTTTGCAAGTTCCTTACTCGGCATCTCTGCCCAGAAAGCCACAACATCCGGCGTTGCGGTTTTGCAATATGGCGGCACACGGTATCTTCGCGCATATGGAGGACAGCCACATCCAAATATTTTTGGTGGGCTTGGCCTCGTCGGAATTTTATTATTTAATTGGCTGCTTAAACACAAACGAACGCTCGGCGTCAAAAAAAATATTATTCAATTCGCAATTCTCGCAACGGCGGCGCTCTTTTTTTCTTTTTCGCGCGCTGCATTTCTCGGTTTGGTGATCTGGGTCATATTGATGCTCCTCGATCGTCATTCGATTCGTGATTCACAATTAATTTTAGTTCGGTGGTGTGTGATTTCGTTTGCAGTTTTGATGGTAATTTTTTTCCCACTCGTGCTCTCGCGCATTGAACCGGCAACATCACTTGAGCAGCGAGCCATTTCTGAACGCGTGACTGATATTGGTGAATGGTCGCATGTGACGCGAAAAAATTTATTTTTTGGAACTGGGGTTGGTGCGTATACCGCAGCACTCGACGCGCCAACGGGTGATCGACACGTGCCCGTTCACTCCGCGCCACTTCTTGCCTTCGCGGAGTTAGGATTGTTTGGTGCTTTGTCATTCGTGGTCATGGTTTGCGCCGCTCGCGCGCGAATTAAATTTACCCCGTGGCTGCTCGTCGTTGTTCCAATCGCGCTTTTTGACCACTATCTTTTTTCTCTGTGGGCTGGTCAGATAATTTTCGCCGCATTTTTATTTCAGCTGTTTACGCATGAAAACTAGTAAGCGCTTTTGCGTAACAAGCACATGTGTGGAGCGCAACGTTCAACAATAAACGGGACTTTTTCAAGAACTATCTCAGCATGTAATTTTTTTTCATTGACGCTATTTGTAATCGCCACATCGTATAAAATAATTTCCTGTGTATTTTTTATTTCACCTTT
>JAHFHU010000014.1 GCA_023246755.1 Candidatus Magasanikiibacteriota bacterium
TTGCTGAGTTGACCAAAACAAATTACATTTCAACGATGAGCCTTATCAAAACTTCATGGTTTAATGGTTTTGATGTGACATTACTCCGCTTTCAAGATTGGGATTTATGGCTGTCAATCGCCGAAAAAGGGGGAACTGGTGCCTATACGCCACACACAATTTTTAAGACAAATTCGGGAGGGACGATGAGCTCGCGGATTCCGCGTTATTTAGTTCTACACCAAAATTGGTTTCAATGGATTCCACGTGTGCACGCATATACGCGCGCGCGAAAAATTTTATTTAAGAAACATGGTTTGAGTTAATACACACAGCATTGTTTATTGATGCATAGCCACGGCAACATTCAGAAGCCGTCATTTGATTTTTCCCTGCCGGCTGGATTATATCGATTGAGATCGCACCTGAAATTGTTCCAACGAGTAGAATCGAACCACGGGCAATACGAATAATACCGGCTGGAATTATTTCGTCTAACACCTCATCTGTGCGTGCCACATGAGCTGCGATGATTTTATATTCCTGCTTTTCCGTGCTAAACGTAACGCCAGGCCAGGGAACGAGCGCGCGGGTCATGCGTTCAATCTGTATCGCGTCCATCGAGCTCCAATCGATAAAGCCGGTCTGCCGTGTCATGATTTTTGTAAAGGTCGCTACGTCATGATTTTGCTCTATCGGTTCAATTTCACCATGAATAAATCCGAGTAGATCTTTTGAAAAATTTTCGGATGCACATGTTGCCAATGTATCCATGAGCGTTTTTGTCGTATCCGTCGGGGAGATATCGCACGGATGTATATTTATAATCGGCCCATGATCCATGAGTGCATCCATAACCATGATGGACACTCCTGTCTGATTGTCGCCCGCGAGCAGTGCACCTTGAACTGGTGTTGCGCCACGATGCCGAGGGAGAATTGACGCGTGCACATTTACAGCTCCGAAATGTGGAATTTCGAGGATTGCTTGTGGAATAATTAATCCATATTGTGCAACAACAAAAACATCTGCTTCAAATTTTTGTAGCTCGGAATGTATGTTAGGCGCCTTGAGTGACGTTGGCGCTAAAATTTTAATTCTCTGTTCCGTTGCATACGTAGCGACGGGTGTTTGAGTGAGCGTCTGTTTGCGTCCGACGGGTCGTGATGGCTGGGTTACAACGGCGACAACAGAAAAATTTTCTGAATCTACGACTAATGATTGCAAAATTTTTACGGCAAATTGTTCAGAGCCAAAAAAAATAATTCGAGTCATACTAAATCGAAATGGTCCGCTTATGTTTCCAGACCTCTTTGGCGCGATCGATAAAGAGGATGCCATTGAGGTGATCAATTTCATGCTGCAAGACGCGAGCAAAATATTTTTTTGCTAGAAATATTATTTTCTCGCCAGTAAGCGTTTGTGCGGAAACGGTAATTTCAATGTGTCGTGCGACTAAACCCGCATAGCCCGGAACAGAGAGACAACCTTCTTCATCGACCTCTGTTTTCCATGAATATTCAGTAATTTCAGGGTTAAACAGCACAAGATCATTTTGAATTGAAAAGGGAAGCGCGGTCTGATTTTTTAGTGCATCTTTTCCGATAGTGATGAGGCGAATATTTTTTCCAATTTGTGGCGCCGCGAGTCCAATCCCATCGTCTTCATACATCGTAGCAATCATGTCGATCCCCAATTTCTGCACCGCTGAACTTAAAATTTCAACCTCCGTGAGAGGTTGTGATATTTTTTTTAATCGTTCGTCGGGTATCGATATAATCGGTAACGCCTGTTTCATATGCACAGATTACACTACTTTTCCTCAAGAATCAATGGTGTCAAATGGGGGCTGCTTAAAGCGCATTCGGAGCGGTTTTTCCGCCGACCACCATGAGCTAAAACCTGAAAAATCCTTGGCGCGCCAAGCAAGTAGGTTGGGCTTTCGTGTTTGAACATACCATAAACCTTTCCACTGTGCCGGAAGGCGCACAGAAATTGCGCGCAGTCGTTGCAGTAAATGCTCCTCACTCGAAAATTCCGGATGCAGGAATTCAAAATCGATCGAAACATCAACGATTAAATCAAAATCAGCAAGCGGAAGTCGATCGTATAACGGAGCTGTTGCTATGGTTATTCCGACAGGGCGTGCTTCATTTTTTTGCGCGTCATAAGTTTGCGCATCTAAGAGCGCAACCACTTCTTTGTTCGAAATAATATGTACACTAAATAATTCATCAATGATTGATTGCGCACCACAACCAATTTTGGAAAATCGCATTCCGTTACATTTTTTACATTGTGAACTTTCTCGAATGTCGTCAGCCGTGTAGAGTGTGCCGCAATCCTTACAAATATAATGCGTCGCCTCGCGTAGGTGAGTGACAAAAATTAATATTTTTTTACGCGATGTAAGAGCGTCTTCAAAAAAAGGTGAGAGCGTATGTTGTCGATGTTGTGGCTCTTCGATAGTTCGGTCAACGATCGTGGGCCATGTATGGAGTGTCGGAATCGACATGACGCGATCAAGGTCGAGTGTTGCAGGTGTGTGTGAAAGCAAGACGATGTCGTCGCCAAGAAAAATTCGTCGCAACTCTGCGATACGTCGGTTGTTGTGTGCGGCACCGTTCCACTGCTCGTGCTGCGCGTTCGTTGGCTCAACAACGATAACGGTGGTATGTGCGCGACGCGGAAGCCATGCAGCGAGATGCGTTCCGATAATAATCGGCGCGTCCTCGTTTACTGTCAACCAATCATTCCACACTATACGTCGGTGTGGTGCATGTGTAGCGGTAATGTGATGAATTGTCCGTGTAATATGTTGAGACAAAAATTCTTTTAATTGAGCGGCTTCACCATGATTTGCCGTAATGATGATGATTGGAAATTTTTTTTCGACAAGTCCGAAAATCACATTGAAAAGTGTGCTGTGCGCCGAATACCACATGTACTGAAGTTTGCCTTTTTGAATCGGTTCGTGCGTAACGACCGCTCTTTGCGTGAGCAGTTTGGTTGTTCGCGTGGAAAGCGGTGGAAGTGTGTGTTGTGCAAGAATTCCAATTCCAGAATTGAGCTGGTTTGATGCGACTTTCAACCACGCAACTTCTGTTTCCGTCAGCAATTGATACGGTGTTGTATCATTTTTTATCGACCGCACCTTAAATGATGAGGTATCAGAAATTCCCGTCACGATCCCGTATTTTTTCGATGATCGAAAAGGGAATTCAACAACCATCCCGATGTGAGGCGCGACGTCCAACTCCCACGCATAGTCAAAAATGGATACACGCGTCGGGAGCGCGATGAGCGGTGCAATCTGAACAATCATACGGGTCATCCTAGGAGCGCGACGCAATTTGCGTTTTTCCGACTACATCGATGAGGGGTTCTCCCATCGTAAAGTGGGTGAGTGTCTGTTCGCTTGTTTCGATTATATTTTTTTTGTTATATCCTAAATTTTTAAAAATCGTCTCATTCGGTATCAACCGCAGCTGTCCATTCGACGTCACATAGACTTCACGAGAACCCTTAATTTTTAAAAGTGTCCCGTCTTTGAAGCTGATAACTTTTGTTGGGTCAAAATCAAATTTTGATATTTGCGCCAGATTGAGCGTGATAATTTTTTTGCTTGGAAAAACATTTTTTACAACATCCATCGATGGAATGATGTAGCGGATACCATTTTTTATGTAGTATAGTTGCTTGCTCTTTTTTTCTTGAACAACAGCACCGAGGGGATAAATGGAGGCAGATGTGATAAAGGTGCTATTTGAATATGTCTCAAGTTCTTCTTCGCTGATATCTTCAATTTCTCCCGGGTTATAACCGATTGATTTCAGAACAGCTTGCGACGCGATTGGATGTTTTGCCGTGTCAATTAAGAGAAAAAGCATGCCTGATGGCGCTTGCACAAGACTATAGTTGGGGAGTGTAATGGGGACTCCTTTTTGATACGAAACAATATCTGTTGGTTCAACGGTGATGATTTCGTTTTGATTATACCGCGAAAGATACGCCGCCTTTGACATGAATGGTCGAATTTTTCCGGCTTGTATGAGATAAACTGTATTTTCTCCGGCAACTTTGACAATGGCGCCATCGGGAAAAAATTTGGTGAACCACTGATTCCAGATGCGCCAAAAATTTTTGTTGCCACTGACGTGCGGAGTGTACGTATATAAAAATCCGGTCGCATTCGATTGTGGTGTGACGGTGATATTGTCGATTAAATATGCTTGACCAAGCCGTTTGATCCATGTGCTTTGAAGGTTATCGTAATAATAGCGCATGATGCCTGCTGATCGACGTACTTGCGTTGCGAATCCGCGAAATTTTTGGATCGCCGGATCTTCCATGCTGCACGAGTCGCAAACTCCATATCCGGTTGCCCAATCGAGTTGTCGTTGCGTAGGATTTGTTGTTGTGACTAAACTCTGTTCTTTTTGCAATACAACAAGAAGATAGCGGGGGCTAATGTGTTCTTCGCGTGATGCAGAAAAAATTATTTCGGCGGCAGATCGACTTACTCCGTCTGTATCAATAAATTTTATGGTGGCGAGGCCTGATTTTTGCGCGGTGAAAAAATCTTGTATGCCTTGCGCCGTCATGCTTTCGGTAGCGGTGAGATCGTTATCGCTGATAATGAGGTGCGGATTGAATTCCGCGGCCCATGCAGTGATTGGCTGAAGAATTAGGCTGGCACAAGCCACTGCTCCGATTACGGATTTTTTGAAAAAAATAAAATCTTGCATGGCTGAAGTATAGCAGGACGTACTCATTTATGCAATTTTATTGGGGAATTTGGTTGAAGACGAGATTTTTTTTATTTTTGCTTACATCAATCAGAACTCGCGGTCCGCCTTTAAGTTCGCCTGTTGTCATTTTTAATGACAGCGGATCAAGTAATTCGCGCTGGACCACACGTTTAAGCGGCCGTGCGCCAAGCGCTGGGTCAAATCCGCGAAGTGTGATCCATTTTTTTGCCTGATCAGTCACGGTGATCGCTATATCTTTTTCTTGTAAACGGTGCGCAACATGGGCAAGCTGAATATCGATGATCTTCAGTAAATCTTGCTTTGTGAGGCTATGAAATATGATGACATCGTCAATTCGATTAAGGAATTCTGGTCTGAAATAATTTTTGAGCTGATCGAGTATTCGACGTTCGGTTGTATTTGTTGCGTCTTCTCGATCGGTTTCAAAACCAATAGATTTTTTTGTTCCTGCTTCGAGGATAAACTCAGATCCAATATTTGATGTCATGATGATCACAGTATTTTTAAAGCTTACTGTGCGACCTTTTGAGTCGGTGAGACGACCATCGTCCAAAATTTGTAGCATGATATTAAAAATATCGGGATGCGCTTTTTCGATTTCATCGAATAATAAAACTGAATATGGTTTTCGTCGTACTTTTTCCGTCAATTGTCCACCATCTTCAAATCCAACGTAACCGGGAGGCGCGCCGATAATTTTTGCGCTCGCGTGTGTTTCGGAATATTCACTCATATCAATGCGAATCAGCGCATTCGGATCATTAAATAAGAACTGCGCTAACGATTTTGCGAGCTCTGTTTTCCCAACTCCTGTTGGGCCTAAGAAAATAAACGAGCCGATGGGGTGATTTGGTTCACCAACTCCTGCGCGTGATCGCCGAATCGCATGTGACACGAGCGAAATTGCATGTGATTGTCCGACGACCGATTTTGAAAGCTCATCTTCAAGTTGAGAAAGTTTTTTTGCTTCATGCTCCAACATTTTTGTTACCGGAACTCCGGTCCATTGTGAAACAACTCCCGCAATATCTTCATCGGTAACTTCTTCCTTGAGAATTCGTTTACCCGTATTTTGTAAATGAATCAATTGCGCTTCTTCGCGTGCAAGCGCTTGTTCAACCGCGGGAATTTGTCCATAACGAATTTCCGCAACACGCTGCAGGTCACTTCGTCGTTCGGCAATATCAGCCGACTGTTTTAGTTCTTCAACTTTGCGCTTATGTTCACGAATATTTGTAATCGTATTTTTTTCACTATGCCATTGCATTTCGAGTTCCCGCAACTTTTCTTGTGCATCACCGAGTTCTTTTCCGAGCTCCTGCAGACGATCGATTGATTCGCGATCCGTTTCTTTTTGCAATGCACGTTTTTCAATTTCGAGTCGCATAACACCGCGCTTCAATTGATCAAGATCGGCTGGCATGGAATCAATCTCCATACGCAAAGCCGCAGCGGCTTCATCAATGAGATCCACCGCTTTATCAGGCAAAAATCGGTCCGTGATATATCGCGATGAAAGGTCAACGGCTGCAACAATCGCTGCATCTGTTATGCGTACACCATGGTGTACCTCATATTTTTCTTTAATGCCGCGCAAAATCGCAATGGTATCATCGACGCTCGGTTCTGCGACGATAATCGGCTGAAAGCGACGTTCGAGCGCAGCGTCCTTTTCAACATAGCGCTGATATTCTTTGAGTGTTGTCGCGCCGATTGCGTGAAGTTCACCACGAGCAAGCGCTGGTTTTAACATATTTGCCGCATCGATTGCACCTTCTGATCCACCTGCGCCAACAATTGTATGAAGCTCATCGAGAAAAAGTATAATTTTTCCATTTGATTCGCGTACTTCCTGCATAACTGCCTTGAGCCGCTCCTCAAATTCGCCACGAAATTTTGTTCCCGCAACGAGTGAGCCGATATTGAGCGCAATGACTTCTTTATCGCGAAGATTTTCAGGAATATCACCCGATACAATTCGTTGCGCGAGCCCTTCTGCAATCGCAGTTTTCCCAACACCGGGTTCACCGATGAGAACGGGATTATTTTTTGTGCGACGTGAAAGTGTTTGCATCACGCGACGAATTTCTTGGTCGCGACCGATCACCGGGTCTAGTTTTTCCTTTCGAGCGAGTTCCGTATAGTTTGAACCATATTTTTCGAGCGCTTGATATTTCGTTTCTGGTTCCGGAGAATCTACTTTTTGGTTGCCTCGAATACTCACCAGTGCTTGTAAAACATTGTCGTAGATTAGTCCGTGTGCATCGAGAATTTTTTTAACCGGTCCAACATCTTGAAGAAATGCAAGCAGTAAATGTTCAGTTGAAATGAAATCGTCATGCAATCGTTTCGACTCAGTTTCCGCGTTATTGATGAGCGCAACCATGTCGGGCGAGAAAAATATTTGACCAACGGCTTGTCGGTCAAAAACTTGCTCTTCGGGTAATTGCGCAATTATGTTTTGTATCGCTGCACGAAGTTGCAGATCAGGAACTTGTAACTTTTTTAAAATAACCGAAACAACGCCGCCATCCTGGGTAATGAGTGCCAGTAGGAGGTGAGCCGGATGAACGGAATGCTGCTTATTTCGTTCCGCAATTTCTAATGCGGATTGAATTGCTTCGTGGGATTTATGGGTAAATTGCTGAGGGTTCATAGTTGAATAACTGCCATAATCAAGTATAATAACGCTACCGGTAAAAATCAATGTGCAAAAACTCGGAATATTTTTAAAGCTACCTTTTTGGGACGAAACATCAGAATCTGCGCACGCGGAGGTTTTACGGCGTGCACGCGTCGGCGCCACACCGGTTCATATCGTAACGGTAACGGCTGAAATGTTGCTGCACGCATGCACAGAATCCGCGGTGGCTCATGCAATTTTGGAGGCAGATTTTTTTCTTGCGGATTCATTGGCGGTTCACGTGTGGCTCATGTCGCGCGGACGACCATCAAAACGAATAACCGGCATTGATTTTGCGGAATTACTCGTGCAACGCGGCGGAGGTTCTAAAATCGCGATCATTGGAGGTTTTGATGATGTGACGAGAGCCGTCGCTGTGGAGAAAATTTTTGGATGGGGTGGCCACGTTGTTTATTCAGCAGGCGGTCCACACATCGGAAATTTTTTAAATTTTAATCCTGATTTTGTTGATGAAAAATTGGTTGCGGCACGGCCCGATATTATTTTTGTTGCTTTTGGTCACGGTAAGCAGGAGTGGTGGATTCATCACGCCAAGCGTCGATTTAATCATGGTGTTATCTTTATAGGTGTTGGTGGCACAATCGATGTGTGGGGCGGGTTGGTAACGCGTGCACCAACGATTTTGCAAAAGATGGGGCTCGAGTGGTTATGGCGTTTGATTCAGGAGCCGAAGCGGTTCATGCGTATCTGGAGAGCGGTTATCGTTTTTCCTTGTAGAGCAATCATCGATGCTCTGCTATAATGTGTAGCATGCGGCGACAACACACTCTATTCGTTTTAGTTTTTGTATGCATAACGTTTTTTAGCGCACCGTTTGTTTTGGGCGCAGAAGATGTTTCATCGCTGCAAAAACAGATTGATGAGCGAAAAAATAAAGTTCAGGATTTGCAAAAGCAAATTGACGCAATGAAAAAAATATTGCAGTCGAAGCAGTTAGAAAAATCATCGCTTCAAAATCAATTAGGCCTCATCAATGGGCGAATAGAGAAGGGGAAAGTCGATCTCAAGATTACAAAAAACGAATTGCAAGAAACAGAGCTCGTGCTTAAAGAAACGGAGCTAAAAATAACGGAGAAGGAGCAGGATATTGCGGAAGAGCAATCGCACATGAGCGATCTTGTACGCGCGTTAGATTTTTCAGAGCGGCAAACACTCGTTTCGATATTTGCGCGCGGCAAAACATTGTCAGATTATTTTTCGGCGCAAGATGCGATTCGATCTGTTGACACGGAGTTGACCCGCGCCCTCATCCATCTTATGCTCGCGAAACAGGATTTAAATCAACAAAAGTCCGAATTAGATAGCGCTAAGGTGCGACTCGAGTCACAAAAACAAACATTGCTCGGCAAACAGGAGCAGCTGCAAAATCAAAGCGATGCGAAGGCGCAATTATTGTTGCAAACGAAACAGAGCGAATCAAAATTTCAGAAATTGGTCGCCGATTTAAAGCGGCAATATTCGTCAACTGAAGGAGAAATTGCGTCTATCGAACGACAGGTTCGAGCGCGGCTCCAAAATAATCGCGGACGTACAATTCCGACGGGTCCGACACAGCTGTTTTGGCCGACTCCATCCCGCGTGATTACCGCGTCGTTCCACGATCCTGATTATCCGTTTCGACATATTTTTGAGCACCCCGGAATCGATATTCGTGCTGCACAAGGAACAGCGATTCGTGCCGCGGGCAATGGCATCGTGGCTCGCGCAAAAAATGCGGGTCTCGGCTATAGCTACGTGATCATTATTCACAATAATAAATTATCCACGCTCTACGGCCATTTGTCCCAAATTCTTGTCAAAGAGGACGACGCTGTTTCAGCGGGCGACGTTATTGCGTATAGTGGGGGAACACCGGGAACACCTGGCGCCGGCCCTTTTGTAACGGGTGCTCATTTGCATTTTGAAGTTCGCTCCGAAGGGATCCCGGTCAATGCACTTGAATATTTACCCTAATTTTTTATTGTTTAAAGTAAAATAATTTTGCGAGCGGAGCCTGAAATTGGTTGGTCGTCGTATCATTTCCTTGAAATAGTAACCCGGCGATCAGCGGAACAAATGAATCAGAAGGGGAGATGATACCCATGTTGACCTGATCGAGATTTTGCCAAACAATTCCATATTGTCGCATTTCACCGGGCGCGAGCGATTCGTCCATAGGAATTTTTTGGATACTACTGTTGTTAACGATCGAAGTTCCGCTTGAGACTGTTTTTTCGGCAAGCGTGTCTGAAACAGATCCATCGGCTTTGAGTCGCACAATCTTGAGTGTTTTAACAATTTGACTCGTAGCATTTGATGAGCTGTCAAACTCGAGCGCGAGCTGCTGAAGTATCCGAATTTGCGCGCTATTATTGGTGAGTGAAAAACCACCAACCAAAACCGTCGGCTGCGTTATCAACGAATTCGTCGGGACAATATTTTTTATCACGGCAAATGTAATATCAGAATACGCCATGAATGAGCCAGTAGTCGTCGCGATGGATCCATCAGTGCTTCGAGCGGTAATGAGATAATTATATGAAATACCAGCAAAAACAGGTGTTTTCTTTGAAAAAACTGAAGCTGTATCCAGATTTATTGTTGTGGTCGTGCTTAAATCGGCGAGGTATTCGATTGTGGTTTGTGCGGGCATGTTTGTCGAATATTTGATCGTCGCTTGAACCTGTCCTGTTGAATCTGGTGCGGAGGTGACGGTTACGCTCGAGATCGCCAGTTGTGGAGGCGGAATTTCTGGAGCGATTTTTTTGGAGGTATCAGTAGACGTTGGATTTTGAACGGGCTGATTCTGTGGCGTCGCAAAATCTAGTTGTGTTGCTATGTGGTAATCGGAGAAGAACGTGTCAGGCACATCACGAACATCGCTGAAATGAAAACCACGATTTTTAAATTCAGTCTCTGACGGGATCCATTGCAGCGCGCCATTGTCGGTAATTACCTCATAAACTTTTGGATCCGTTTGAATTTTAATGAGCGATCCAGATTTGAATAATACATTTTTTGATAATGTGTAGCTCGCAAGCTCATCCGGTGTGATTGTTGTAATCATTGAGTAACTTGTCCCAAACCAGCTCTTATAAATGCTTCCGAGCGGAAAAGGCGAGCGTGTTGACCCGTTAAGCCAGTAAACGGCAGGGTTGCCGGATGTTTTAATGAGCTGCGGCGTGGCTGCGGAATGAACGGGAATGATCAATAAAAACGGTAAGAAAAAGAAAATGCCAAAATAGATTTTTTTTATTGATGGTGCCATAGCGGTAAAAAATGAGGTTTATAGTTCAAACAAATTGTAGCACAAGTTAGCGTTAGATGCACGAAGGCATTGTATAAATCGCTGTAATTTCGGTGTATTTATTGGTTATGAGTCGCAGAAGATATATTGTGCGACACCAATAATCCACCCACTCCTCCTTAAAAACTGACAAATATTTTATCCCCGAATCTAACATCAATCTTTTTTGCCAGCGGGTATTTTATCAAGCCGAGCCGTGCCTTCTCAAATTGGGTTTCAATGTGCGCATCTTGTCGAATAACCATAACGAGGCCACTATCAAGTTCGATACTCCCCGACTCGGACTGCGTATCATAGATAATGTCGATGATATGGTGTCCCTGAATGTTTTCGAAAATCTTGAATGTCTGTTCAAGTAAGCTCGCACGTTCGGTTGACAGAACGCTGTCACCCAGCTTGTGAGATAAAATGGATCCGGATATTTTGATTGCAGGCCGATTTGGAATATCGCTTTCACGTGTGGTCGTTGCATACCATCGAACGAGCTGACCATCCGATGCGATCATCGCACTGCCATCGTCAGCGACGACGCGAAGTGCCATTTCGCGCTCGGTACAATGAATGACCACGGTGTGAGGAAAGCGCTGCTCTATTGAAAGTGCATCAACAACAAGTGAGGCGCGAATTCTTTTCTCGAGCTCTTGTGGCCGAAAAAGTAAATAATTTTTCGAATTCACACCAAAAGTTTGAATATTCATAGCCTCACGCAACGCCTGTTCG
Source organism: Candidatus Magasanikiibacteriota bacterium (assembly GCA_023246755.1). Classification (GTDB taxonomy): domain Bacteria; phylum Patescibacteriota; class Patescibacteriia; order Magasanikbacterales; family 2-02-FULL-50-9b; genus 2-02-FULL-50-9b. The sequence goes on from JAHFHU010000014.1 coordinate 11,462, forward strand.
ACATGTTCGCGCGCGTAGGTATCAACGCCATCAATTCGGATATCAGTGATCTGATAGTATGGATGTCGCAACGAAAATATCGTGATTCCACCGATAAACAGGGCGAGCAAAAAAATTTCTGCTGATGTTTTGCTGATGAGTTGACGAAAATATGGTCTCGCGAATAATCTCTCTGCGATAGAATCACCCGCTGTCGAACGCGATGCATGGGACGTATGCTGCATGCGCGTACGAAAGCGCTTCATAGAGTTATGTTATGCGGTCAGATGCTCCCACGGAAGCTCGTTTCGTAAACATTCAGGAATCAAAACTGATCCATCGGCTTGTTGATATTGTTCGAGAATCGCGAGCCAAAGTCGATCGGTTACGCCTGTCCCATTTACGGTGTGCGCAAGCATCCGCTGACCACCATTTGATTTATACCCGATGTTAAGTCTCCGTGATTGATAATCTGTCGTGTTACTCGTTGAGGTTAGTTCCCGGTATTTTTTCTGCGCCGGAAACCACGCCTCGATATCCCATTTACGCGTCGCGGGATAGCCTAAATCGCCACTACAAATATCAACGACACGATAATGCAATCCAAAATGAGCAACAATTTTTTCCTCGAGCGCGCGTATTCGTTCGTGCATCTCTGGAGATTGCTCTGGGGTTGTAAATGCGACCATCTCAACTTTTTGGAACTGATGTACGCGCAAAATTCCGGCCTGATCTTTTCCATAACTACCTGCTTCACGTCGGAAACACGTTGTTTCAGCCATGTACATTTTTGGTAAACCCGAACCATCGAGCGTTTCATCCGCGTGCAGTGAAACGAGTGGTACTTCTGCGGTGCCAACTAAATAGAGATCGTCCTCTGCCGGATTGACGTGGTAGATTTCAAAGCGATCCGCTGGAAAATGTCCTGTTCCATACATCGCACGTTCGCGTACAAGAAGTGGTGGCACGACGTATTCAAATCCTTCTTCGGCAATGAGCTTTCCAGCAACTCGAAAAACCGCTTTTTGGAGCAGCGCGAGTTTTCCGGTCAGATAATAAAAGCGGCTGCCTGATGTGCGTGCACCCTCCTCAATTTTGAGATATGGTTTGACTGACGGGAGTTCGTAATATGGAACGGGATCAAAATCAAAAACTTTTTTTTCTCCCACAAGCTTGGCAACTACATTGTGATCTTCCGTTGGTCCGATCGGTGTTTCAGGATCGTTCATGTTTGGCAGTGTTATGAGCAAAGCCGTTCGGCGCTCCTCGTGTTCTGTGCAGGATGATTCAAAATCTTTTATTTTGCGTGAGAGTTCTTGTAATATTTGGCGTTCATCATCGCTCGGCTTTCCTTTCGAACGTGATTTCAGGTCGTGTCGCAACGTGTCAATTTCTTGTTGTAGACCGCGAACAATTACGTCAATTTTTAGTAAATCATCAACGCAATCAACTGCATTTCTGCTCAAAATAGATGCGCGCACCCGATCTGGATTTGTTCGAACAATTTCAATATCAATCATAACTGAAGTATTATAGGTTTTTTTTGAGCGCTTGTCTAAGATCGCGCAAAATAATTTTATTATTATCAATCACATCCATGTCGAGCGCGGCGTCGATTGATTTCCACACGACATCTTTAACTTCGCGACAATTCGCTCGCGCAGCGTCCGGATTGTCGGCTCTCGCAATGTAGGTCATTAAAATAACCTGAATGTGCGGACGATCGGGATGAAACCACGAATAATTTTTGAGAATATTTTGCACCGAAATTTGGAGATCAACCTCCTCCGCGGCCTCTCGCACAACAGTGTCTTCGGGATGTTCGCCAAACTCAACTTTTCCACCCGGGAATTCCCATTTGCCATGCATGCCGTGATTTTTTGGGTCATGCCGCTGCGCAAGTAAGACCTCATCATTTTTATTTATGATGAGTGCGAGTGCGACAAAAATCTGTCGTCTTACGTGCTTGATTGGCATAGAACTTTTTTTATCCGAGTTGTTGAAAATCGACCGCGTCGAAATGCCGGCAGTCGAACGATTTTCGGTGGATTTTCTTGACGAGCGATCCATTTATCGAGCATCTCGATACCATACACCTGATCATGCCCTAAAACAATTACGTCGGGTGTGTAACGTTTGATCGCCTTCAAAATATCTTTATCAGACCCTGCGATTGCTCGTGTGACGGGCTTGAGTGCATTGAGCACGCTGATGCGTTCCGTTTGCGTGTGAACCGGTAGATCTCCACTAATTTTTTTTCTACGTGTATCACGTGAAACTACGACAAAAAGCTCATTTCCACATTTTGCAGCAGCAGATAAAAATGCAATGTGACCCGGATGGATAATATCAAACGTTCCAAAACTCATGACGCGCTTTTTTTTCATACAGCGATCAGCGCGATAAGTTTCTCAAGCGACATTTTTGAGAGCACAAGGTTTGACGCGACATCGGACCCACAAATAAGCATGCGTTTGCTGTGATGCAGATACCACTCTGCTTGGGGCTCGCGGGCGTGCACACGCGTAAACGCGTCAGTAAAATCAGCGTGCGATGCGGGTATCGCACGAATCGAGCGGAACTTATTTTGTGTATTAACGACAACGGCGATTTGAATTTTTTCGCGCGTGGCACGACGTAAAACTGTTTTGGGGCTTGCCTGTGTTTGTAGCGCTACAGCCATCCCCCACGCAGTTTTGAAGCGCTTCGCCTTCACCCAGTCGCGTTCGAGCGTGTGCTTTTCAACAAGACACGAAAAAACGCCATCCAAATATAACGTCCCCGCCTCTAAAATTTTTTTTGAACTCGCCCCTGTTTTTGGCATGTATGCATTTGCTGCAGAATAAGAAAACTCGCTATGTGGATCGGTGATGTGTTTGCCATGGTCATCGTCATTGACGAAGGCAACGAGCTCTGCGAGTGCGTCCCGCTCAACGGTCGACAATTTTATTTTTTTCTCGCGCAATAAAAATGCATGCACGAGCGTTGTTGCCGATTCATCAAGATTGCCTTTGTGTTCATCAAATTTTCCTCGTCCAACACCGATATACATGATTTCTGGGCTTTGATCAGGCGATAAAACAGCACCACCTTTTGGATTTGTTGGAATGTATCGAATGGTACACTGAGACCAGTCCGACAAAAACCGTCGAATCATCCAGATACAAACGACCTCGTCGAGATGGGGGTTGCAATGAGTAACTATGATCGACATACATTATTCGTGTGTGATTGGACGGAGCGTCGGAAACAAAATTACCTCTTTAAGGCTTGCAGCATTTGTTATAAATGCAACTAAACGATCGATCCCGATTCCGACTCCCGACGTTGGCGGCATACCTTGTTCGAGTGCTTGTAAGAATTCCTCGTCCATCCACTGTGCTTCTTCGGATCCTTGTTCGCGCAAACCCTGCTGCTCAATAAAGCGTTGACGCTGATCAACAGGATTGTTGAGATCGTAGTAGTAGGCGTTAACTACCTCTGCGCCTTGAACGACGAGCTGAACAGACGCGCTTTTTGTTGGGTCTGTTGGGTGAACTTTGGCGAGCGGTTTAAGCGCGAGTGGATAATCAAAAACCCATGTTGGTTGTGTGATAGTAACGCGCGCTGTTTTTTTATACAGCGTGTCATAATGTTCGCCAAGGCCGGTCGCACCCGAGTAATCAATTGTTAGATTTTTTGCGCGTGTAGCAGCGACGACGGTTTCAATTGTAGGACAGAGATCGATATCAATTCCACACGCGTCAAGAATTGTTTGACGAAATGTTTTTTGGGCCCAGGGCGCTTCGAAGTCAATCTGATTTTCTTCGTAAGTAACTTTTAAAGATCCAAGCGATGATTGAATAACTACTTTGATCAGATTTTCGAGAAAATCGACAAACTCATTTTTCCGCGCGTACGCCCAGTATAATTCCATCATGGTAAATTCGGGGTTGTGCGCATAATCGATCCCCTCATTTCGAAAACACCGGCCAATCTCATAGATTTTTTCAAATCCGCCGACAACGAGCCGTTTTAGATATAATTCAGGCGCAATTCGAAGATAAAAATCTGAATCAAGTGCGTTGTGGTGTGTGATAAATGGTCGCGCATTTGCCCCACCCGGAATGGGTTGGAGAATCGGTGTTTCAACTTCAAGAAACCCTTGCTCATCAAGAAATTTTCGCATCGCAGAAACAAGTTTTGATCGAACGATAAAACGATCACGAACATCCGAATTTGCAATGAGATCTAACTCGCGATGTCGATAACGAATTTCAGTGTCTTGTAATCCGTGCCACTTTTCGGGCAACGGGCGCAGCGCCTTTGCAAGTAGACGCGCTGCGGTAACTTCGATTGTTCGCTCACCAACTTTTGTGATGATCGCTGTTCCAGAAATTTCTAAAAAATCGCCGTGATCGATAAAATTTTTGAGCGTCAGATACCACTGCTCACCGATAACATCTTTGCGTAAATGCAGCTGTATTTTCCCCGACGCATCTGAAATGTCTGCAAAAGCCGAACCGCCATGCCAGCGTGCGTTAAGTAATCGACCGACGATTGTTACGGATGTTGTGTTGGCGAGAAGTCCATCAAATGAACTGAGAACATCGCCGATTGTGTGTGTTCGGTTTGCTTCGTTTGGATACGTCTCAATATTTTGAGCCGCAAGGTCGCTCAGCTTTCGCAAACGAACTTCCTCCTCGTTTTGGTGTGTTTCAGTTGATTCAACCATACTATTTTATTTCCAAAATTTTGTATCGAGTTGTTTTAACGGGTGTGACCACCTCAACGTCGTCATTGAGCAGGCGTCCCAAAAAGGCCTCACCGAGTGGCGACTCGTTTGAGATTTTTCCTGCGCTCGGATCCGCTTCGGTCGACCCAACGATGGTAAACGTTCGTTTTTCTACGCCCGTTAGAACAATAATCGTGGAACCGATGTTGACCGCGGTGGTGACTATTTTTTCTTGAATAATTTCCGCATTTGAAAGCAGATGTTCAAGCACCGCAACTCGTCCGTGCGCAAACGCCATTCGCTCTTTTGCGTCAGAATATTCAGCATTCTCAGAGAGATCCCCGTTCTGTTTCGCATCATCGATTTGCTGTGCAATCTTTGGAATTACCACTGATTTAAGCTCTTTAAGCTCATCCTTAAGTTCTTGTAAACGCGCCGCAGACATGTAGTTTGGTCCTTGCATAGATTAGCATTAGATTGACACAGTATATGAAAAAACAGCAAAAACGTCAATAAAAAATGGCATTCGATCAGGCAACGAGGAAAAAACGTTGTTTTTTTTTACCAACAAAATTTTCCGCGTGGAGTTGCTCCATGACAAGCTTAATTTCTTGAACAGACTTGGTTGGTATCAAACACGTAATTTTTTCTATCGTCAGCGTGGTGTGTTCGATCAATAATTTTATAATTTGTCCGCGTAGTTGGCGCACCGACCCTTCAAAGCGAGATTGCTTGGTGTAGTGCTGCGAGCGACGCGACGGATTCACCTGTTCTTTTTTCAAAAGTGTGCCGTAATCCATAAGTGCCCAATACCATTCGCGCGGGTTTTTTCGATCACACATGCGTTTAATCAGCGGCATCAATTGTTTGTCAGAAATATTTTTCTGATCCCTAAAGAAGTGGTGTAAAAAAACGGTTCGTATATTTGTTTCGATAAATATTTGCGGCGAATTATAGGCAAATACTGCGATTGAGGCCGCGGTGTTTGGTCCAATTCCCGGAAGTTGCCGCAGTGATTCGATGTCACGTGGAATTACACCCGAGTGATCACGCACAATTATTTCTGCTGCGCGTTTGAGATATAAAGCGCGACGATTATACCCGAGCCCCTGCCATGCACGCAGCACCTCGGTCGTGGACGCGCGCGCGAGAGATTCACACGACGGGAAAATTGAAATAAATTCCGGAAATTTAACAAGTCCGCGCGCGACTTGTGTTTGTTGGAGCATCACTTCTGAAATAAAAATTCGATAGGGATCGCAATCGGTGCGCCACGGAAGTGCGCGGCCATATTTTTTGTAGTGCGTGTAGATCAATTCTTGAAATTTTTTGATGGTCATAGCAATTGCGCATCCTCGAGCGAGTAGGGACCAACTCGCGTACGCACCAGATCTGACATGTAAGCCCCAACACCAAGTGCATCGCCCGTATCGCGAACCAGCGAGCGAATATAGACGCCTGATTTGCAGACAACGTGTACATGCGCACGGGGCCACTCGTATGCGAGGAGTGTAATCGATTCAATGGTGACGGAGCGAGATTTTAGCTCAACAATTTTTCCACGGCGTGCGAGTTTATAGGCAGGTTGTCCCGAAATTTTTAATGCGCTAAACAGGGGCGGTCGCTGCTCTATCGTGCCGACAAATTTTTCAAGAGCGCTTTCAACCTCGGCACGCGTCGGAATTTTATTAACGGATCGGACGGTTTTTTCTCCAGCCAGATCATCCGTTGTACTCGTTTCACCAAAAAAAATTTCAGCGCGGTATTCTTTGGATTCAAACTTTTTATCCCACAGTTGTTTTGTGGCACTTCGTCCAATCCCCACAACGAGAACACCGCTCGCAAGTGGGTCGAGCGTTCCCGCGTGTCCGACGCGCGCAATGCCGGATAATTTCTTTATTCGAACAACAATTTGGTTTGATGAGGGTCCGCGCGGTTTATGCACTGCAATAATTGTACCATCGTCCCACATGCTATTTTTCTTCTTTAGATTTATTTTTTCGCAAAATAAATACACTGAGCAGGGCGATAAGTAGCGTCAATAAAATTGCGTAAAGAAATTTCGCACGCAGGCCGCTTTGTGAAAGCGGAAAAACATAATCAATGAGCGACTTAATCGCTTCATTCCACGCAAAACCAGCAACAACACCAAGTCCCGCCAACAGATAGGTTCCGACTTGTGTTCTGAATTCTAGTTTAAGTCGCTCGCTTTCTTTCCGTACATTTTTGAAATTTTCGGTAGTCATATGGTTGTTACTGCCCAATGAGTTGCGATGATTGCAGCGGTTTCCGCACGCAATATGCCGCGACCCAACGAAATTTTTTTAAGGTGTGTCAGTTGTTCGAGTTCACCAGGTTCCCAGCCGCCTTCGGGACCAATAAATAGCGCGCGAATTTTTTTTGTCGGCGTGACACCGTGCAATTCATCCCCCGCTTCATCAAAAATATACGCATCTGTGTTGCGATCAAGTTCCATACATGCACGTTCAATTGTTGTTGCCTCGCCAAGCACCGGAACAACCCCGCGACCGGACTGTTCCGCGGCCTCGCGAAGAATTGTTTGCAAACGCGATCGATTAACACTCATTTTTATTGTTCGACGGGTGATAAGCGGAACGATTTTACTTACGCCAATCTCGGTTGCCTTTTGTGCAAGCAGCTCAAAATTGTCACGCTTGATTATCGCGGCATAGAGCGTGACTTCTATATCTGTGTCGCGTGAATTTTTTTGGGGTGCTTCAAATGAGCCGGCAACGCTATTTTTTGATATTGCCGTGATTTCACCGCGTGCACACATGCCACGTCCGTCGCACAGTTCGATGGTTTCGCCCACGCGTAATCCGAGAACAGTATGAATTTGATGCACGAACACTCGATCAGTGATTTCGATGATCGGCTGAAATGCAATATTTTTGATGATGAATCGATGAACCTTCATTATTTTTTTTCAGCAAAACTTTGCATGCAGGTTTTGATGACGGTGTGTGCCTCTGCTGCGTTACCCCACTCCCCGATCTCGCATGCTTTTTTCTCAAGAATTTTGTATGTTGCAAAAAAGTTTGCAATCTCAAGTTTGAGATGTTCATTCACGTCACCAATGTCAGTGATATGCTTAAAGCGCGGATCAGCTTTTGCAACCGCGAGAATTTTTTCGTCCTGTCCTTTGTCGTCACTCATGAACAAAACACCGACAGGCCGCACATCAACCGCACACCCGGGAAAAAGTGGATTGCTCGTTAAAACAAGAACATCGAGTGTGTCGCCGTCACCTCCAAGCGTTTCAGGAAAAAAACCGTAATCGAGTGGGTAAAACATCGGGCTAAATAACACGCGATCAAGTTTGACGATACCCTGCTCAGCGTCATATTCGTACTTGTTCTGACTTCCGCGGGGAATTTCGATTATTGCCTGACAAATTTCTGGAGCTTTTGAGCCGATTTGAATATTTTGAGACATAAATAAAAATTTAGTTTGAACCTATTTTAGCAAAAAACTGTTTGCCTGTCTAGCGCGTGAGCCATGTACGAAATGCGTCAAACGAATAGGGCCGGCCAAGAAAATTTGCAACCAAATCGGCGGCGTTTTGTGTCCCACCACGTTCGAGAATCGTTTTCGCGTAGCGCTTCGAAATTTCTGTGTTGAGCATTTCCCCCTCAGTAAACGCGGACAACAAATCTTTTGCGATAACGAGCGACCACATGTATGTGTAATAGATCGCGCTGTACCCGTCAAGATGTCCGAAGCTACATTCATGATGTGTTTCAGGCATGTGCAGAAATGGGGCGTACTGATTATGTGTCGCAATCGCTAATTCGTGTACGTCGAATTCTTCCGGTGATTTTCGATAGCAATTAAGTGAGAGCGCCGCGAATGCCATTTGGCGGCGGGCAAATAATCCTTTACCAAATTCGTCTGCTGCCCGCGCTCGTTCAATAAGTTCTGTCGGAACGGGTTCATTGGTTTCGACGTGGTGCGCGAAACGCTGCAGCGTTTTAGGATCAAGCGACCATTCTTCAAAAAATTGTGAGGGCGCCTCGACAAAGTCCCATTCTGTTGCGACACCGGAAAAATAGATGAATTCCTGTGCACCGCCCAAAATATGGTGAAGTAAATGCCCAAATTCATGAAAAAAAGTTGTTACTTGGTCATGATCCATGAGCGCAGGAACGCCCGATGTCGGATCCGAAAAATTACACACGAGCACACCCTCGGGTAATTGCTCACCCGCTATTCCGCTCTGGAGCGTAAACTGGGCCGCGTGTTTGTATTTAAAATCGCGCGGATGCATGTCGAGATATATTCGACCAATATTTTTTTCATCGCGCAGAACATCATATACCTCGACCGATGCATGCCATGTTGCGGCTTCATTTTTTTCAAATTCGATGCCGAATAGTTCTGCGCTCACGGCGAGCAGTCCATCGCGAACCCGTGTATACTCAAAATATGGTCGAAGCGCGAGTGAATCCGCGTTGAACATTCGGCGCTTCACGCGCTCTTCCCAATATGATTTTTCCCACTCTTCAACGAGGTGCGCCGTCGCGTCTGCAGACTGTTTCTCGGCGAGCAAAACCGCATAATCGTGCACACCCTTTGGTCGCGCGATTTCATCAACGCGGTCGATAAAATTTTGCACTGCCGCACTTGTTTGAATCATCTTATCTTCGGTCACATAATCAGCCCACGATGCATATCCAAGCAACGTTGCAAGCGCGTGACGTTTTTCGATGAGCGCACGCAAAACCGATTCATTCGTTGGATATGCGCGTGTATTAAATTTGATGAACAATTCCTTGCGCGCCGCCGCATCATCCGCGTACATCAAAAAAGGACGCAGATCCGGATAGTCAGTTGTAACCGTGACGAAACCGTCTGCGTTTGGTTGATGTAGATCAATAAAATCTTGCGGCAGTCCCGCTAGTTGCTCGGGGCGCAACAACACTGAGCGCACGTCTTCGCGAATATTGCGCTCAAAAATTTGTCCAAGCTCAACCAACTCCGCACGGAGTTGCTGAATTTCCGCACGGGTCGCATCATCCTTATTAACGCCGGATCGCTTGTAATCGCGCATGATTTTTTGATACAGACGGTTTTCAAGCGGTGATAATTCCGTGGTGCTGCATGCGGCAAAAATTTTATACAGCGCAACATCCAACGAAATTTCCGATGCTAATTCTTGCGCAGCCTGTTCAAACTTTTCCGCACACGACCGAACCGCTGCGTCCGGATGCACGTTCGAAAAAAGACTCGCGGGCGCACTCACCTGCTCGATAGCCGCAGACAATCGGTCGTATGCCCGCAAAAAAATATGTACATCAGGCACGGATGAAATACTTTTTAAATCCGCAAATTTCTTTCGTGCTTCGATCAATTTTTCTTCCCACATCGATTCAACCGCTGCAACCGTATTCTGTATATTCGTCATCTTCATCACATTAATAATACAACATCTTGCCGACTGCTTGAATATTAAGATCAACTCGGCCAGCGTCCGTTGTTGTTTGCACATCTAAAATTTTTGCCTGAAACGTATCATTCGCCGATGCGTCTTGTGTCGCCGCAACAATCGTGATGACCTGACTTGTACCGGCTTGGATAAAGATTGGACTTGGAAACGGAACGAACCCGGACATGCCCCCGTCAGCCCCAAAATTTTTAAGAGTTTTTGTCGCCAGAACATTTGCGGAAGTCGCCACCTCACTTTTATAGACGCTGAAGGTGCGATCCTCGCCAAATTTAATCGTACTGTTGATCGCCATGAATAAACCGGAAACCTTCAGCGTTTGATTTGCGGCATTTGCGGGCGCTGTAAGAACAAATTTCGCCACCGTCTGTTCGGAACTTTTTGAAACTGCTCCTGACGGCGCGTTTGCAGCATTTGCAATGCTCGGTTTGACTGGTTCCGCCGGCTGTTGAGCCTCTGCTTTTTTTACCACCGGCTCGGCCCATGGATAAACCAAGACCCCGCCCTTAACCCCGACCGATTGAACGTCGGATCCTCCGGTGTATTCCTTCGAGATACTGGCGACGCTAGCCTGAAGCGTGGTTTCTTGTGTTGCGGTTGCTGCAGCCGCAGTATTTGCCTTGACCATCAAAATAAACTGATCACCCGCGGCGAGCGTATACGGCTCTGTTAATGGAATCTCAATCGCACCTGATTTAAATCCGCCGAGTGACGCTTGCCCTAATAATTTAGGCTGCTGTCCGTAAAGCGAACCCCAGAGCGCTAACTGATGATTATTTGAGAATGAGATGTTTGAACTAATATCGATTGCGATTTTTTTTAATTTTACCTCATCCGTTGACGCCGCGATAAATTTACCAATCAGTTGTTCCGCGCCGACTGCTGCCGCGCCCGCTGGTGAATCAACCATTTTTTGAACAGTCAGTTTTGGAACAACCAGCTGCTTTGCTTGTTGCTGCGGCTCTGACGTCGACGTTTCGGGAGCGGCGGCCGACGACTCTTCTTCCGGAGCAGCGCTTTCATCGTATGCCTGCGCCTCACCCAACGGCACAAAAAAGGTCGTCGCAACGGCGTAATCAATGCCGAGCGGAAAAAAACTTGGGCTCGACGAATCTCCGTTGGTCACGTATGAATAAATCG
>JAHFHU010000015.1 GCA_023246755.1 Candidatus Magasanikiibacteriota bacterium
ATTTTGCAACGGTTTCCGGAACAAACTATACCTACACATCAACGTTTAAACTCAATGACAGCCAGTCGTGCGGCGTTGTCACGGAACAAGTTGATACAGAAGGATCACAAACACCAAGTGGATTAGGACTTACGATCATCAACGGAACAACCCCAGTTCTCGCTTATAATTACAGCGCGAGCATGGGCGTGCAAGAACTCCGAACCGCCGTGCGCGACAATGGAAATTCTGGTTGCTCGGGCAGTTCAACAAAATGGACGTGCGCGGCGATTGACAGCGCATTCTCCGGCAATCGAGCAGTTTACACCACCTCAAACGGCTCCGGACGCGTTGTCATCGGATATATCAATGGAAGTGTGTATAAATCTGCGGCAGGCGATTTTTCAACGCTGTCATACGCCTATTCATGCCCCGCAAGCTCCTCGAGCGCGCAAGGCCAATCACTCGCTACGCTTATGTCTCCCATTTATTTGGGGTCAAATCCCATGAGCATCAACAATGGCGAGGCGCAAACATCGAACCAAAATTTGATCCTCCATTACAACGTCAACAACGCTTCTGAAATGGCAATTTCTACAAATAGTGGTTTACTCGGAAGCATTTGGGAACCATACAAAGCAACAAAAACCTTCACGCTCCCCCCGAAAAAAAACCTATACACAATTTACACAAAATTTGCGAATCCAACCGGCGCCGTTTCGCTCATGGCCTCATCAACGATCGCCTATGAACCGATCGTCGTAGCGACACCACCAACTCAACTACCCGCGATCGTCGCGCAGCCCCCCGCGCAAATCGCGCCCGCACCGGCATCTCCGCCACCAACGCCACCACAAACAATTCAATTCCAACAGCCATCCGGCGGCAACGGAACAGGATCGATGGGTGGGAATAAACCTTTCGACGAGAATGCATTTGCAAAAATCATGCAGGAGGACGCGGCAATTACCGAGCAATTATATTCGTGTCCTGAACGCCCGAACGCATTTTCGATTGGCGGCGACGTCGTGCGGGATGAAAAATCAAAAAAACTTTTCGTCGTATTCAACAAACTTAAAGGCGCCTGCCCCGTTGTTACTTCAGCGGTACTTGCAAGTTGGGGTGAAAATAAAAAAATCGTAACTGTCCCAAACATCGACGATTTCCATATCTCATCACCGCTTCCCTATCGCCCCGGATCCATCATCGCAGCGCAAAAAAATGAATTTTATTTTGTGAATACCCTCGGACGCATTCACAAATTCCCGAACCGAGAACAATTAAAAAAACTTGGTTACACAACGAAATCGGCGCGCCAAGATTCCATCGATGCGCTCATGAATTTTGTGCCGAGTGCACCGCTTGAACGAACAGACATCCATCCGGACGGAACATTATTTGTCATCAACGCGCGCGCCGGCGCATACGCACTCTTGCATCAACGAACACTTCACCCCATCAACCTCAAAACGCTGAATTTCTACAAAGAATCGCCAGCGCGCGCCGTTCCGCTTGGCCCGAAAGAATTTTACCCAACCGGATCTTCGTGGAGCAAATAATTTGACGCTCACCGATGCTCGATGTAAGCTGGGTACACATTCTTCAATCTATGGAAAAAAATCAACGAGCTTTCGTTCTTGTTGCCGGCCTCATCGGACTTCTCATCATCTGCGCAGGGTTGTGGTGGGCGATTTTTAATCACAATAATCTTCCGACTTCGAACGAAGTTGTCGCGCCGATCACACAAATTCCAAGCCAAGCAGAGCCTGTATCGCCGATTCTTCGGCCCGACGCACCAAAACTTGCGGGATCCGTTATTGTTGGCCCAAAAGTCCCAACAAAATTTTATCTCGCACGCGATGGCAAACGATACGTGTTCCCTGATGAAACAAACACGTTTGAAACATGGAAATCGATGCTCCCTCCGGTTGTTCATGTATCTGAAGACACGCTCGAAGCATACCCGCTCGGCGGCAATGTGTGGTATCGCCCCGCCACCCGCCTCATTCGCATTCAGTCAGACCCCCGCATTTTTGCCGTTGCACATGGAGGCGTGCTTCGTTCACTCAACGAAGGAACGGCCGAGATGCTGTTTGGCAAAAACTGGCAAAAACTACTCGACACACTTCAGGATTATTATTTCAGCAACTACACGATGGGCGATCCCATTCTTTCGGCGCAACAATATTCGATTCAAGGTGAACTTGGTGCGTCACTCACGATTGAAGCAGACAAAAACATCTAAAACCGGCCACAAAAAAATAATCCCCGCCTCAACTTTCCCACGAAATGGAAAGGAGGCGGGGATTTTTAATGCGGTCCGGGCCGTGTACACGTCATCGCGCATTCAACGCAGAGATATCCGTATGGCAACGCAACTTCCGATAGCACATCCTTTACTTCTTGAGCGCTCATAGCGCTGGTTGCAACGATGCGCCAATTCCATGAAGAGTTGTGATTGTGCACGTCGTCATACAAATTCTGCGTGATATGAACAACGCTTGGCAGCTGAACGAGCGTTTCCGCGCATTTTGCAGAGAATTCACGGCGCGCTTGCTCAGTTTGAGCGAACCATCCGAGTCGAACGAGTTGTTTCCACTCGTCTGTGTGCGTCCCATACCACTGCCCCGTTCGCAAGCTGGCAAACGGAATCAATGAAACTAATTTGACGGTGATCAAGACCGGAATCGCCGTGTTATTCGTCGGGTCATTTACCTGAAATTCAACGAATTGCTGCTCGGCTTCCCATGAAACAACTGCGGAGTGCTTGTTCACCAAGACGGGCACATCACCCGACGCACGATACACGCCCTGATCATCGTCGAACACCAACGCGCCAAATTCGGGAGTCAGTTCGCGTGTTGAAACGCGCGGTGGCTCAATCCGATTCGTAACGCTGCCGGCAAAATAGACGAGTCCCAAAATCGGCTTCACGAAAATGGGGTACAAAGCGAAAATTCCAAGGCACATCAAGACCGCCAACACGATACCGACCAAAAGATACATGTGAACCTCCCCTGCGCGGAGTTAAAATGTGAACCGCGTTGACGTCCATTAAAGCTAAAAATGGCGACTTTGTCAAGCCTTGCCAACTCAAACAAACCCTGATATACTGCTTTTATTAGCTATTGAATCTATGGGTCTTCCTGGACATCGACGAACATCATCACACAAACGCCGCCGCAGCGCACACTTCGCGCTCGTTGTTGGCGCGCTCACCAAATGCACACAGTGCAAAAAACCTGCAAAACCGCATCACGCATGCATGTTTTGTGGTACCTACAAAGGTCGCAAGGTTGTATCTGCGGTAAAATAAGGCAATTTCTCTAACGCTCTTTTTATGTCAAATCGTCATTTGTTGCGATCAATCGCGATGCAATCCCTATTCCAATGGGATTTCATGGGCCAACCAAGTGCGATCATTCCAGCGCTCATCCAACAAAACATTGAGGAATTCGCACCCGGAACCAAAGATGGCGAATTTGCGCTTGAGCTCGTCGACGGTGTTTTGAAACACCAAACAGAGCTCGATAGCCTCATTCAACGGTTCGCGCCGCAATGGCCACTTGATCAGATCACCATCATCGACCGAAATATCTTGCGACTCGGGACATTTGAACTACAGTTTTCAGAAACCATCCCCGCAAAAGTAGCGATTAATGAGGCGATCGAACTTGCTAAAACTTTTGGTGGCCAATCCTCAGGACGGTTTATCAACGGTGTGCTTGGTGCCATGTATAAAGAAATGATGGCGCAAAATTCATTCAAATCAATCGATCGCGCTCCAGAATTACAAAATCAAACAGAATCCGCATGAACGACGTAAGCGCGCTACCACAATTACAAGAACTGCTCGGCCACAAATTCGCAAATGAAAAATTACTGCTCGAATCGCTCGTGCATCGATCTTACATCAACGAACATCCGACATTCCCGACCGGCCAAAACGAACGACTCGAATTTTTAGGTGATGCCGTTCTGGAATTAGTTGTCACCGAATTTTTGTTTAAAAGTTTCGATAGCGATGAGGGTAAATTGACGAATTTACGCGCCGCGCTCGTCAACGCGAAAATTTTAGCCGAAATTTCAAATGAAATTGGGTTTGAGCCGTTTTTGTTTTTAAGCAAAGGCGAGCAAAAAGATGCCGGCAGCAAAGCGCGCATGTATATTTTAGCGAATGCGATCGAAGCAATTATCGGTGCGATTTATTTGGACGCTGGCTTTGAGGCGGCGAGTAATTTTATCCATCGTTTCATCATCACCCGCATCAAATACATCATCGACAACCAATTATTTCTTGATCCAAAAAGTCGCTTTCAAGAAGCGTCACAAGAAGTTGTTGGCGTGACGCCCAATTACAAAGTTTTGAACGAGCACGGCCCGGATCACAACAAAAAATTTGTCGTTGGTTTATACTTGGGTGACACGTTAATTGCGCAAGGCGAAGGAACGAGCAAGCAAGAGGCGCAAGAATCCGCAGCGCGCGCGGGGCTCGAAGCAAAAGGCTGGACAAATCGAAAATCGGCAAATTTAAATTTGCCCGCGTAAAAATTCACGCCCTCATAGTTTAATGGATAGAACGACAGCCTTCGAAGCTGTATATGGGAGTTCGATTCTCTCTGGGGGCAAATAAAAATATTCCACTTTGTGTGGAATATTTTTATTTGCTTTAGGGAAATCGAACTCCGGCACAAAGGAACTGCCGGTGGCTTTTCCACTCGTACGAAAAAGTTCAATATACTACATCAAATTCGCTGGATTCTTTTCGATACCATTTCGTAACTGTTCAAACCTTAGAAATAAAGCTGATTTTGCTTCAGACTCACTTTTAAAATAAGCTTCTTTTTCATCGGATACTCTTTTGGAATAAGCAGATTTTTTTTCCGATAAAACATGGGTCACGTCAAGCTTCTCCTGATGTGATTCAGCATGAGACCATTTTATAGCTTCTTCATTCTGAATCGCCACCCACTCAACATCATGTCGTGCCGTCATCTCAACCCATTCTTTGCTAAATTTTTCATTCAAATCTTTCCATTCCCGATCCATTACTTGTTTGACTTTTTCAAACGCAACTTTCCCCACGGAATTTAATTTTCTCTCAAGCACTTTATCAGGTGTATTCTGAATTTGTTGCTCTACGTACTCTTTAACAAGAGGGTTTGAATAGAAAGTATCCTCAATTGCTGCTTTCTTTGCATAGTACTCAAATTCAAGCCCATGTTCTTTAGCATAAAAACTTGATTTAACATCATTTATTTGAGCATAAAAATTTTCAACAGGAGCCTCTTTATTTTTTTGATAAAGCGTCTCGATAGCTTGATCTTTCACTATGCGTAATTTTTCAATTTCAGCGTCTTTATCTATGCGAAGTTTTTCAATTGCTTGATTTTTTTCTTCTATAAGTCTATCGTATTCAGCTTCTATTCTTGGATCCGCTGTACCCACAGAAAGCTGTGGCTCAACAGATTTATTCAATGCCTCTCGCACCTTGTCGTAAAGCTGAGGATCCGGCGTTTGTGTTTTTTTAGATACATCAACTGTTTGTTCTGCTGCCTTAACCGGCTCTTTCTCGCATCCCTCTAAAGCACCCCCAATTGACATTGCCGCAAGTGCGCCTGCTAAAAATTTTTTCATACAAAAAGATAGTTTGAATAAACTATATCACGAATCATGCTATTTACAACTTTCACAAAAAATTTTTGTAATACCAAATTTTGCCTCAACCACCTCGCTCTGCTACACTATCTTCACTAATCTGTGCCCACACCTCTAAGTCATAACACTAATGAATTTCGAATTCTGGGGTGCTGAACTCAGCCCACATACTCCTGCCATCGACATTCACGGTATGCGCGCCGCCCCAGCAATCGAAGCGATCGAACGCTTCTTAGATCGGGCGCTCATCGGTCAATATCGCGTTGTAAAAATCATTCACGGTTCGGGCACGGGTGTACTCCGTTTACTGACGCGACAAACCCTGAAAAAGCACCCGCATGTGCAGGCGGTGCATGAGTCCGAGCAGTCGCATGAGCTTGCAGCCGTTACCTACGCGATGCTAAAATAGTCTTTGGAGCTGTTATTTTTAAAAAAATTGCTATGCAAAATTGGAAATTTGAAAAACATTCATCAAAAAAACAGCTTATCGACAAAGAGATGGCGGATTCTCAAGAAATTGCTGATTCTACTAAAAACAAAATCGCCCAAGGAGAGGAAGAAATATTAGATCGGCTCCAAAAACACAACGAGGAGGTGGCACGAGAATTACAATACAAAGAAAATGAACCTGGTTATATTAAACTCCTTTCTAAATATAAAACAATTTGGGATAAAATTAGAAAACTTGAGCGTCGCTATAAAACCATAGCCGATCCCGAGGTAGGAACTGCAGTGAGGGTTTTAGAGCTCGAGCGCCACCAAATTCATTTGGAGGCATTAGAAATTGGTCAGAAAATGGGAAAAGGCTCTAATGAAGTAGTGGCCGATATTTTAAACAACGAAGGTAGTTTATCGGAGTTGGGGCTACCGGAATTCACAATTTTTGATTTAAACGCGTTCCTTAGCAACGACACAGAAAGTTGGACTTACGGGGAAAATTTTGGAATCAAAAGAGGAGGAATAACTCACCTGATCTACAATCTCAAGGAGAGTACAATCGGGCATCAATGGTCCTTTAGGCCGAATATACCAAAACTTTACGACAGGGTTATTCAACGTCGAGTCGACCTAATGTCTGGAGAGCTCGGCCTTGAGCTCGATAAATTTTCAGACGGCTTTTCACACGAGCGGAACCACACGGTTTATTGTATTGCTGTGCCTGATAGCAGATTAGAAGAGATTGCAAAACTTATTTGGAGCTCACCCGATAAATATCGTATCGGCTTTGATTTTTTTTCGGATATAGAAAAGGCAGGCGCGATAGAAGAATATAAAAAGGATTTACGAATTTTTTTTAGTAATTCAGAATTTAGTAGAGAAACCGACGCTCAGCACTTAGTGGACTATGTAAAAAAGCATGGAACTAAAAAAGAGGTTGAGCTCGCGGAAGAAGCGCTAAAAGCCTATTTAAAATCTTTCCGATAGAGTTACCCCGTGTTGATAATTTGAGCCTGCTGAAAAAATATTTACTTTAACATACACAAAAATCAAATAGCTTGACAATAAAATAAAACATAAGTAAAATTCGACGTACGAAACGGGTGTAGATGGGACAATCCACAACTCATTCTTGGGCTGGTAGCTCAGCTGGTAGAGCAGACGCCTCTTAAGCGTACGGTCCCGGGTTCGAGCCCCGGCCGGCCCATTTAAAAATCCACCATCTCGGTGGATTTTTAAATATCGTGCACTTTAAAATCTAGCCATCACTTCCCCACCGTCAAACTTTTAACCACATTCGCTACATCACCATCTTTGGAATCCAAAACTGCGCTATAAATTATGTAATCCGCCGTCTCAAGCACGCGTTCGGCGCTTGCCGGATATTTTCCTTTTTCAAAATCAGCAACACTCGCCTTGGGAACACCAACCACATGAAGAACAACGCGTAATTCACCCTTCTGATTTTTTGGCCCCAACCCGAAATTAATTCCTCCGGTAATGTACGAATACCCCGATGGCATTTTCGAGTTTTTATACAATGTATTAAATCGTGCAGAACTCCAACTAGTCGGCATGCTAACCGAAAGTTTTAATTTTTGATCAAGAATCGTTTGTTCACCAGAAGGGAGTGTCGATGTTCGAGGGGCGCACCCAACTCCCAACAACACGAGCGCGATGCCACACAAAGCCAAAGTTCGTTGTAATACCATAAACATCAATTTGTTCACACACTATACCAGCTTGCTGCAAAAAAACAAACTCCACGATTTTATTCGTAGAGCTTGTTAAAAGAGCGGTTAGGAAGCAATTAGCGCTTCTTCTTTGCTGCTGATTTCTTTGCAACTTTCTTTTTTGCTGCTTTCTTTTTTGCTGCCATATGTATGTGTTCCTCTTGCGAGGAAAATATATATTATTTTTTGATAGTCACAATCTCCAAACATGGGGGAGATTGTAAACTGTGCTCGACCTAGCTGTATACAGTATAACAACACACAAAGAAATTTTATAGTTCGTGTCAAGAGTTTCAAAAGAATAAATTTTACAAAAAAACTTTTGAATAATTTTTGTCATGCAGCAAAAAAAATTTTCTCGCGCGCTTGCTTACGGATAAAAAAATATTGCAAAAAAAATTCTATAAAAGTTTTTGTTGTGCGACAGAAACTTTTTTTATCACATCAATTTTTCCAAACACGCCGTCAAATCCGGGAGTCAATTTTACGTTATTTAAGCGCACGGATGCGATTGCATCTGCAATATCACTACCAACATCTTCACTGATTTTTTTGATCGGCACCTCAAGTAAAATCGAAAATTCACTCCCCAATTTTTTAATCATTTCATCATACCGCGCATGAACTTTTTTACTCGCAACAGAGGTTCCGTTCACATGTGCGATGAGCTCGATGAGCGGGATGATCGTTCGAAATGGAATGTGTATACTGTGGATAACTTCGTGTGGCAAACGATCCGTAAGATCGTGGACGCGACTTAAAACACCAATCGTCATTTTTTTCCCGCACTTCGGACACACGCCATCGAGCTTTGCTGTTTCGTGTGGCGCGCACGAAAAATTGCACGCAGCGTGACCATCGATGTGATATTTTCCTTCTTCAGGAAAAAATTCAATCGTCTCTTTGAGCACGCCAGATTTTTGTTCGCGAATCGCGCCAACGATATCAAGATACGTATAGCGCGATGACGGATCAATATTAAAAACCGTTGCCTCACGCGCAAGTTTTTCTAAACTGTGCGCGTCTGAATTTGAAATGAGTGTGATCGTATCAAGTTTTGAAACCTGCCAATTCATCGCGGGGTCGGATGAAAGGCCTGTTTCAATCGCATGCACGAGCGGTGTTAATTCCTCAAAACATTCTTCGAGCGAATCAAATCCGGATTTTGATCCGAACACAGAAAACCACGGCGTCCATGCGTGCGCGGGAACCAATTCCATGTCAGGTGAAATTTCGTGTGCGATCCGCAACAATTCTTTCGCCGACACACCAACAATCGGCCGACCATCTGCTTTCAGATTACACCCACGCTCTTCAAGCGTCGCAATAAATTTTTTCGCGCACGCGATCGATGGCGCAAACACCAGCGAATGGACACGCCGAACTTTTCCGCCCTGCGAATAAATACTTGAAATTTCCGTCACCAGCAAAAATCGCGTTGATGAACGCTCGCCTGTCAACGCAAAAATTCCGGACGCTGATTCTTCGAGCTCCGTTTCAATGTGTTTCATCCATGCAGGATGCGTGAAGTCGCTTGTTGCAACTAAATTAATTCCTTTTGACTCACAGGTCGCAGCGATATTAGGCAGTGTCAAATTTTTCGAACATGCACGCGAAAATTTCGAATGGATGTGAAAGTCGGCGATCAGCACACGACTTATTTATAAAAAAAATCTTTGACCGTCTCGCGCGTGTACGCCGCGCCATCCGTTTGTGCAGGAAGATGCACGCCCGCAAACCACACACCCGCGCCGACAACCGTGCCCGGATCTAAAACTGCGTTGCACCCAATTTGAACGTCATCTCCCAAAATCGAACCCAATTTCTGTGCGCCGCCTCGAATATTTTTTTTATCAAACCGCACATTCGCGAGTTTCACGCCAGCTCCCAAATTTACGCGTGATCCGAGAACGGAATCACCGATGTAATTAAAGTGCGGTGCGTGCGTGTCATCTCCAAAGATTGATCGGCTGACCTCGCTGCAGTGACCGATTACACTGTTATCACCAAAAACCGCGGGGCCGACAACGAGCGCGCCATGCCCAACAATACAGTTGCGGCCGAATACGACCGGACCAATAATTTTTGCGCCGACATCACACGTGGCTGGCTGACTACGCGACGGGTCTTCCGCAAGTGCCGCCGCCACAATTTCAGCAAGTCCGTTAAGCCATCCAGTCGGATCGTCGCCGGATAAAAATTTCCCAAACCATGTTGTCGAGGTGTTAATCATAGTGCCTTCATACTAACACGCAGCTATAAAACAAAAAAGTACCCTCGCGCAGGACCTCCGGTTGGACTTCCATCAGTCCTGCGTGATGATACTCTTGTGATGAAACTATCCTATCAGACAAATTTAGTTTTGTCAAATATTGCAGGAAAATATCGGACATTCTATACCCAGTTTACATAACAAAACTGGGTTAATAACATACAGTTTGCTGAATGTGTAGAATATAAATTGACAAAATAAACCGATCATCGTATACTCTCATCTGAGCGTAATAAGCTCATTGCCCAACAAACGACAACAAAAAGGAGTTCTCCATGCATGACCTGCATCCCATTAAGCACGTGACCCACTGTGGGAGTGTTCGCGCGAGCAACCGTCACCGCTCGATGGTTCCCCGCGAACGCGACATCGTCGTGATCCCCGCCCGCAACGAGGCGAGCAACATCGGACACACAATCCGATATCTCATGGACATTGTTGGGCTCAAGCCTGAACAAATCCTCGTGCTCATTAACAACACAACGGACGGCACGGAATCTGCCGTACGCGCGGTCAGTTCACGCGTCCTGATCGAAACACAAAGCAGCGTGATTGAAAAAAATCGAACACACGAAGCAATCCACGCGTACGCCATCCCCCGTCAGAAAATCATCGGCAAAGGCGCCGCGATGTTTGCTGCCTCACTCGTTCTCAAAGCGATGCATCGCGACGACGCAGACCGAATCTTTTTTCTCGATGCGGACATCACGAACGTCGCAGCAGTTGATCCGATTCGCCACATCATGCTCGGCTGGAAGGAGCATCCCGAAACCGGGCTCGTAAAACTTGCGGCACAAGGCCGCAACAACGAAGGTTTCCATGCATTCTTCGGAATTCCGGGTAATCCATTCGTTGACCTCGGGTGCTTGCAGTGGCCGCTTTGTGGCCAAATGTCCGTGCGATGGGGCGACTTGCGCGCGATGCGGCTCACCAACGGTTACTCGGTGGAAGTCGCCATGATGGTAAACCTGCTCCGGCACTACGACTTTGCCGGGCAGCCGCCCGTTTTGACCGAAGTTGAAATCGGTGAGGTTCTCCGCGACAAGCGCAACGACGACGGGGTGCATGTTCGGATGTACCGGAACATCATGGCGCTGCTCCACGATCTGTGGTTGCGTGGTGGCCGCTCGCCGCAGGAATTGACAGCGAGCGAGGTCGCTGATTTCAATCAATGGCAAAACAAGCATGGCTACTGGGTCCCCCAACCCAACGGTCAGGGCGCAAACAAAAAGGAGCACCATTCGCTTGACGTAATCCTGCCGAACATGGCAGAATGCGGTTAGCATTTGGAGGTCTCCTGCATCGGGGCGAGCGGCGGGAGTGTTTTACTTCCTCCGCTCGTTTTTTATACAGCAACGAGCTCGCACACAATTTAAATCTATGGAAACAATCTCAATTGGAATTATCGGCGCCGGCTATATCGGTCGCGAACACGCACGATCAATCCGCTTAATTCGAACGATGTTTGGCGACAAAGTTAAACTCGTCGGTATTGCCGATATCAATATAGACGCCGCAAAAAATGCTGCGCGCGATTTTGAAATTGAATACGCAACGGACGACATCGACGCGATTATCAATGACCCAAAAATTAATACGATTTTCAGTTGCGTTCCAACGAAATTTCATTTCGATGTAATTTCGAAGGCGGCTGCGTGTGGCAAAGCGATTTTTTGCGAAAAGCCATTTGCGATTTCACCGGAACAAGCGCAGCAAGTACACGATTTGTTAATCAGCACAAACACACCCCATCAAATCGGGTTCGTGCTTCGCTACGCGCCAACATATCACGCAATGAAACAACTGCTCGCCGAACGCGCGTCAGAATCAAAATTACGAACAATTATTTTGCGCGACGATCAAGTTTTTCCGATTAAAGGAATCTCGCATTTCACCGATTGGCGGAGTCACGCCGAACTGGCCGGCGCCGGCGTTCTCATCGAACACGGAATTCATGATCTCGATCTGTTCGAATGGTTATTTGGAAAAATTACGCGCGTCTCGGCAAACAGCAAAAATTTTCATGGATACGTTGGCATCGAAGATCAAATCGAAATTCGCATGGAATTTGAAAATGGAGTTACCGCAAACATGATCCATCTCTGGCATGATATTGCCGCACATCAATCGATCCGACATTTTGAAATTTTCTTTCAACAGTCGCTCGTCACATCAGACACCTACGACATGCACCACATCACGGTGCGCAACTCGGTTGCAGAATCAAAATTTGAGCGCCCCGATCTGTATCGAATGATCGCGGATCAACCACTTTTCAAAGACATCGCACACCGTGAGGATCTTGTGTTTGTCAGCGACTATTATGCAATCCAAGACTATTGGTTTGTTCGCAACTTGCTGGAAAATAAACCATTGAGCCCAACAATCGTCGATGGCTTGCGCGCATACAAGCTCGCATACGCGTGCTACGATAGCGCCGAAAAAGATGGTGCGTGGGTCGCGACAGCTTAGTTTTCCGCAACAATTTGTTCAAGCAACTTCAATTCTTCTTGCGTATTTGCGCCGAGCGCTGCAGACGCGTCTCCAACAAATGACGCGACATACTCCCCGCTTTTTGTCGCAACTTCTAATAAATCGGTGAGATAATATTCGTCTTGCGCATTTTTATTTTCAAGTTTTGGCAATTGATCCCACAGCCAATCCGCGCGAAAACAAAAATACGCAGGGTTGAGTTCTTTGATTTCTAATTCCGCATCCGTCGCATCTTTGCGCTCAACTGTTCGAATAATTGCGCCGCGCGCATCACGAATTACCCGACTAAAATTATATAAACCCGCGCGCCAACCGTCAAAATCCGGCACCGCAATCGTCATCAATGTCATCGTCGCGCGTTCACGCAAATGTGTCGCAACGAGTTCATTGACGACGCCCGCGGTAATGCATGGCTGATCTCCATACAAAACAACGATGTGATCGTATAAATTTCGCGCCGCTTCGTATGCTTGCATCACCGCATGGCCGGTACCGAGCGATTCGAATTGATGCACATACGTATAACCATCCCCGAGCGCTTCCTTGACGGTGTCCGCCTTAAACCCAACAACGATAATCGGATGCTGATCAACAGCAACAAAACGAAGTGTATCAAGAATATGAGAAATCATCGGCTTGCCGCGCAGGGGAACCAAAATCTTGGGAACGTCGCCTGATTTCATGCGTTTCCCAGCGCCGGCGCCCAAAATAATCACGCCGACACGAGCGGTTTGTGCATCATACACATCAATAGCATCCATTTTTTCAGTCATACATGAAAATTTTACAACGTCTTCCAGAGTGATTCAAAGATCGTTCGATGCGATTGATACATCGCTTCATTTTCGATGGTCACGCCCACCATGCGTCCACCGGTGTCAAGCGCGATGTGTGCGATGTGACCCGCGTAAATCAACGTATACGCCGGAGATCCTTCTTGTTTGCTGATCCACCGGCGCTCATCCAAACCTGACGTTGCGCCCCCCGATCCAAATGCGATCGCGCGCACAAAAATCTTTTTCGCAATTCGCTCTTTTGTGTACGTTGGATATGCCGCGCGATAATGTTTGCGCAACGCCGACGAAGAATACACAAAATAAGTTTTATCTTTTTGCGCGTCCATTACCCGCAACACCTCGGCCAACAATGTTCGAATCCCTTTTTTGTCTTCGAAATAACACACGATCGGTTTTTCGCCACCGCGATTATGCAACGTTTCGAGTTGTGGCAAAAATTCATCAAGTTCATGGGCCGCCTCTCGCAAATGAGTCTGTTTTTTTTGAATAAGTTGCTTGAGCCGCACCGGATCCTCCGCAGTAAAAAAATTTTTCGTCTGTTTATTAACGTAATTCACCAGCTCTTCGGTCATTAAAAATTTTAAAATATCGTAAGTGGTTCCTCGGTTAATTCGAGCGGCTTCAGCGATTTGCCGAACCGAAGCTGACCCCAACGTTAGAAGGGCAACATAAACCGCGATCTCTTTATCTGACAAACCAAGTTTTTTCAGCACGGAAAGCATAGTTTTGCTGGAGATATGATAGCGAAAACACGGGTGGACGTCAATGATATCGTCGAATAAACATGCTGGTGTTCATTTCCATTGAGCAGGGTGGGGAATAGTATGCCTCTTACCTTGCTCACTGCTGGCGTAGTTTATAATTTAAATCCGCGGCACGATTACCCCATCCGACGTGATTCGCCCGACACCTTTGATCCCCCGATAGAGCACAACCCGCAATCGCGCATGCACCGTTTCACCACCGGCGATCAAGCGTGTACCCGCGACGGCATCGATGTTTGCCGCGGGTGAATCTGGCAGCGCGCCCGTGAATGGTCCGAGCGCCATCGTGTATGCACGGCCATACCATGGATAACCCGTGCCGCCGCCATACATCTGCCAAAACCACATCGTCGAAAACATCGCGGGATCAAACAACAATGCGATTCCAACCTTGCGTTCACGATTCGTAACCGCAACCCAGCCTTCCTGAAATCCGTCGATAAACAACATGTCCGCCGTGCGCGATTCCGGACCAGCAACCTCTGACACATCAATCAACTCACCACGTTTATTTACGAGATGTGGCCAAACACCGGAAACCTCCGGCGCGAACTGCGCGGTCTCGGAATTTTCCGGCAACGCACCGGAATAAACACGCTTCGCAAGCGCATCAATTTTGCACTGTGCGTCAAGAAAATTTCCGCCGAGCGCTGGATGATGCCCCCAAAGTACTGGCAAAGTTTCGCTCGATTCATTCGTCACCCACTCTTCAATTTCAATCGCACTCACCCGATTGCGGAGCGTGATTTTTTTTCGCAAATAAAATGGTGTTTTAGTCGTCGTCGTTTCAAGCGTGATCGAAACTTCGTTCTGATTTTCGCTCACATCAATCACGCTCCATACCGATGCATGCACTTCGCCCTGCTCACCGATTGATGCACCGCGATAATTCATTGCCGGACCACCCGTTGGAAAACATTCGTGCCACCCACCCTCATAATTGTCCATAAAATTTTTGCTCGGCGTGTCTGCGCGCAGTCCTTGTGGCGACGTCCACAAAAATTCCGTGTCCGTTTTTTCATCTCGCAGCGAAATAATATCGCCGCCTTTTTTTGGCACGATCGTAATTGATGTTTCACCGTCAGTCAATGTCACCGTCTGAAATCCTGCGATTGTTCGTTCGATAATTTCGCATCCCATAGTTTGAACACTGTAACACACGCAAACAAAAAACGCACCCATCTCTACATCGCGATCATGAGATCATCGCGGAAAAGAAATGGGTGCGTGGTTTAATATACCCGCCGTGCTTCGAACTTTTGCTGATACGGCAACGTAAAAAACATGAAGTTACATGCCTTTGGATTGCCATCGGGCGTTCCCGCCTCACGAACCGCAGACCACAAAACGGAATTTCCGTCCTCGTCGCGTAGACCTGCCGGACACTCGTGGTCGTTACGCTGCACATCACCATCAACCATATCGTTGTCCACCCACCGATCCGTATGCTTCGGCGCCGACCGTGCCAACTCGTGGCCCAGTAATGCCCCAAGTGAAATGCTGTGGAGATTTTCGGCACGTGGTCCTTGTGTCGGCTTACAGATCACGGATGACGTCTTAGGGGCGAGACCGACGTCATGCCCGTAGCGCGCATGCACACGTGCGACCATGTCTTCACCGACGCCATACCATTCCGGTGAAATTTGGCCGCCGTAATATGTCCTGATGTGAAGATCATTCGTCGGACCCCAAACACCGCTACGAATGTCATCCATCACCGCGTCAATGAGGCTCGTGCCACACGGGTCAGCGACCGGCACAAGGTTATTGAAACCGAGGTGAACAAAGTAAGAACCTTTCCAATCGGGGTTCCGAGAGTAACTGAACACCGCAATCTGAGCGAATCCGCTGTCAGCCGCGAAAAAGCCAACGCCGTAAACCCCTTTGGGATTGACGATCTGTGCTTTGACCCGACAAACGTCGGCCTTGTTGGCCGCGTCACCAATTCGAATTGATTTGGTTCCCGGAATCGTCGTAAGCTTTTCACGCAGGTCATCACCAAGCTCAACAATCTTGTCGGGGACGAATCCAACCCGCATCAAGGCAAGACCACCTCCACACATTTCTTCGGCGAAATGAATTGCCGGCAGATAGAACTGTTCGCTTCCTTCCCCTGTACCCTGAACGGCCGGCGATACTTGTTTCGGCAGATGGTCGTATGGTTTTCCGATTGAAAAAAGCTTGACACCACTTTTTTCGCCCCAACATTGATAACCACGCCTAAATCCACTGCAACCTGCAACGTTGATAATTGGCATACTCAGTCCCTCCAACGCCACACGGGCGCATTACTGTTGGCCCCAAATGTATCAATTTTTCAAAAAAATGTCAATCCTCAAAGCCGTGAGGATTTTGTGTGATCCAGTTAACCGCGCTTTGGGCAATTTCCGTCAGTGAGCGCTCGGCGTGCCAGCCAAAGTCGGTATTAATTTTAGTTGGATCCGCAACCGCGGTCGCAACATCACCCGCGCGACGCGGACCAACTTCGGTTTTAATTTCGCGATTCGCCGCTGCCGCAAACGCGGTAATCATTTCTTGAACGCTAAAACCGCGACCCGTTCCGACGTTATAAATATGTGCGCCCCGATGCACGGCGCCAAATTCGAGCGCCGCGATGTGTGCAGCGGCAAGATCAACGACGTGAATGAAATCACGCACGCATGTTCCATCGGGCGTTTCGTAATCCGCGCCATTAATTTTTATCACATCCCGCATGCCACGCAGATATTCCATGATGACTGCGGCGATGTTTGCAGGATGTTTCGGTGCTTCGCCGATAAGACCCGATGCGTGTGCACCTGCTGGATTAAAATAGCGCAAAATCACTGCGGAAAAATCTTTGTCGCGCGACGAAATTTCTTGCAACATTTTTTCGCACGCAACTTTTGTTTCGCCATATGGATTCGTTGGCTGGAGCGTCGCTGTTTCCGGAATCGGATTTTTTTCCGGCGCACCATAAACGCACGCCGATGATGAGTATACAATTCGACGAACACCGTGCGCCGCCATCACCTCACATAAAGCGCGTGTGCCTTCAACATTCACATCAAAATATTCATCGCGCTGCGCAAACGATTCGTCAACGGATTTAAGCGCGACAAAATGGATGACGCCATCAATCGATGCATGAGAAAAAACGCGCACAAAAAAATCGCGATCACGCACATCGCCCTTAAAAAAATCCGGCCGACGCGCGGCGCCAAACTGTTTTTCAAAACGCTCGAGCACGCGTTCCGTGCTGTTGCTGCAATTGTCTATAATCGTAACATCGTATCCGGCTTCGAGAAGCGCAAACGCGGTGTGCGAGCCGATGTAGCCGAGTCCGCCGGTCAACAAAATGCGCGCCATATTATTTTTTGTAATAGTCACGAAACCATGTGACGAATTTCGGAAGGCCTTCATCAAGTGTAATCATTGGTTTAAAAAATAAATCGCGCTCGGTGTCGCTTGCATCAGCGTGCGTTGCCAAAACATCTTCAGGGCGGAGCGGCTTGAATTCAATTTTCGCCGTCGCGCCGAGCGCAGTTTCGAGCGCATGAACAAAATCAATTAATTTCACGGGGTTACCACCGCCAAGATTATAAATTTTAAATGGTGCCCAACTGGTTGCGAGATCGTCACCATGATTTGTCTCATCACGCACTGGAATTTTTTCCATCGCCGCCAAAATTCCACTCACGATGTCGTCGATGAATGTCCAGTCGCGTACCAATTCTCCGTTGTTAAAAACATCGATCGTTTCGCCCGCAGAAATTTTTTGTGCGAACGATTGAAGCGCCATGTCCGGTCGATCCCACGGCCCGTACACGGTAAAAAATCGCAGGCCCGTTGTTGGCAGATTAAATTGATGGCTGTAAACATGCGCCATCAACTCGTTCGCGCGCTTGGTCGCAGCGTAAAGTGATACCGGATGATCAACAGAATCATGCACACCAAACGGAGTTTTTTTGTTGAGTCCGTAAACCGAGCTGCTGCTTGCGTAAACAAGATGCGGCGTGTGCGCAGCACGACAGCCTTCCAAAATATTTCCAAACACGACAATATTACGATCAAGATATTCGGCCGGATGATCAACGCTATAACGAACCCCCGCCTGCGCCGCAAGATGAATCACACGATCAAATTGTCGCGCTGCAAAAAATTTTGTGCAGGCCACACGATCAGCTAAATCGAAATTTTCAAAAACAAAATTAACGTGATGCGCGAGTCGATTGAGCCGCGCGTGTTTCAAATTCACGTCGTAATAATCATTTAGATTATCAACACCCACGACTTCATGACCTTCATTAAGAAGACGTTCCGCCGTGTGATACCCAATAAACCCCGCTGCACCGGTAACTAAAATTTTCATAGTGAGTTGCCTAACAATAACGATAAATACCCGTTTTGTCAAACAAAAAACCGGTCAGCCACACTCACGAAGAATGTAGCTGCCGGGAAAAGTTTGGCAGACCTTGGCGCAATCACCA
Organism: Candidatus Magasanikiibacteriota bacterium; assembly: GCA_023246755.1. Lineage (GTDB taxonomy): Bacteria > Patescibacteriota > Patescibacteriia > Magasanikbacterales > 2-02-FULL-50-9b > 2-02-FULL-50-9b. Next base: position 18,604 of record JAHFHU010000015.1, read on the forward strand.
CCGCGGAAATTCTGGAATTTCAAGAGCGCTATGAAAGAATGCGAGATTATTTTTGCCATCTGAATTGGTGTAGTACGGCGAGGCGTCCGCGCCACCACAACACACCGTACACGCCGTATCCCGCTGATGAACACAGTACGAAAGTCCGGCGGTTTTTGCACCCCGCGAAAGAATGGGCCGATTCCAACGACTAATAAGCCGCCCCGCTTCGTCCGCAATTTCCGCGAGCATATCGACACCGCGTGCTTCCTCATGATCGTCGGGCTTGTCAGCGTCGATTTCCTCTGCATCGCGTTCATCTTGGACCAGCTCAACACGAGCGCGCGGCACGCAACAAGGGCCCCGACCAGCGCTGAGATGAAAATGCACGTCAACCACCTGATGAACGTACGACGATGGAAACAGTCGTAGCCGATCAAAAAACGCTACGAGCTCACTTTCGTCTCCCTGCAACCGATCCGGCGTCACGCGTATCATCGCCATACCGATCACCCGTTTATGACGATCAATCAATTGAATACCGGCTACCGCGTGATCGCACACCGGCAAGCAGATCGTCGCGATCTTGAGATCCAGCATCTCATCACGCGTCACGATGACGCCACTCGCCGCCTGTGTGAGCACGCGTGCATTTTCGCATCCCGGAATTAACTTCATGTCATGACGCAGCGTCGCCATCCGCACCGGCTCGTGCGTCTCCGAGAGAACAACGACGCCCGCACCCATACAAAAACCTTTGATCAGCTCGATGTTTTTCCTCAAAAAACCATCTGTTGGGTTCCCCGTATGATTTGGCGAATTAAACCTACCCAAAAGTCCGTGCGCCACACCTGCATCAATGAAGTTTTGAAACGAGCTCATTTTCCCTCCGTGGTTGAAAGTTTCAATTCAGCTATGAACCGGCCGCATGATACCTCATTTGGCTTCGGCGGTCAAGCCGCAGTCTCCGATAATTTCAAAATAATTTTCCATTCGGTTTGTGTCACCGGCTGCACAGAAAGTCGCCCGCGATTAACAAGACACATCGCATCGAGCGCACGTAGTGACTTAATTTCTTTAAGCGACACCGTGCGAGCGAGTTTTGCAATCGGAATGATGTCGACGCTCTGCCATGTCCGTGTCGTGTCCGTTGAATCGCGATGTATTTCATGAAAAATTTGCGCTACACCAATAATTTCTCGCGCATTCGTGCCACTGTAGTATATAAAGGCGAAGTCGCCCTGCTTCATCTCGCGCATATTGTTGCGCGCGGCGTAGTTGCGCACGCCGTCCCACTCGCTGTAGCCGCGATGCTTGTGATCGCTGACGAGATCGTCCCACGAAAATGTGGTGGGTTCAGTTTTTAAAAGCCAATAATTCATATGAGCGCAGTATAGCAAATTAAAAATACCACTTGCCCCTGAACACAAATGAATATGTTCTTAATGGGAGAAGTTTTTGTATTATTGAGCAGACTGCGCAGGCCGTCCGGGCCGGTGCTGCGCACAGCGCAGCGAGGACGGCCGAGGAAGTCGAGGATTTTCAGCGGGGAAAATCCGAGATGGTCTGCGAAATAATACAAAAACTCCTCCACAATAAACTGGCGGCGGTCTACTTTCGCGGGTCCGAGTTGGAACCGACTATCATCGACGTAACAGTGCTTAACTACCGTGTTCGGAATGGGAACGGGTGTTTCCACTGCACTTGAAGCCACCAATTTGCTGGGGAGGAGTTCGCTAAAACTTTCCGCCGAAACGAATTGATTTTGATAATGATTACATGGTAAAGGGCAATTTTGTTGCCACGCTTGTTTGATAGTTACAACAACACATCAGGCATCGCTTGGATGCTTCAATGTAAGGTCGTGCTCGCTCTATTAGTACAGGTCAGCTGAATGTATTGCTACACTTACACTTCCTGCCTATCAACCTAGTAGTCTCCTAGGGAGCTGATAACGAAAATTAATCTTGAGGACGGCTTCACGCTTAGATGCTTTCAGCGTTTATCCGTGCCGAAGGTAGCTACCCGGCGTCTGCCCCTGGTGGAACAACCGGTACACTAGAGCTTCGTTGATCTCGGTCCTCTCGTACTAAAGACCAGCCCTCTCAATTTTCAACGCCCGTGGTAGATAGGAGACCGACAATAATGTTACATCAAAATTGCTTATGCGAATTTTGAAGGCGCAAACATTTCTGCTGCGCTCTGCATGTCGCCATGCAGTTCGGACTATATCTTTAGAGCATAATCAGCTCATGTTCGGCATATAGTCTCTGAGGGTTGCATTCGCAAATCAGATCGTAGGCGTTTTCGATATCTACCGCCACCATTCATGGTGTAAGCGATATCAATTATCACAGCGAGACCCTCGTTTGTCAGATGAGCACCTTGATTCATCAAGGAAACTATCTGTGCAAATTTATCAAAATCATTTCGCTTTTCAGTTCGTAATTGATACTGACTGAAAAAAGTCATGATCTTTGTTGTAAGGTCTGTGCGATCACGCACGACATAAACCCATGTGACATCTCTTGGATTTGTTCGATGATTTTCTTTTACATATCCACATGCGAAAAAATCGACAAGTTCATATAAAACTTGTTTACTTGTTTCGCGTTGTGATACATGAAATTCTGGAATTACTTTCCAGCTCGTTTTCATACGCGCATCTCGATAGATCGCAATATGAAAACTTCCTTCACCATCAACAAATCCTGAAACGTACCACGGATCAAGATTTACTTGTGCTCTTCCCTGCTGATTGTCTGCACTCGATGCATTTTCACGTTTCATACCTCCTTTTGTGAAGGGAGTATAACACGTAGCACGAGATTCGCCAGAGTTTCCAGCAAATAGCCGAATTTATAGACAGCGCGGTTTTCTTCCACTGTCTCACGACGTTCTGAACCCAGCTCGCGTACCGCTTTAATTGGCGAACAGCCAAACCCTTGGGACCTTCTCCAGCCCCAGGATGCGATGAGCCGACATCGTACATGTTCCCTAGTTTCTTAGGGGGTAGACTATATCTTCTTCTTGTTCTGGATGGTAGCAGCCTAACGCCTAACTGGCGTGTACTGCGTAATCTCAGTTTGACTAACAAGAGTCTGCGTGTTACCTGTCGCAATGGCCGCGACAAGTCTCTCCTTTCGGATCAGTCGTTACGGGGTCAAACCAATTACGGTCGACTTCCCACGGGGTTGCCGAGCACACGGGCGTGTGCTGACGGGTTCTCCGTTATAAGCAGAATTTATTTCTCTCTCTATCTAACTTTATATAATTTTAAACGAAAAGACTTGGATAAACATCACTGTTTATGCACCCCGATAATGTTAAGGTGCCAAACCGGGTCGTCGATGTGGACTCTTGGACCCGATCAGCCTGTTATCCCCAGAGTAGCTTTTATCCGTTGAGCTTCGACCATCCTATAATGGATCGTCGGATCACTTACTCCTGCTTTCGCAACTGCGTGACTTGTAGGTCTTGCAGTAAAGCCAGCTTGTGCGTATACACGTCCAGCGCGATTTCCATCCGCGCTAAGCTGACCTTTGTGAACGCCTCCGTTACTGTTTAGGAGGCTCCCGCCCCAGGCAAACTACCCGCCAGTCACTGTCTCTCCATCCGGATTCACGGACGGGGATAAGAATACACACAACGTAAGGGCGGTGTCTCATTGGCCCCTTGCGGGTCCCGCCTACGCTGAACATACGAAACGTATATTCAATGACAAGTTATAGTAAAGCTTCATGGGGTCTTTTCGTCTAACCACGGGTAAAGGGCATCTTCACCCCTCTTGCAATTTCGCCGAGTCCCTCGTTGAGACAGTTATCAGATCGTTATGC
>JAHFHU010000016.1 GCA_023246755.1 Candidatus Magasanikiibacteriota bacterium
AGGTCTCGTACCATATCCGAACGGTGGTCCGGTCAAGCCCGCAGTCGGCGATGTCATCATCTTTGACGGCGGCGCGGACAACGGGTCGCCCGGACACATCGCAGCGGTGACCGAGGTGCGCGACGACGTCGTTTGCATCGCGCAACAAAATGCGCGACAGTGGCACACGTGCATTGGTCTCACCGCAGTTGACGATGGTTGGCGTGTTGCGGATCTTTCCAGCGCGCTTCCCTGCGCAGGTTGGGCGCGTGCACCGACTGCAGCGAGCGATTCTGATGCTGCGCCGGAAAGTAGCGGCGGCGGCCACTGGTCCGAACGTGCGACCGTAACGCTGGGCCGCGTGCGCGTTGACGCAGAGGATCCGTCATTCGCGGTGTGGACGAAAGTTACCGAGACGCCACGCGCGCGCCTCGACGCAACATTTGCTTGTAACGGGTGGAATTTCGACCGTGAAGCAAAGCACCGAGTCTATGTGCACCAAGTCTATCAGGTGTGCGCATGGGCAGCGACGGACGTCGAACCGACTCCGTAGAAACCGTGAAACCGATCACATCTCGCGCAGCACAAACGTGCGCGGGGTGTGGTCGGTGTTTTAATTTATGTCAAACGGAATTGGTGCATTAATCGTCTGGCGCTCGCCGGTTGTCGCGGTTTCGAAATTTAATTCTGTTGCAGCGAGATGGAGAATTTTGTTTTTTTCTCCGCCATATTTCGTGTCGCCGACGAGTGGGTGGCCGATGTGCGAAAATTGCGCGCGGATTTGATGCGGGCGACCGGTTTTGAGATTTATTCTGACGAGTGCGTGTGAGGCGTTGGATTTTACAACATCGTAGTCGAGTTCGGCACGGAGCGCTCCGTGCGTTTCACGATCAAAAACTTCAACGCGATTTTTATTTTCATCTTTGAGAATCCAATGCACGAGCGTTCCCTGTTTTTGCGTTGTGCCGGAGACCACCGCGTGATACGTTTTCTGAATTGAATGCGCGCGAAACTGCGCGGACAATCGCGACGCACCCTTGCTCGTTTTTGCAAACAACACAATCCCCTGCACGGGCCGATCGAGCCGATGCAAGAGGCCCAAAAAAACATTTCCCGATTTCGAATATTTTTCTTTCAAAATTTTTTTTACATCGTCCATGAGACAGACGTCGCCGGTCGCATCGCCCTGCACCAAAAGCCCCGCGGGTTTGTACACTGCGATCACATGATTATCTTCGTATAAAATTTTCACAGCTGCCATCGCGCAAAAATTCCGGCTGGCAACAATCGCCCGCCGCCTGATTCTTGAATCGTCAGCTCGCCGATTTCGTATGTCCCGCGGTCGCCAAACAATCCGCGTAAATTATTTTCGTATGCAATCGCGGAATAACCGGATGCGTAGCCATTCACCAGAAAAAATAACGGCGTGTCCGACATCGCAGCGCACGAAATTTTCAACAATTCAAGCAAATCATCTTCAATTTTCCACACCTCTTTTTTTGCGCCGTGTCCAAACGCGGGCGGATCCATGATGATCGCATCGTATTTTTTTCCGCGCTTCACTTCGCGCGCAACAAACGCGCGTGCGTCGTCGAGAATCCATCGAATGGGTTTGTCAGCAAGATTTGATGCGGCTGCATTTTCGCGCGCCCACGACACAACTGTTTTTGATCCGTCAACATGACACACCTCGGCGCCTGCCGCAGCCGCCGCGAGTGACGCGCCTCCGGTGTAGCCAAATAAATTTAGAACTGAAATCGGGCGGCCCGCTTTTTTAATCGCATCGTGAATCCACGACCAATTTGCTGCCTGCTCCGGAAAAAGTCCGGTGTGCTTGAACGAGGTTGGTTTGATCCAAAATTTTAAGCCGCCGTGCGTGATCTGCCATCGCTCCGGCGTTCCTTTTTTAATTTCCCACTCGCCGTGCGCAAAAACTGCATCTGCTTTTTTCCACGCTGCATCGTTTAAAAATTTTGGCCACAGCGCCTGCGGATCCGGACGTCGAATAACGACCACTCCGTAGCGCTCAAGTTTTTCGCCAACCCCGCTGTCGATAAGTTCATAGTCAGCGCTGGGTGGGACAATTAAAATTTTAGGCTCGCTCATATAATTGTTCGAAATGTTTAACCGCATTCGGAATCTGGAGTAATGGAATCTTTTGTACCACACTTTGTTGATGATTGAAAAGCCACACGAGATGTTCGCGCCACGCAGCTTCATTCGGCGCAACAGCAAAACCCCCATCATAGTTTTTGACGAGTTCCGCTGCGCCGCCAACATCGGAAACTGAAACTGGCCGTCCGAGTGCGAGTGCTTCAACAACGACGGTCGGAGAATTTTCGTAGAGGAGCGACGGCACGACGACGATGTCCGCCACGCGCATCATGTGTGCGACGCGCGAGGAATCCATGTCACCGACAACATGAATTGCGGGACACGACGCGGCGAGCAGTTCCGCGCTTTTATGATCCGCGCCTGTTCCAACAACAACAAGTTCCGCTTCCGGCAAATCGCCGCGTGAATATAGTTCATTAAACAACGTAATGAGCATAAGCACGCCCTTCGCGCGCTCAAGTTGTCCGACAAAAAGATAGGTAAATTTTTCACGCGCGATGTGTGCGTGTGGAAATTCGGTTGTGGCTGCAACAGGCGCTCCAAAATAATGTCGCACTAATTCAAGACGCGAATCCGGAAAATAATTTCGGGATTTATAAAATTTCAAGAGCCACTCGCTCGGCGCAGTCACGATCGCAGGCGACGCCCAAATTGCGCACTGCCAAAATTGAAATGCGCGCGCGAGCCACCCATGATGAATCCAATCTAACTCTTCACCCACACACATGCGCCCACTCGCAACCGCGAGCTGAATGTCATGCAATGTGTGAATGTGTTTGATGTGTAACATTTTTATGACGAGGGGAATCAAAAAACTTGTGCCCGCGAGGTTGTGTGTGTGGACGATGTCCGGTCGAACACGCCGCAAAATTTTATACACGCGCCATGCAAATAAAAAATTTTTGCATGACCACGAAAGATTGAGGATGCGCAACCACGCCGGTTGTTGACCGCTGTCGAGATTGAAAAAAAATGTCCAATGAAAAATTCGGTGCACGTGCACCCGATGTTCGCGCGTTTCGATTTCCGAAAATTGCACTTCGCGCCACGGTGCACTCGTGATGACGTGCGCGTCGTGACCATGCATCACCGCCTCATTCGCGAGGCGATGGACGATGCGTTCCGCACCACCCCGAACATGCGGCGGGTAGAGATTTGAAATGTAACAGATTTTCATGCAAGCATTATAGCAAAAAGCCAGATTTGTCAACATGTTGTCCACTTCCCGATAGGACCAACCTAGAGTAAGATGAACCCACCCCTCCCTATGGCTGACCTCCTCGGCCGAATTCCACCGCACAATGATGAAGCTGAACAATCGCTGCTCGGCTCGCTTTTGATTGATAAAGAAGCAATTTTTAAAATTCACGACATTCTGCATCCGGATGATTTTTATCGTGAGGCGCACAAATTAATATATGAAGCCTGCAGCGAATTATCCGCCAAACACGAACCGCTCGACCTCTTGAGCCTTGCAAATCGGCTGCGCGAAAAAAACCAACTTGACCTTATCGGCGGCAACACGATTCTCGCGACGCTCACCAACATGGTGCCAACCGCGGCACACGTCGTTAACTATGCGAATATCGTGCATCGCAAAGGCATTCTTCGCCGTCTGCTCAAGGCATCCGAGAGCATTACCCGAATCGCATTTGAAGAAGCCGAGGATATCGAAGACACACTTGACCGTGCGCAAAAAGAAATTTACGGCGTGTCATCAACGTTCGGCAGCAGCGCATTCACCTCGATTCGTGATGTTCTCGTCGACGCATTTGATCGCATCGACGAACTCCACCGAGAAAAAGGTAAATTACGTGGCATCCCAACCGGTTTTGTTGCGCTCGATAATTTAATCGCGGGGTTGCAAAAATCAGACCTCATCATCATCGCTGCGCGTCCATCCGTTGGCAAATCAAGTTTCGCGCTCGACATGGCACGCGTCGCGGCAACACGCCACAAAATTCCAACGGCGATTTTTTCGCTTGAAATGTCAAAGGAGCAACTCGTTGATCGCTTGCTCTGCGCGGAAGCAAACATCGATCTCTGGAAATTGCGCACCGGCCACCTTGCCGAACGCGAAGATTCCGACGACTTTGCGCGCCTCGGCCACGCGATGGGCACGCTTTCCGAAGCACCGCTCTATATCGACGACACCGCGAGTCTCAATATCACCGCAATTCGAACAAAAGCACGTCGACTTCAGATGGAATACGGGCTTGGGCTCATCGTCGTCGATTATTTGCAACTCATGGAATCCAAAACGGGTGGCAACTCGGACAACCGCGTGCAAGAAGTTGCGGAGATTACGCGTGGTTTGAAAAGCTTGGCGCGTGAACTTAATGTGCCCGTGATTGCGCTGTCGCAGCTCGCGCGCGCGGTCGAACAAAGCAAGCCGGCGATTCCGAAGCTGATGCATTTGCGCGAAAGTGGTAGTATTGAACAAGACGCTGATATCGTGATGTTCATCTATCGCAAAGCAGCCGATCGAAACTATCGCCCCGAAGAAGTTTCACAGGAGGAAAAACACCTTGCGGAAATTCACATCGCAAAACATCGCAACGGGCCAACAGGCCTTGTGCAACTGTTCTTCAACGATCCGACGGCAAATTTTCGTAATCTTGATTCAATTCATAAGGAATATTAATTTTCTATGTTTCAAAAACTCAAACAGTTCAAGGACATGCGCGATCAGGCAAAACAAATTCAAGAAACTCTTGCACAAGAAAGCTGTGAAGGTTCAGCAGGATTTGGCAAAGTCAAAATTACGATGAACGGCGCGCAAAAAGTGACATCGACGTTTATCGACGTGTCGCTTTTGTTGAGCGGAGATGCGACGCGCCTTTCGGGGCTCGTGACCGACGCAATCAATGATGCGATGCAAAAATGTCATAAACTTATGGCAGAAAAAATGAAAGATAAGTTTGGCGATTTTAAGATGCCGGAGCTGAAAGGCTGATTGCCATGCTCGCGGCGCCGATTCAAAAATTAATCGAGGCGTTCACGCGCTTACCCGGAGTTGGACCGAAAACTGCGGAGCGCTTTGTAATTTTTTTGTTGAAATCCGGGCGTGGCGAAGTTACGCGCCTCGAAAAAGCACTCGACGAATTATTGCAAAATATTCGATCGTGTGAAATCTGTCACAATTTTGCTGATGCGTCGCCATGCGAAATTTGCACAGATTCAAAACGTGATCGCACACAAATTTGTGTTGTTGCGGAGCCACAAGATGTGATGGCGATCGAAAAAACAGGATCGTATCGCGGCGTCTATCATGTGCTGCGCGGTTTGATTGATCCATTAATTGACGCGCTACCGCAACAGATGAAATTGGCGGAACTCGTCGCGCGCACGCCGGATGCAACAGAGATTATTTTTGCGTTCGACCCAACGATCGAGGGCGAAACGACGGTGCAATTTATTTCTCAAAAATTGAAGCGGGATGGGCTTATACTTTCTCGCCTCGCGACAGGTTTGCCGTCAGGTGGTTCGGTTGAATATGCGGACGAGATAACGCTCGGTAGCGCGCTTAAAGCGCGGCAAAAACTCTAGATATTTGACAAATTTTGCCTATCTTGATAGACTTCTAGCATATTTTTGACTCATCTATATGATCGCAATCATCGAAGCGGGCGGCAAACAATATGTTGTCTCTCCAAAACAAAAAATCAAAATCGAAAAGGCGGGCTCTGATGTCGGAGTAACGTTGAAATTTAAAACATTGCTGATCGCTGACGAATCTGGCGCTTCTCTCGAGATTGGTGTGCCCGCCTTAGAAACTGAGGCGGCTGGAACGATTCTGGCAAATACACGCACACGTAAAATTATTGTGCGTAAATTTAAAAATAAAGTGCGCTATCGTCGCACTGCCGGCCATCGTCAACATCAAACTGAAGTTGAAATTACAAAACTTTCATAAATAGTCTGACTCAAAAAAATGCGCCCCCTGTGGCGCATTTTTAATTTTCTGTCACCATAATTTTATCCCCGATTTTGAGACCGAGCCGATCCGCCGTTCCTGCAGGAACTTCAAGCACACGATCAACAGGTAATCTTGGTTTATAGAGACGTAAAACTTTTTCATCACTCGATTGCGGCGGCGCAACGCGAGGCGCGATATCAACGATCTCACCATCCGCGAACCAAATAATATCAATCGGATACGACAGATCCTTCATCCAAAAAGTTTGGATGCCCTTATCCGGAAAAATAAAGAGCATCGCATCATTTTTTCCGAGCGGCGCAGTTCCACCAAGACCTTTCATTCTTTTGGTCGGTGTGTCAGCAACTCGAGCAGTAAAATTTTCTCCGCCGAGTAAAACCACGACCGATGAATACAGGTGTCCCCACACAAAAATGCAGACGCCCGCAACAGCGACGACAATCAAAAACCATTTTACAAAATTTTGCGATGGCGCCGATGCGCGAAAAACTGATTTCATATTTTTTTACGTCGAAGTGCCTGTGCACACAAAAGTCCGATGACAACTAAAATGACGAGCAGGATAATTTTTCCGCGACTTTGTAAAAATAAGGCGAGTCCACCAAATAAAAATCCAACAAAATAATATAGCAACACGGCCGTGCGGTGCGAAAGCCCGTTGGCAAGCAGTAAGTGGTGTAGGTGTTGATCGTCACCCTGCGCGACAGGATGTCCGCGCAATTTTCTTTCAACAATCACGCGCGCCACGTCAACGACCGGCAAGCCCATGACGATGAGCGCCGTTGCAATTTTGCTTCCGCTTAAAATCGCGAGTAGCGCGAGTGTGAACCCAACAAATAGCGACCCGCCTTCGCCGAGAAATGCACGCGCTGGATTAAAATTTAAAATTAAGAACCCAAAACATGCGCCCGCAAAAACAAGTGCAACAAAACCAATTTGTGGTTGATAATAGGCGTGTGTTTGGGTAAGCGCAAAAATCATCACCGCGCCGATGCCCGACAATCCCGTTGATAATCCATCGAGACCGTCCAAAAGTTTAGTGCTGTACATCATCCCCATCAGCCACGCAAATGTTAACACACCCGCGAACAGCGGAAATGAATCAAACGAAAACACTCCACCGCTTGGGTTGGTAATTTTTCCAACAACGATGCCCGACATAGAAACAAGGATGGCGGCAACGATCGGTCCGATAATCTGTACCCGTGGAGAAAGATTGTGAAGATCGTCAATGGTTCCGATTAAAAAAATAATTATCGTTGCCGCAATCAGCGCGGTCCATTTTTCAGCGGAAAGAACCGGCAATAGCTCGGGCGATACATGCGAGGCGCCCATCAATACAACGACAACACCGATCAAAATTCCAAAACCGCCAACCAGTGCAGTTGGTTTTTTATGAACTTTCCGACCGCCGCTTGGAATATCAACGAGTCCGATGCGGCGTGCAATCGGAATTAACATAAGGGTAACGCAGACAGCAACAAGTGCCGCCGCGATTCCTCCAAAAATTGACGTCATCATACAGCTGCGCGCACGTGTACACCGTTTTCATCAACAACTATTGTGTCTTTTCGGTGAACCTGATTTTGTAATAACAATCCCGCAACGCCATTTTCGACGCGATCTTGAATCACCCGTCGCAAAGGTCGCGCACCAAATTCGGGATCAAAGCCCGCGGCCGCAAGTGTTGCGATACCCGCATCGGTGACTTCCAAAAGAATACCACGTTCTTCGAGTTTTTTGCCAATTCCTCCGAGGATGAGCCGCGCAACCGAACCAATTTGATCTTGTGTGAGCGCCTGAAACAAAACGATCGCATCAAAACGGTTCAAAAACTCTGGACGAAAATGCGCTTTGAGCTCGCCGTGAATCAGCTGATTTTTGATATGCTCACTTGTCGCGCCTTCACGCATCTGATCTTGCACAAACTGCGTTCCCGCATTCGATGTTGCGATGACGATTGAATTCGTGAAATCAATTACGCGTCCAACAGAATCTGTTAATCGTCCATCATCCATCACTTGCAAAAATAAATTCAGAATATTTGGATCTGCTTTTTCAAGCTCATCGAGCAACACAAGTGAAAACGGTTTTTGTCGAACCGCCTCGGTTAAAATACCCGTCCCTTGCTCACCCGGTCGACCAATCAAACGATAAATCGAATTTGTATCTTGATATTCCGACATGTCGATGCGCACCATCTGTTGCTCACTACCAAAATAAACTTCCGCAATCGTTTTGGTAAGCTCGGTTTTTCCAACACCGGTCGGACCGAGAAATAAAAAATTTGCAATCGGCCGCTTGCCCGTCCGGATTTCTGCGCGCGCGCGACGAAGCGCGTTTGCGACCAACGTCACCGCCTCTTCCTGTCCGATCACCCGTTTGTGCATCTCTGATTCAAGTCGCATTAACTTTGCGCTTTCATCTTCTGTTACCGCAGTGACAGGAATTTTTGTTTTTTCTGCAATGATCGCCGCGACATCATCTGCCATCACGAGCGAATTTTTCCCGCGCTTATTACGAACATACAACGCAACCTCATTACAAATTTCAATCGCTTTTTGTGGTAAAAATGAATCATGAATGTAGCGCTCTGACATCGTGACCGCGCGCTCAATCGCTAAATATGAAAACCAGACTTCGTGTTTATATTCGATGTATCCCGTTTTTGCTTCAAGCACTTGAATAGCACGATTTGTATCAAGCTCTTCAACAATAATTTTTTGAAACACCGTTCCGAGCGCTTGGTGCGCGATCACTCGATTAAAAGCGTCCGGAGTTGTTGTCGCGATGGTTAAAAAATTTCGTTTGCCAAGCTCTTGTGTCAAAACACTCGCGACATCCATACTTTGCTGCTGCCCAATCGTGATGCCCACTATTTTTTCGATCGACGGAATAACCAAAATAATATTTCCCGCCTGCTCAAGCTCGGTCAACATTGTGAGCAACCGCTCTTCTGCTTGCGACGGATCGACGCCCGATAACATGCGCGACAAATTTAATTCAACAAGACGACGATCGCGTAAAACATCGGGCACGTTTTCAGAAACCATGAGATCCGCAATGCCTTGTATGATGCTCCGCTTCCCAACGCCATGTTCACCAACAAACAACACGCTCATCCCGCCGCCTTGCAACACTCGAAAAATTTCTTCGATCTCGTGCTCACGCCCAACCATCGGTTCCGTCGTTCCCCACAACGAGAACTTCGTCAAATCATCGCTATACGAATTTAAAAATGGAGTCGCGAGTGCAGTCATCGATCGATTTGTATCGCCCGTTCCGCGCCCGCGCGAACCTCGCGCCCGATTGTTCGCCTGTCGTCGCAGCCGATCGCGCACACGAACCCACTCAATCACATTAGTGAGCGCCTCCTGTTTCACATCAAAATCAAATAGCACATCGCGAATTGATTCTTCGGACGAAACAATAGTTTCTAATAATTCAGTTACACCAACGCGTGGCTCTCGAAGCTGCCACGCACGGTCGAATGCAGAAAAAATTGTTTGCCACACGGGCCGACTCAAAAATGGTTCCGCGGCTGTGGAACCACTCGAAATCAACGTTTCAATTCGTTTTTCAATTTCTGTTGTTGGAATTAAGAGACGAATAAAAATTGTTTGTACCCGTTCATTTTTGAGCAACGCGGCAAACACGTGCGCGTTTGATACGTGCGGCGCGTTATGTGCAGCCGCAATACAAAACGCTGTTTCGATCGCATCCAACGCATCACGCTCGAAAGCGGTCGCAATATTTTGTTGCTCGGTCGCGGTAAGGCGACGAATTTCAGCCCATGATCGTTGCCCCGAATCAGATTGCGCATTCTCAAAATCACTATACGCATGTGGTGGAACGTCGGAACGGATTGGGGAGTTGCGCACAATACGCATCACGACGAATAAAAATAACCCAGCGCCGATGGCGAACAGCGCGACACTCGGTCTCGGTTGCAACCAAAAATGCGTAGTGAGCAATTCATCGAAAATCTGTGCGCGCGCAATGTCAACGAGTGCAAAAATTATTGCAACGAGACCCAAAAAAATGATCAGACTGTTTGTGGTCGCATCAAAACTTTTTTTAATTTTTCGATAAATAATGTCTCGCGCCGTAATCGGATAATTCCAAAATAAAAATGTTTTATGCGCTGATACGCCGACGCTTTTGCCATCACAGACTGCACATGGCTTCCCGCCAAGCGTGCCCACTGCGCGACATTGATCGCAAAAAATCAAACTGAGCGGTTCAAACATACAATAAATGGGTAATGCCGCTTAAAAAAAGATAGAGCAACGAAATCGGCGTCAAAATCCAGAGCAGAATCACACACAAACACATCAGCGCCCACAACGCAACCCACAAACCGCGTCCAAAAATATTTGCGAGACGAACAATAAAACTCACGACGCGACCCCAAAAATCGTACTGACCATACATGGGGACAAAAATATTTTTAACCCACAACTCGAGTGCTAATGAGCGCGCGGTTTCTCGAACAGATCGGCCAGCGCAACGAACAAACCAAACCAAACCATGTGTATACCACCAAATGGGTGCGTAAAAAATTTCAAAAAATAATGCGAGAAAAAGTTTCCCCACGATAGTCGCCGATACAGACATACAAAGTATGCATCTAGTATACCACTTATTTCATCGCGACAGAATTACCATCAACGGTAAGATACTCGATATGATCAGATGGAATGAGTCCAAGCGCAGAAACGCGCTGCTGCAAATGTTGCGCTGACGATTCTTCAGCGATGAATAACTCGATCCGATGTGTTTCGCCTGAGAGACTCGCTTGCTGTTGCGAAAGTTTTCGCATCTCAATTCCTTGTGCCGATACTGCGGTGATCTGAACGAAATAAATGATGCCGAGAATAAGTGTCAAAAGAAAAAATGTGATGCGAATTTTTCCATTATCGAGAAAATTGAATGTGGATGCGGACATACGTAATTATCTATTTTTTTTCAAAAACGCGAAGTTTGCTACTTCGACTGCGTGGATTATCACGCACCTCTTCGAACGTTGGAACGATCGGCTTTTTGCTTAATGCGGTGACCGCAGCGCCCTGCGCTTGCACAAACCGTTTCACGATTCGATCTTCGAGCGAGTGGAACGTGATGATCCCAATCCGCGCACCGTGCGGAATAAAATCCGTGATCGCCGCACACGCACTCTGTAGTACACCGAGCTCGTTGTTAACCGCGATGCGCAACGCTTGAAACACCTGTGTCGCCGGATGAATTTTTCCGTGACGCGGCGCAACACGAACGATGACATGCGCGAGTTGTTGCGTTGTCGTAATCGGGGCATGCAGACGCGCATCCACGATCGCGTGTGCGATACGCTCGGCTTGCGGCTCCTCCCCATACAAGCGAAAAATACGCACCAACTCGCCGACCGAATATTCATTGACAATATCTGCGGCGCTCTCGCCTGATTCCGTTGGATCAAAACGCATGTCGAGATGTTCGTTGGTGAGGAAGCTAAAGCCTCGCCCCCGCATCATAAATTGCGTTGTTGACCAGCCAAGATCGAGTAGTACACGATCGACTGGTCGGTCTGTCACCGATCGCACAAGTTCGGGAATATCGGTGAAATTTCCATGAACAGCGCGAAATCGCGAACCAAAGCGCTCGAGTCGAGCTGAGGCAACTGGAATTGCATCGGGGTCGCGATCGATTCCGATCACGAGCCCTGTTTGCCCAACCAATTCGCACATCATTTCACTGTGTCCCCCATCACCGAGCGTTCCGTCGATACACACCATACCTGCTCGAATATCGAGGGAATCACGGACCTCGTTTATGAGCACCGGCCGATGGAGTGCGGTAATTTGCATAGGTTATACGCCGAGCGACAACATCTGTTCCGCAATATCGCCGCTATCTTTCTCGGCTCGCGCGGTGTATGTTTTCCACGCGTCCTCACTCCACAGCTCAACACGATCATACAAACCCGCGACAACGATATTTTTTTCAAGACCCGCGTATGCACGCAAATATTCCGGAATCACGACGCGACCTTGCGCATCGACATCGACTTCCATCGCACCCGCAAGCATGAGCCGCGCAAATGCACGCGAGTTCGATTGGCTCATCGGAAGATTCGCCAATTTTTCCGCGAGTTTTTTCCACTGCACAATCGGATACAGGAAAAGACACGCATCAAGTCCACGTGTCACCACTGCTTTTTTCAAAGAACTTCGAAACTTGGCCGGAATTGCAAGTCGGCCTTTATCGTCGATGGAATGTCGGTATTCTCCGATAAACATGCCGTTGTTATTTTTCCCTCCATTTTACCCCACTTGTCGCCATTATAAACCACTTTACACTAAAAAACAATTCATCTGCCCCACTCTGTGGATAAAATAAAAAGCAGGGCAAACAACATGTTCGTTATTTGCCCACGAAGCCCTACCCACAAAAATTCAGCGCTGATCAGGACAGTCCATTTCGAAGTGACACGCGCACCGACTGAAAACGAGGCCGCATTTGAGCTCGCCAACAAACTCAGCGCATCTAAACGGTTTTTGTTGTGCACGAAACTTTGACCCCGCAGCGTCCATGGCTGCAAACGCCCTTTTCAGACGAAGATTCCATTTTTTATTGACCGCTTTCTTGCTCATCGCTCTCCTCCCCCAAAGTTTATATCATAAAACCACACCATCGCGTGTATGTCAATAAAATTTATCCCGAAAAATCCCGCATCTGTCGCTTCTTTCGCTGGTACGTAATCGCAAACCGATGCGCCTCGTTGCGAATTTTAATAAAAATATGGCCGTACAATCGCACCGCGCGATCGAGCGCGCTGTTGCGACGATCATACACGTAGCGCACAGTGGAGCGCTTAATGCCCTTTGCAATTCCAACAACGGGAATTTTTACACCGCGCTCCTTCAAAACTTTCATCACCGCATTCACCTGCCCCTCGCCGCCATCGATAAAAAACAGTTCCGGCAACGGCCATTCCGCATGATTGAGACGACGGTTCAGCGTTTCTTTAAGCGCCCCTGTATCATTTGATTTTGTAAAATTTCGAATTTCAAATTTTCGATAGTCAGATTTTTTTGGTTCGCCCCCGTCAAACACCACCATCGACGCAACCATTCCTGTTCCCGATAAATGCGAAATATCATACCCTTCAATTCGCTTAAACGGATTGACGGCGAGATTTTTTGACAACGGCTCGTCGGCGTCGCGACCGATCAATGCAATGTCTTGAATATGTTGCAGCGCAAATAACTGATTGCGGAGCGCGCCGGCAGCTTCAAAATTTTGCACCCGAGCCGCCGCGTTCATTTCTTTTAACAATTGCGCTTCAAGATCCGAGCGTTTTCCATCCAAAAACATCGACATGCAGCGAAGAATTTTTTTGTATGCGGCCGGCGTGAGCGCACGCGTGCACACACCGGGGCACCGACCAATCTGCACATTAAAACAAGGCCGCCGCGCATCCGGCGCGCACTCGCTCCACGGAAAAATTCGCCGCATAATCTCAAGCGCGGTTCGCGTCATGCCCGCGCCGATAAACGGCCCCCATCGCTTCGGATATTTTTTCGCCGCGCCCGCGACCTCTAAATCTTTCCCTCGCACAAGCACGACACGCGGATATTCATCGGCCGTAAAACAAATCCACAAAAAACTTTTGTCGTCCTTCAACAAAATATTATACGGTGGTTTTTGATGACGGATTAATTCCGCTTCCTTCAAAATTGCTTCTAAAACCGTTGGTGTTTCGATGTAGCCGATGGTCACCACGCTGTCCACGACTTCTTCAATTGCGCGCGTTGGCCCATCTTTTTGATGCCGAAAATAGGAGGCAACGCGCGACTTAAGCGAAGTTGCGCGCCCCACGTACATGAGTGTGTGGTCACGATCAAAAAACAAATATACTCCCGGATTTTCTGGAAGTTTTGCGCGCTCAGAAACTAAAAAATGGGGTAATTTTTGTTTCATGAATCGTGACGCTGTGAATTACCACTCGCGAATTTTATTTTCGAATCGGTCATCGTCTTCTTTATCTCCCTTAATTATCACAGAGCCACGCTGAGCTGTTTCATCATCTGCATTTATCGGCCGCGATTCCGGGAGTGGTTCACCACATGGTGGTTCGGGTGGTGGAACGTATTGTGGCATTTGCTGATCTGTGTGTGATTGAATATCTGAAATCATAATGAAAAATTAATTTATGGGAGCAAAAAAAGGATTAATTGCTTGTAAATGCGCAGAATCAGCTCGTGAAATTGTTCCGCTTTTCGGCGCAGTACGCACAAACTCATTTGTTTTTTCGTCCTGCCGATGTGCTATCAAAATTAAATCTCCCCGAACCTTAGCGCATTCGCGCGTAGTGTGATCACGCAAATCCTGACCGAGTTTGGCGAGATCCTCTTTTGTCGCCATCTTTGTTAAATCCTCCTTGGTTGCCATTCGCGTATCAATTCGAGCTTCCATTTCCGCCATTTCGCCGCGAATTTTGCCCATTTCCTCACGCAAATCTGTGTGTGTAACCACATTATGTGTGAGCCACCGAAACATTTCGGTGACTTCCCCCGGCGTGTGCGTTTCTTCATTTTTCCGTGGCACCTTTTTTTGCGGGGTCTGCGCCATCCCCTCCTTTGGTGATTGCATATGATGCGATTAAAATTATAAATCGACTATACCAAATCTCTTTCTCATGAACAAATGAGTTTGTCAAGAGGTGTTGCGAATCATTTAACCCTTAATTTTTTCAAATCGCGCGATCGTTTCAATATGTGGCGTATGCGGAAACATATCAACAGCTTCGAGCGCAACCAATCGATAAGATTTTTCCAATTGTACCATTTCGCGCGCGAGTTGTTCAAAATTGCACGAAACGTACACGAGTTCCGCGACACGTTGTTCACACAGCCAATCGAGCACGCGCGGGTGCAGGCCCATGCGCGGCGGATCAATCACGATCGAATCCGGCGCAAAATTTTTGATAATCGCGGGGCCATCGCCCTTCACCCACTCTTCCATAGATGCAGCCGCAAATTCCGCCGTCACCTTGTTGAGCGACGCATTCTCACGCGCCAAATCAATCGCCGCCGCATCAAGTTCAACGCCAAAACTTTTTTTCCCACACGCCGCAAAATCAATCGTAAAAAATCCCATGCCGCAATACAAATCAAGCACGCGCGTGCCGTGCACCTGCGCACCCACACGCCGCTGCAACAACTCTGCACCCGCGGAATTTGTTTGAAAAAACGAGGACGGAAAAATTTTAAACGTGTAGCCGTTGATTTTTTCTGTTAAAAATTGCGGGCCAAACAACAAATGTAACTCTTCGGGAATTGAAATATCGGTGATCGTTGGATTGACGCCGTGATACAGCGTTGTACACGATGACTTGAGGCGCCGCACGAGATCATCCCACGCATCAGGACCCGTTTCGCCACTTGCATCTGCGGATGTCACGA
This sequence comes from Candidatus Magasanikiibacteriota bacterium, assembly GCA_023246755.1. Classification (GTDB taxonomy): domain Bacteria; phylum Patescibacteriota; class Patescibacteriia; order Magasanikbacterales; family 2-02-FULL-50-9b; genus 2-02-FULL-50-9b. The sequence continues at coordinate 15,478 of JAHFHU010000016.1, forward strand.
CGATGACCATTCGCTCGCCGGTAAATTTCCCTTCACGCACAATCACGTAGCGCACATAGCCCGTGTAACGGACGTTGTTCCAACCGGGCAATTGCCACGCAATCATCCAATCGCGCACGAGCTGCAAAATCTCTGGCGTTTCTTTGGATAACAAAAAGCATTCTTTCACGTCAAGCACATCGCGCCACTTTCCAAATGGCTTAAGCCCGATCTCGGCATTTTCACCAACCGGAAAATCCATGCGATTGCGATAAAACCACTGTTCGGGCGAAACCGTAATCGCTGTTTTTTCAAGTCGCGCCGTGAGCCCATTTTTTTCAAACGCACGATTAACCAGTTGATGTTTTAACTCAACCTGATCGCTGTACGCCAAATTCTGCATCAGGCACCCACCGCATTCACCAAAATATCGGCAGCGCGCTTTGATTTTTTTGTAGCCCGCCGCCAACTCATCGATGGTATTGAGTTTGAGCCGTTTGTTCTTTTTCATGGTGTCAGATTAGCAGGATTTTGCGCGCTTGACAACCATTTCGCGTTTGGTATACTCGCCACATCATTCGCTAATTTTAAACCATATGTCCAAGGAGGATTTTTTGGGACTGATTCAAGGTGAGGAGTTTAGGAAAGCCGTTCAGGCTTCGTTTGTAGGGCCAGAGTTTACAAAGGCTGTCAAAGCATCATTCGCTGACCCAGAGTTTGCGAAGGCTGTGCAATTGGCGGTAGCACCCCAATTTGAAGCGCTTTCAGACGAAATGGCCGATTTCCGCGACCACGTATTAATGCGCGAAGACCAAACAATTGGAGAACTCAAAGGCGTGCGCCAAGAACTCGCAATGTTTGGCAATCGACTCACCCGTGTTGAGCAGCATGTTGGGCTCGTGCCCGCCGCAGCTGCACGGTAATTGACTTTTTTAACGAAAAAATATAAAGTTGCGCTCAACCATAAGCCCCAGGAGGGCGTCATGAAACTTCGTGGAATCGAGTTTGGCCATGTGCTTGATGCATCTGGCGTGCGAAACTTTGACGGGCGTGGGTGGTGGTATCACCACTGGCTCAAATTGTTCGGTCTGAACTTCGGCGGATCAACGTTTGTGGCAAAAACCACAACGTTCTCGCCAAACACCGGCAATATGCCGCTCAAACAAGATGGGATGACGCCGCAGGAATTTTTTCCCGGGTGCATCTACATCGATCGACGAGCGGGTGTGGCGCTGAATGCGGTCGGCCTGTCTGGTCCGGGTGCGACGTTCCTGTTCGCGCACGCGGGTTGGGAAAATCAAACGCAACCGTTCTTTCTCTCGTTCATGACGTTGCCAACAGATCTGATGTTCGGTGATCTCATGATCGAACGGCCGCACCGGCAAGCGTTTGGTTTTGCGCATGAACTTACGCATCACCTCCCGCGCTTTCGCGCACCCATTGGGATTCAACTTAATGTGTCATGTCCGAACGTTGGTGCGATGCCGATGGCGCCCGACGAAGCGATTGTGCACGCACATGGCCAAATCGATGCGCTCGCGCGGGTTGACGTTCCGATCATGCTGAAAGTCAGCGTGACGACGCCTGTTGCAACCGCACTTCGGATGGCCGAACGTACCGGCTGCGATGCGATCTGTGTTTCCAACACCGTGCCATTCGGGGCGTTGCCGGACAAAATCGACTGGATTAAGCTGTTTGGCACGGCTGACAAAGCACAATCCCCGCTCGCGAAATTTGGCGGTGGTGGACTTTCGGGTGCGCCGCTTTTGCCACTTGTTGAAGCGTGGGTTCGCGAGGCGCGCGCAGCCGGATTCAAAAAACCGATCAATGCGGGCGGTGGCATTCTCTGCCCCGCAGACGCAGATCGATTAATCGACGCCGGCGCAGACAGTGTGTTCCTTGGTTCTATTGCATTTCTTCGTCCGACGCACGTTGCGCGGACAATCGCACACGTCAATCGCCGACTTGGACGTCGGTAGGAGTATCAAAATGAACAGCCTCACGATCCCGCGCGCGTTCGACGCGCATGTGCACCTGCGTCAGGATGACGTACTTCCAGAACTTGTCGGCCATAGCGCGGCCTATTGCGACGCGCTCCTCGCGATGCCGAATACGACGCCGCCGCTCATCAATGGAAACATGGTGATGGAATACACGGAGAAAATCCGCCGGGCAGCAGAGGCAGCAGGAAATTCTAACCTTGCGGTTATCCCATGCCTCTACCTCACGGACAACACGACGGCGGATGACATCGAGGTTGCATGTGTAAGTGGTGTCAAAGCCGCGAAGGTTTATCCGAAAGGTGGGACGACAAACTCGGATGCCGGCATCACCAACTTTCGCAGCGAAAATTTTCTCGGTGCGCTCGGGGCGATGCAGGAGTGCGACATGGTTCTATGCCTGCACGGAGAAGCACAAGGCGCAAAGATCGATGTTTTTGAACGCGAATGGATGTTTCTTGACACGGTGCGCGCGATCCATCGAGAATTTCCACGGTTGCGCATCGTGCTCGAGCACATCTCAACACGCGCAGCGGTTGAGTGCGTGATGCGACTCAACGATCGCGTTGCCGCAACCATCACCGCGCATCACATTCGGTTCAACCGGACAGACATGCTCGGCGCGGGGCTGCGACCACTCCTTTATTGCATGCCGGTGCTTAAGCATCGTGATGAGATGTTGGCAGTGCGCAGGGCTGCGGTGTCTGGGAATCCGAAGTTCTTTCTTGGATCCGACAGCGCGCCACACCCGACTGATCGAAAAATCAGCACCTGCTGCGCAGCTGGTGCATTCACGGCACCGACGTTGCTACCGATGCTTGTGGATACGTTCGAACAGACTGGATTGCTGAAACAACTCGGTGCGTTTGCCTCAGAGTTTGGTCCACACTTCTATGGCTTCTCACCATCCACGCGCACGATCACCCTCGTGCGTGAACCGATGGTGGTGTCCGACATGTACGGTCGTTTCCCCGCGCTCATGGGTGGCGAAACACTCCCGTGGTCGCTCGCGAAGTAAGGCAGGGTGGTGACGATTGGTTTGCACAAAACGTGCGGCTGATCGTCACCTATTTTTTATACACAGGGTGCATCGATTTTCGACTCTTGACACGTGTTTCGCGTCGTGTATAATCGCCGGCCGCTATTTAAAATAGCTCAATAGTTCAGACTCGATATGATACTGGTGGATGTGCTCGCTTACCACGGAACGAATCGGGATTTCGTTGGGATGAAAATTTGGTTTGAAGTACGAAAAAAATGGGATGATAATTTTGTAGGCGCCATTTTTCCCACAGGCAAAACGAACGCCTTCGCGCCACACAGAATAATCAAATAGATGCCCGCTCTGCCAGAGCAAACCCGCCATCGTGTACGTGTGAATCAGTATAAAAATTATGGTCATCGCAATGAGCGCACTCGCACGCATGTAGTAGCGCGCGCCGAAAAATCGAGCCAAATTAAAACACGCGTGCCGATGATGAACCTCTTCGATTAAATGCCACATCCAAACGCGGCGCATTCGCGCATCAACCCCGATGTCGAGCACCGCGTAATCAAGACCGACCACGCCCAAACACGCAGTCAGATGCTCAACTGCGGCGGCAACCGCAAATTGATTGCCGAGTGAAAAATGTCGCATAACAAATGACGTCCAGAGCGGAACCAATCGTTCATAACTTTCAGTTCGATATCCTTCGCTGCGCAACATCTCGTTGTACGCGCGATGCACGTGTGCGTGCGCAGTTTCCTCTTCGAGAAGCAGTTGCGCATCGCGCTGCGGATGCCCCGATGTGTGCGGCAACGCGTCTGCTGAAATTTTCGTGATAAAATCTTCCGCGTACGGAATCGTCAGAGACAGCGCATCAAAAAAAACACTTCGAAAAATATCTCCGTGAAACCAAAATTTTTTAATGTGTGCAGTGCGCGCGTTCTGCGCTTTGCTGCTATTCCAAAAAATAAACCGGGGTTTGCGTGACATACATTACAAAATTTTTTTCAAATATTTTCCCGTGAGACTCCCTGCTTTGCGCGCAACGTCTTCGGGCGTGCCGAATGCAACAACCGAACCGCCCTCATCGCCGCCACCCGGCCCAAGATCAATAATCCAATCCGCAGATTTTATCACATCGAGGTTGTGTTCGATGACCAGCGCTGTGTTGCCACGGTCAACAATTTTTTGGATGACGTCCAGAAGTTTTTGGATGTCCGCGAAATGCAAACCCGTCGTCGGCTCATCAAGAATGTAAAGCGTCCGACCCTGCGTACGTTTGGAAAGTTCTGCTGCGAGTTTAACGCGCTGTGACTCGCCGCCCGACAATGTTGGCGCAGATTGACCGAGCTGCAAATATTCAAGACCAACTTCATTGAGCATTTTTAATTTGTCATTCACCGTCGGGATGTCTTCAAAAAATTTCTCCGCTTCTTCGATCGTCATTTTCAAAATATCGGAAATATTTTTTTCTTTGTACGTAACTTCAAGCGTCTCGCGATCAAACCGCGCACCTTTGCACACCTCACACGGCACCCAAACGGTCGGCAAAAAATGCATTTCGATGGCGACTTCGCCATGACCTTCGCAATGCTCACATCGACCACCCGCCACATTAAAACTGAAGCGTGCCGGACGGTAGCCGCGGAGTTTTGCTTCCGAAGTTGATGCGAATAATTCGCGAATTGGTGTCCATGCACCGGTGTATGTTGCGGGGTTGCTACGCGAGGTGCGCCCAATTGCAGACTGGTCAACCATGATAATCCGATCAATATATTCGAGTCCTTTGATTTCTTTGTGACGGCCAGGCAAAAGTCCCGCGTGATTAAGGCGACGATTGACTGCTTTGTATAGTATGTCGTGCACGAGCGTTGATTTGCCGCTGCCTGACACACCGGTGACACACACGAATCGTCGAAGTGGAATTTCCACATCAATGGTGCGCAAATTATTTTGCGCGGCGCCGATGACGCGAATCGTGTCATGCACGGGTGGCCGACGTTTTTTCGGAAGCGCGATTTTTTTCTCGCCGGTCAAATATTGCACGGTGAGCGATGGAGATTTTTTTTGCTTGAGTAATTTTTCGATGCTGCCTTCGACAATAATTGCGCCGCCATGAATTCCCGCACCCGGACCGAATTCAACGAGATGATCGGACGCGCGAATTGTGTCTTCGTCGTGTTCGACCACGATCACCGTGTTGCCGATGTCGCGCAGCTCGCACAATGTTTTGATGAGTTTTTCGTTGTCTGCTTGGTGGAGGCCGATCGTTGGTTCGTCGAGCACATAAAGCGCGCCAACAAGACGCGAACCGATTTGCGACGCGAGGCGAATGCGCTGCGCTTCACCACCCGAAAGTGAGCCGGCGAGACGCGAAAGTGTAAGATAGTGAAGACCAACATTTAATAAAAATTGGAGGCGCGCCAAAATTTCGCGCATCGCGGGTTCGGCAATTTCATGACGCAGTTCATCAAGATCATGAAAAAACCAGTGTTCTAAAAATTTTTGTGAGTCGCGAATCGTGCGCGCGGTTAGTTCAACGATGCTTGCGCCGCCAATTTTAACCGCGAGCGCTTCGGGTCGCAGACGTTTGCCGTGACACACCGCGCATGGTTTTTCTGAAAACAGTGATTCAGTTCCGAGTCCGCTACACGTTTGACACGCACCATGCGGCGAGTTGAAACTGAACAAACGCGGCTCAACTTCAGGAAACGAAAATCCATCGCGTGGACACGCGAACGTTGTTGAAAATAATTTTTCTGTTTTGTCCGGAAACAAGATGGTGATGAGGCCAGAACTTTTCGCGAGCGCAGTTTCAACCGCTTCAGCAAGGCGTTGTCGTTCTGATTTTTGCAGGTCGCGATCTTTTTCTTGCGTTAAGCCCAGCACCGGAATTGTGTCGACAACAACTTCAATCGTGTGTTGCTCGTAGCGCTCGAGATTGATTCGTTTTTTCAGCGAGCTCATCGCTCCATCAACGCGCACTTCCATAAATCCCGCGTTGTAAAGATCGTATAATAATTGGTAGTACTCACCTTTGCGCCCGCGCACCAGCGGCGACAACATTTTGATTTCGCCCTTCACGGTTTTGCCTAAATTTTTCAAAATTAAATTTACGATTTGTTCTGCGGTGAGACGCTGAATCGGATCGCCGCACAAAATGCAGTGCGGAATGCCAACGCGAGCAAACAGCACACGCAGATAATCATAAATTTCCGTGATCGTTGCGACCGTTGACCGCGGATTTGCCGAATGCGCTTTTTGATCAATCGCAATTGCGGGCGACAAACCTTCGATTTCATCGACATCTGGTTTTTGCATGCCACCCAAAAACTGCCGTGCATACGCGGAAAGTGATTCGATGTAGCGCCGCTGCCCTTCTGCGAAAATTGTGTCAAACGCAAGCGATGATTTTCCAGAACCCGAAAGACCCGTGAACACAATCATTTTGTTACGGGGCAAATCGAGCGAAATATTTTTCAAATTGTGCTCGCGCGCGCCGCGAATTTTGATGAATTCTTGCATAGTGCGTGGCGAGTACTATAGTTGCCTAGAGGGCTTTTGTCAATCTGAAACTCCACAAAGTTTTACACAGTGCACTCGAGG